>CANQHZ010000046.1 GCA_947623805.1 uncultured Lachnospiraceae bacterium | reverse complement strand
TTTTCTTTTGCTAAAGCTTTTTTATCTTCCCCCCGGTTGAACCGGGGGTTTATTTCCACGCCCTAAAGGACACCAATCAAAACTTAAATCCCTCCCGTGTAGTCGTGCTGGCAGGGATTTAAGTTCATGTCACATTACCGGCAAAAATGTGTACCATCCTGTAAACCCATGCGCATATAAAACCAAAATAAGTATAGCACAAAACCGTCGTCTTTTCCACACTTCTGTCGAGAAAATTTTCGCTATCCGGCGAAAAGTGGGAAAAGGCGTAAAAGGTTACAGGATGGTACACGTTTCTGTAAAAATGACTTCATTACAACAACTTGGCTTTTTCGTAAATCGCCGCCCGGTAGCGGAAAGTGGAGAGCGCCATCCCGCACTCCTTCGCCGCAGCCGTGCCGGTGATTTTCTTTGCTTTCCACCGCTGGTAGGCGCTGTGGAAGTTCTCCGGCAATGGTCGGGGCGGTCTGCCGAAACGCACTCCGCGGGCTTTTGCCGCCGCGATGCCCTCCGCCTGTCGCTGACGGATATTGACACGCTCATTTTCAGCGACAAAAGAGAGAACCTGCAAAACGATGTCGCTGAGAAACGTCCCCATCAAGTCTTTGCCTCGGCGGGTGTCCAATAAGGGCATATCCAACACCACGATGTCGATACCTTTTTCCTTGGTGAGAACGCGCCACTGCTCCAAAATCTCCCCATAATTCCTGCCAAGACGGTCAATGCTCTTGATGTAGAGCAGATCGTCTTTTTTCATGCGCCGCACGAGTTTCTTGTACTGCGGGCGGTCAAAGTCCTTGCCCGACTGCTTGTCCATATAGATGTTTTTCTCCGGGATATTCAGCTCATGGAGCGCGACAAGCTGCCTGTCCTCGTTCTGTTCCTTGGTACTGACCCGGATATAGCCGTAAACTGCGATATTACCGGCCTCCTTTCCCGCGCTTGACCCAAACGAGGTCATAGCCCAGCGCATCGGCAAGCTGCACCGCCTCGGTGTATCTCAGTGATCCGCGCTGCAACTTGCCGGAAAAGTTGGGGACGCTCTCGCTCCAGCCGTATTCGTCCGCTAACTTCTCTACGATCTCCGTCATGGTTACGCCCTCCCGGACGATATAAGATTTGATTTCATTTCTGATGTCCATAAATACCTCCAAATTTTGTTCGCCCTGCGGCGTATGTGGTTTGCTGTGAAAGTAAGCCGTATCGCCGCAGGGCGTGGTGTGAGGGACAGCCAGTTTCAATTTTCTGACCGTCCCTCGATGTCCTGTCCATTAGCCTGATTTTCGATTTTGCTGTTTCGCATGGCTTCACGCTATTCCATGAAAAGCTGCGCCGACTGGCGATATATGTTCGCTGTCCGGCGTGACGCTTTTGAATGGGGATAAAAGCATGAAGCCGCAAAACTATTCGTTGTTTTGATAAAGCCCTGTTTTGCCGCTCTCCCTGAAAGCCGTTCCTGCCCCCGAATCTCACGGCGGCGTTTTCGTTCCCCTTGGTACGCTCATATCGTGGCGATACTTCGCCGGAGAACATATCCCTTTCAGACGGTCATGCTGTTTTCAAAGTGCATTGTCTGTTGACATGACCATTGTAGCGAAAAAACACGCTCTTTCCCGTATATCCAAGAGGTTGGAAATCCGGCGAAAAATCAAAAATTTCCACGCTTATGGACAGGAATGTGGTATAATGGGATAGGCGCACAAAGGGGGTACACAAAGATGTATGTGAAGCTATCTATTCCAGAGAAATTGAAGGATTTGAGGGTGGAGCGCCGTCTGACGCTCGAACAGCTTGCGGCAGAAACAGGCTTGTCCAAGTCTGCCCTCGGAAAATACGAGACGGACGCTTACAAGGACATCAGCCCTTTCGCCATAGCAACGCTGGCAGACTTCTATGGTGTATCCACTGACTATCTGATAGGGCGGACGGAAACAAAAAATCACCCAAACACAGCCCTGCATGAGCTGCATTTGAGTGATGATATGATCGACGTATTAAAAAGCGGGAAACTGAACAACCGGCTGCTCTGCGAGATGGTAACGCATGAGAACTTCCGCCGGTTCCTTGTGGATGCAGAGATTTACATAGACCGCATTGCCGATATGCGGATCAACGATATGAACACTGTTCTCGCCGCCGTGAGAAAACAATTATTAGAAAAAGATGGGGCGGACGAGAACAAGTTGGATGTGAGGACATTGGAAGTCGCACAGATACAGGAAACAGATTATTTCAGCCACATTGCTGCTGAAGATATGTCAGTGATCTTAAAAGACATTCGGGAAAAGCATAAGGCAGACACGACAACAGCCGACGAAGATTCCCATGTAGCAGAAGTGCAAAAACAGCTCCAAGAGGCTATGAGCTTCGAGGGAAGCCCCCAAGAAAAGCAAGCCCGTATTTTCTGCAACCAGCTTGGAATCCCCTATGATACATTGACAAAGGAAGAATTTGTTACACTGATCGAGATTTTGAAAAAGTCGAAGCACATGAAAGGTGGGGGGCAATCAAAGGGGAAAAAGGAAGCAAAAAAACATAAATAATTTGATATAGGAAAATACAAGGAGGAGATCATGTATTTACAAGAGGTTCAAATTGAGAATTTTCGTTGTTTTGGCACTTTACAAACCATAAATCTATCTAAGGGACTTAATGTATTTGTTGGGCAGAACGATTCCGGTAAGACAGCAATAATTGACGCGATACGTATAGTAATGGGAACTACAGATCAATCATGGTATCGAATTGAGCCATCGGAT
The DNA here is from genome assembly GCA_947623805.1 of uncultured Lachnospiraceae bacterium. GTDB lineage: Bacteria > Bacillota > Clostridia > Lachnospirales > Lachnospiraceae > COE1. The sequence goes on along the minus strand of CANQHZ010000046.1, from coordinate 26,226 downwards.
TTTTACAATGAAAACAAAGATTTGGAAATTAGAATTCGATTAAAGTTTTCAGATCTTTCAGAAAACGAACAGGCTGCGTTTTTGGAATGCTTATCATCTGAAATAATTGATGGTAAAGATACGGCATGTTTGTATATTAAATGGTCATGTAAATATTTGCTAAATTTTACTCCACCACGCCCATCTGTTAGTATTTCAACAAGTGTTTCTGGTGACGGTCCGTCATTATCCCCAGAAGCAAGGGAACTACTCCGCGTCACATACCTTCGTCCGCTTAGAGATTCATACAGTAATATGCAGGCAGGAAGAAATTCACGCCTTTCGCAAATAATACAAGGTATTCCAGGCATTAAAGACGGTATCTCAGAATATAGTGATGGGATAGATTTATCAACCTTATCGATAGCTGGCATAGCCAATCTTTCTAACAAATTACTTGCAAATCATCCAAAATTGAAGAAAGCCAATGAGGATATTGGTACTATTATGAACTCCAAGATGCTTCTAAAAGGCGACGGGATTGATACAAGATTTGAAGTTACTGGCACAAATGCCTCTGACGATAAGATGCTTATTTCACTGCTGGAAAAACTTGACCTGGATGCCCATAGTAATGGAAGCACGGGCAAAATCGGTCTTGGGACTAGTAATATTCTTAGTATGGCATGCGAACTATTATTAAACAGAAATATAGGTAGCTCTTTTCTTCTAATTGAAGAACCGGAAGCTCATGTCCATGCACAGCGACAACTAAGATTAATTCAATCGCTCCAGAGCGAGGCAGAAGCTACTGGAAGAAACCAGCAAATCATTATCACAACACATTCTCCTCTAATGGCATCAGTGGTTAACCTTGAAAGCGTTACCATCATCAAAGATGCTAAGGCGTATTCTTTAAGAAAAGGTCAAACAAAATTAGATAACGATGATTATATTTTTCTTGAAAGGTATTTAGATGCAACCAAAGCTAATTTGTTTTTTGCTAAGGCTGTTATGATAGTAGAAGGTCCTTCTGAAGAACTGTTTATTCCAGTCGTAGCTAAATTGCTTCATAAAGATTTTACGGAATATGGTGTCTCAATTGTTAATGTACGTGGCGTTGGGATGCGGCGTTTCGCGAGAATATTTCAGCGTGTTGATGAAAGTAATACTTTGGAAGTAAAGGTTGCATGTGTTACTGATAGAGATGTAATGCCTGATTGTGCTCCTGCACTTTGTATTAAACAGGATTATTCGGATAAGACAAAATGGCCCAACGTTGAAGATCGTAATTGGCGAGCTGAATCCGACTTCCCTACGTCTTGTGAAAAAGATGCACATATAAAAGAGAAATGTGATAAAGCCGATGGACAATATGTTAAAACTTTTGTATCGGATCATTGGACATTTGAATATGATCTTGCATATTCCGGATTAGCAGATGAACTCATTGAAGCCATAGTTACTGTTGCGTATGTAGAAAAGAATAAAGATGCTAAACTGGCTGAGATAAAAAGAAAGTATATGGAACACCCTACTTTGGAAAGCAAGGCAGCATACCTATATAGTTTCTTTACAACGAGGGGTATATCAAAAGCAGAAGTTGCTCAACACTTAGCTTTTATTATTGAGAAGAAATACGAGCATGATATTGAGTCGTTAGCTACCAAGCTACCAAATTATATCAAAGATGCTATTAACTATCTGATTTAATAGGAGATATGCCTATGTTACCATTTGAAGAAATAGAAATAACGGATGATGATATTGATAAAGTAGAGCAATTGTTTGGAAATCTGTCATTTGATGAAGAACGACGCCAAATTATTAAGAATATTAAAAACATAGATATTCAAGCTTTTCCTGGAAGCGGAAAAACAACTACTTTGGTTGCAAAATTAGCCATTCTTGCAAGAAAATGGCCTTATTCTAATAAGGGGATATGCGTCCTTTCTCATACAAATGCTGCGAGGACAGAAATTGAAAATAGATTAGGAAATACTGATGTTGGCAGGCGTCTATTATCATACCCACATTTTATAGGAACATTGCATTCCTTTTTTGATACATTTGTTGCAAAACCATGGCTTCGCTCCAATGGATATCCTATAACTGTTATAGATACCGAATATGTATTGTCAAAGAGATATAACCGACTCAATTATATAGCAAAAGCTTATATTAAAAACAAGGGACTTTCGGAATCTGCATGTGAGGCTGTATCCTTTCCGATTGCACTTAATCTAAAATGTAAAGAAACTGCACCTTCCTATATAAACATTATGAATTGCGTAAAAAAATCATTCCAAGAAGGCTTTTTTACGTTTGACGAAATACTATATGTCGCAAAATATGCTATAAATCATAGCAGTTATATTTCAAACGCGCTTCAAATTAGATTCCCACTACTTTTTATCGATGAAGCACAAGACACTAGTGATTATCAATGGAATTTAATTGAAAGTTGTTTTAATAATCCGACACTATCTCTTAGACAAGCATTTGGTGATGCAAACCAAGCAATTTTTCAAAATTATAATAGTAAATCCAGCAATCACTTTCCTGAAAGAGAATATTTAACAATTTCAAGTAGTTTACGATTTGGTGAAAGTATTGCACACTTGATTGATCCAATAGGAATCGAAATACATGGCTTAACAGGGCATTACTCAAAATATGGCAATATCAGCAACAAACATACAATTTTCCTTTTCGGTACAGATACATCAAAAGTATTACCTGCTTATGCCGAACACTTGCTTTGTTGCTTTTCCGATGAAGACCTTGATGATTCCAAAGGAATGCAGTGCTATGCCGTAGGGATGGTTCATACGTCAGAAGAAAGTGATCCGACTAATGAAAAATACCCTATCGGAGTTAGGGATTATTGGTCTGATTATAATCACAACAGGTCAAAATCCTCCTACAAACCGCAAACTTTAATTGAATATGTTCGTATAGGAATGCGAGCGGCAAAAAAGAGTGGCAATACTTTTGAATTAGTAGAATCAATATCCGATGGACTGAGATGGTTTATGATTCATAATACGGATAACAAACTATCGTTATCGGGAAAGGCATTTAATTCATTATGTAAAAACTTACCGAGTGATAAAACTGTGGATTTTAGATTGGATTTGTTAAAATTACAGAATCTATCAATATTAAATAAAGCGGAATGGTATATGTTTATTGATAAGATGTGGATTATTCTAGAGAAATATTTTGCTATAAGAAAATCGGAAAACCAGTTTTTCGATTGGACTGATGATGCCGATGACACCTCTGCCAACAACGATGAAGGCGGAGAAGTCTCAACTTCGCAAAATGTATTTACCTACACTAGTCCTACAAGCGGCAGAAGTGTTCATATTCATTTATCAAGTATACATTCCGAAAAAGGGAAAACTCATTTGGCTACACTTGTATTAGATACCTTTTGGCATGATCGAAATATTCCTAGTATTATACCTTGGTTATGCAACACCCCTCCAAAGAAGAAAATACAGTTGAGAAATGCTATGCGTTTGAAATGCCAATATGTTGCTCTTTCCAGAGCAAGAGGGCTAATCTGTATGGCGCTGCGAAAAGATACTATTACTCCCGAAGAGCAATCTGCTCTATCAACACTTGGATGGAATATTGTTGAATTATAGAACCAAAGGAGCGCCCCAAAATTGGACGCTCCTTTAATGGCTGTATAGTTATGATTGTTCCAAAGTTATCGTAAGCGTGGATTGTTGGGGCAATATCCTTAACTATGTGAAACTCCTGTTTCCCATTTAGATACCGCCCTGTCTGTAATGTTCAATTTTTCTGCCAACTGCGCTTGAGTCAGTTTTTTCTCTTTACGACATTTGGCAATGAATTTTCCAATCTCTGTCTGATTCATCATTTTTTTCTCCTTTCGCCTTAAACGATACGCCTAACGATATGTTTTTCCCACGAACCAATGGTTGGATTGGGGAGATTCAACCACTGGTTGGGGAATTTTTTCGTTGTTTTCTGTATCATTTTAGCATACGGCTGTAAATTTTTCTATCTTGTACCTTTGACATATGAAAAAGAAATGAGGGAGATTCCGTAGCCTGTTATGCACATTTCCATAATTATTGTTTGGTGACGGTTCGCATATCCTATATGTGAATGGCAAATATAGGAGCAATTAATGCATGATTTTTCATGCACTAACCCCGATGATATGAGTTATGAAGCAGTACTGAGTCAAATACCCCACAACAAGCTACGGGGCATGACTTAGCTTGTTCTTAGTTTGTTCGCCCCAAGAGCGGGGTATTTGACCCTTGCGGCAGTCGCCAAATGGACGTGCTTGCACGTCCGCTTGGCTCGTTGCTCGCAAGAATAAAACAAAAAAGACGGCGGTTTATTTAATAAAATTAGTTTTTCCATTCTTTCTTTGTCTGTCATAAGCATCGCCCCTTTCGACAACCACACATTAAAAATAATGTACGTATGTCGGATGCTTTACAGCGTTTTTTCCTTATCCCGCCCTTGCGCCGGGTGCAAAATACTGTCGATATTCTGCCGGACGGCATCATATTCCCAGAGCTGCTTTTTCAGCTTGCCGCTGATTCGATCCGCTATTGCTTCCTCGGTATAGCTTACTCCCAGCGTCTTGCAGGGAGTAAAGCATTCCTGACCGGGAGTGCGAAAAAAGAGATATCGCTCATGCTGTCCAACATAGTATCAAGCTGGCGGCACTGGGTGGATTCTCCGCAGACTTGCCTAGGAAGAAAAACTCATCGATGAAAATATCATAAACGTGTGGAGCAAAAACGAGGGCAGACAACAGGGCTAAGCGGAGGAGAAAGAAATTTAATGAAAATGTGATAGGAAAATGGGTGTGCTTGTAGTATTATGGGAGTGAAACAAAGCAGCATTTATTAAGGAGGGTAAAACAATGAACAAAGAATGGGAAAAGTTATATGAAGAGGCAATGAGCGTTTTGAATCCCCGTGATGTTTCAAATAAAATGTGGGTAGGGAGTGTGGCATCTGCCGTACTCACGAAAAAAGGTAATATTTATAAGGGCATATGCATTGATACAGACGGCTCTATAGGGATGTGTGCGGAAAGAAATGCTTTATCAACAATGCTTACATATGGCGAAAGCGAGATTACAAAAGTGATTTCAGTATATAAAGATGGAAATATAATTCCATCCTGCGGTATTTGCAGAGAATTTATGATGCATTTAGGCGGAGATGTGGAAAATATTGAAATTCTATTGGATAAAGAAGGGCGGACAGCAAGATTGATTGATTTGATGCCTGAATATCCACAACATAAATAAATCCGGCTTGTTTCGTAAAGGAGAAATTTATGAATAAAAACAGTACGACAGGGCAAAGCGGAAAACGTGTGCCATTAACCTCATTCTTGATTTTAAGCCAAAAGGGACTTTGTGCGAAGCCTCCTTTTGGCTCATCAAGTCATCATTTCAATTTTCTGTGCAATTATCAGGACATAACTGCGTCATTTGCCGTATATTCTTCAAGAGAACCGGATTTTACCTGAACGCACAGGTATTTGATGGAAGAATCCGCAGCTGCAAAAAGCTGTCTTTTTGCTTCCGGCGATACGCGAAGAAAGTCATTCGCTTCAAGAGCGACCTTTTCACCATCAATCTCCATGCAGCCCCTGCCTTCGAGAATAATGTAAATTTCCTCGTTCTGCTTATGTGCATGAACAAACGGCACACCTGCGCCCGCAGGCATGAAGTTGACGCTTACCTCAGCTCCGGTAAGTCCGAGCGTGTCGTGCAGTTCTACTCTGTCCGTACCATTTACGTTTACCTTGCTGTAATTTGTCATAAGAAAGACCTCCTCAAATAATATAGTTGTAATCATTTTGATTACAACTATATATTAGTATGGTTTTATTGTAATGTCAATAGTTACAACAAAAAAAATACAAACATTTATATCAATAAATTTAACTGTTCCATCAAATCAGCGAGAGTTACACCTTTCAGCTCGTTTTCCAATGCCATCTGAGCATCTGAAAGATGCGAATCCAGCACCGCATGAATATTTTTTCCCACAGGACATTTCGGATTTGGGTTTTCATGAAAATTAAACAGATCGCCCTCCACGCAGTCAACCGCCATGTAAATATCGTAAAGCGTAATATCGTTCACGTCCTTTGCAGGCAGCGCGCCGCCGCTCCCCGCCTTTACGTCGATCATTCCCGCCGCTTTCAGGCTCGAAAGCGTGCGCCGTATCACAACGGGATTTACATTAACGCTTGACGCAATAAAATCCGACGTCATTTTGTATTCCTTTCCAAGAACATAAATTGCGAGCAGAGTATGAACAGCCACAGTAAATCTTGACGTAATCTTCATATCTAACACCTCTGGCTATACTATATATTATTTCGGGTGTAATGTCAACGATTACATCATATTGAGAGCAGCACAAACTGGCGATGTATGAAACAAAGGCAGACAGCAGGACTAAGCGAAGGGAAGAAGAAATTTAATGAAAATGTGATAGGAAAATGAGCGTGATTATGGTATGATGTCAGTGAAAAAAATCGAAATTTATAATTTCCGGAGGAAGAAAGCATGATTGAGGTATTATTTGGCGAAAGTGAAGCGGCTTCCATGAAAGCCGCTAAGAATACCGTTGTGATTGGCGGAGTAAAGAGACCGGCTTCTGTTTGGATGGCAGGAAAAAAGAAGCCGCCGAAAAAACCTTTTGCCGGATGGGTAGAAGGAACGGCAGAAGAAGTGGTATGCCTAAATTTTATGCTGGACATAGGCGATATTAAAAAGCCTGTAAGCAGTTCTTATCGGAAAGAACTTATCTATTCTTTATTTTCACAGAACCAGTACGGAAAATCCGCTGAATTGGAAGAGGAACTGAAACAAATCGGAGATGTCTATGTAAATGAATTACAGCGGCTGATTCAGTTTTTGGAGGATGGTGAAGAAATTCGGATCTGGTACAGTGACGCTCCCTATTCCCGATGCGGCTTTTACAGCCTGTGCCAGATGCTGTTGAAATATGAAACGGAAATTCATGTGGTGAAGCTGCCGGAGTACACCGTAAGGAAGAAAAGCATTATTTCTTACAGCAACTGGGGCAATGTTTCGGCGGAAGAATTTGCGGGATTCCTGCCCTTTGAAAAAACATTAACCAGAGAAGAAGTACGGATGTATGCCATGCTGTGGAGCGAACTGTCTGAGGATAACAGCCCGCTCCGGACAGTCATTAATGGCAAAGTTATCGGTGTCCCGGAGGATTTTTATGATTTCCTGTTATGGAAAAAGATCACCCGCAAACCAATAAAAGAGGCAAGATTAATTGGCGACATTCTGGGTTGTTATTCAGTGGGCATAGGAGACTGGTGGTATGCAAAAAGAATTGACTATCATATACAGCAGGGAAATATTATGGTTGCAGAGGATTCTGAAAACAAATATGCAAGGCTAATCTGCCTGGCGGGAATTTGCTGATTTGACATTTTCCCATTCAGAATATATTATCCTAAGCCTGGAAATACAGATAAGGAGGAAAATAACCATGAAATCACAGGAAAAATATTTACAGGATTTAAAGCAATGGCTTCATGACACATCGGACTCCCCGCTGGAAGAGATGGCTGACTTTTTTTCAAAGCGGCTGGATGGTTATGAAGAACATATGTCTGTTTGGGAAAAATCATACCAGCTTTTTGCCGAATTACTGCCTTTTAAGTGCCGGGAAATTTTAGATCTGGGATGTGGAACTGGTTTGGAACTGGATCATATCTGGCAAAAAAATCCTGCGATACATGTGACAGGCGTAGATTTATGCCAAAGTATGCTGGACAAACTTCTGGAAAAACATTCTGACAAGCATCTTGTCACAGTATGTCGGGATTATTTCCAATATCATCCCGGCTATGAAAAATGGGACGCTGTGATTTCTTTTGAAAGCCTGCACCATTTCCTGCCTGAGCGCAAGAAAGAATTATATCGGAAAATCTATCATGGGCTGAAAACAGGCGGCGTGTTCATTTTGGGGGATTACATTGCCTGCTGTGATGAGGAAGAAGAACTTTTACGCAATGTATACCTGGAAAAGCGAAAGCAATATTTAATACCCGATAACCAGTTTGTCCATTTCGACATCCCGCTGACACTGGAACATGAACACAGATTATTACAGGATGCCGGATTTATAATTGCAAAAGTATTGGACAATCCTGATGGAGTGACAATAATGATATCTGAAAAAGGAGACTAAAGTTATGGATTACAGCCAAAAAATATCTGAACGCCTGTTATCCAAAAAAGCCATTAAGAAAAGTGGGGAACCCTTCTTTTTTTGTGGTTTTATCATATCATTTTTCCCTTGCAAATTCAAAAACCAACAAGAAAGGATGGCCAGAAGATTTTATGAATGATTTCACCATCGCTTTATTACAGTTATTGCCGGAGCAGACTATCGAAGGCAATCTGCAAAAAGGCATTCATTTCTGTCGGAAAGCAAAAGAAATGGGCGCAGATCTTGCCCTGTTCCCGGAGATGTGGAGCGTCGGCTATACCATTCCGAAAAATATGGAACAGCTAAAAAAACTTTCCCTGCCTTCGGACAGTGCTTTTATCCGTTCTTTCGGAAGTCTTGCTAAAGAGCTTTCGATGGCAGTCGGGATTACATTTCTGGAACAGTATGATCCCCTGCCAAGAAACAGCCTCTGCCTGTTTGACCGTTTCGGCGCACAAAAATTTCTTTATGCCAAAGTACATACCTGCGACTTTGGCGACGAGAAACGCCTTACCCCGGGCAATGAATTTTTCGTCACTGATCTGGACACCGGACAGGGAACGATAAAAACGGGGGCTATGATCTGCTACGACCGGGAATTTCCGGAAAGCGCCCGCATCCTGATGCTAAAAGGTGCCGAAATTATCCTTGTGCCAAATGCCTGCCCTATGGAAATCAACCGCCTTTCCCAACTGCGCGCAAGGGCATATGAAAATATGGTCGGCATTGCAACCGTAAATTACCCAAAAGGAAAGCCGGACTGCAACGGGCATTCCTCCGCTTTTGACGGGATTGCTTACCGCCCCTCTGAGCCAGGCTCCAGAGATACCTTAATCATCGAAGCCGGGGAACAGGAAGGGATTTACCTTGCAAAATTCCCAATAGACGAACTGCGGGAATACCGCGGGCGGGAAGTGCATGGAAACGCCTACCGCCGTCCGAAGCAGTACCATCTTCTTATTTCCGAGGAAAAACAGCCGCCGTTTTTCAGGGAGGATTACCGAGGACAGTAACAAAAAAATTCCCTGAACCTGAAAAAGCGCAGAGATTCGATCTGCTGACACCGATCGAATCTCGCGCCGAGACCCACAAACAGGTCTTGAATTCCGCTCATTTCCTGCGAAAAACCGCCTTATCATATGGTATAAAACCAAACATCCCCCTGCTCTAACGATTCCGTATGGAGTGTTTTATCATAACTGAACTGAAGCTCCTGATTCTTAATCGTTACTCTTGTCCCTGCCTTAATGGATTTAGTAATAAAGGAATTACTGCCAATTACGGCATTTTCCCCTATCACGGTTTCTCCGCCCAGAATGGACGAGCCGGAATAAATCGTAACATTATTCTCAATGGTCGGATGGCGTTTCAGATGTTTTAGTGTCTGCCCGCCCCGCGTGGACAGCGCCCCAAGCGTCACGCCCTGGTAAATCTTTACATTGTCGCCGATTACGGTGGTTTCTCCGATAACAATGCCCGTTCCGTGATCGATAAAAAAGTATTTTCCAATCGTCGCCCCCGGATGGATATCAATTCCCGTAAGGCTGTGGGCATGTTCTGTCATAATCCTCGGAATCAGCGGAACGCCCAGGACATGCAGCTCATGTGCCAGGCGGTTGACTAAAATAGCATAAAACCCCGGATAGGAAAATACAATCTCATCTTTATTATAAGCCGCCGGATCACCGTCATAAGCTGCCTGTAAATCCGTCTCCATATACTCCCTGATTTTCGGAATTCTTTTTAAAAACTCTAACGTGATCTCCTCCGCTTTTTCATTGATTTCATCCAGATCCGCGTCAACATAATCATCATTATACCGTAATACAATGGTGATCTGTTTTTTTAAATTAAACATGACATCTTCTACCAGCATAGTCAGGTGGTTTCTGGTGGTATAAACCTTAAATTCTTTATTTTTATAATATCCGAGAAATACAATTCTCTGGAGCTCATCCATCAGCCGGACAATGACCTCTTTATTGGGCTGGTTATACGCATCCATTTTATCAATCGTCCTGCCCTTGCTGTAATCCTCCAAAAGCGTTTCTACCACTGTGCTCATCTTCTCTGCTATATCCTTTTCCATAAAACAACCTCCATATCATAACAGTCAATCCATTATATGCCTGACTGCCGTTTTTGTATAACAGACCGGCAGGAAAACTTGCCAACTGCCCCGTATCAAGATCGGCTTTTACAAGAGTATACCATAGACAACTGACAAAAGCAAATTTATGGATTTTTTAAAACGATTCATTACCACAGAAAAAGACTGCCACAGTTTCTGCAGCAGCCTTTCCTGAATCATACTATGCCCGGCTGTTATTTCTTTTTTGTCGTCTTTTTCTTAACCGTTACTTTGCAGGTCATGGATTTTCCGCCAATCGTCGCCGTAATGGTAGCGCTTCCAACCTTCTTTGCTGTTACTTTTCCGTTGGAATTTACCTTTGCAACCTTGCTGTTGGAGGATTTCCATACCGCCTTCTTGGAGAATACCTCGCTCCATTCATTATCCATGACTTTAATTTTCGAGGTCTTTCCTTTGACAATGCTGACTTTTGTTTTATTTAACTCCAGCCTTCCTTCAATATAAGAGGAAAGGTTATCCGTAAGCTTTGCCCCCCACAGGCAGCGCCCTGCATTTTCGCCGTCCGGCTGATCGGCAAGCGCCGTAAAGCAGACAGCCTGTTCCTTTGTCCCTTCTATCGTCCCGGTAACAAAGACGCCGTTAAATACGGTATCTCCCAGGGTTATCGACATATAAGAGCCGTCCTTTTTTGTCCAGGTTCCATTATAATTTTTATCCGTTGCGCAGGTTACCGTCCCGTCTGCATTTAAGGTAATGTCAACGCCTTTATTCGTTTCCAGCTGTGCATTGACAACCGGTCCCTGGAGAATAACCTCATAAGAGCCTGCCGCTTCCTCTGCGGAATAACCGCCTTCCTTCTGGGTTTCCCCTTTGTAAGCAAACGGAGCCTCCACCAGCCAGCCGTTTTCATTCTGAAACAGCTCATGCACGCGCACCTTATGTTCTTCCCCATACGTATCGGTACGCGTATGGTAAATAATATACGCTCTTCCGTCCGTATCTACAAAAGCGGAATTATGTCCCTGAGCCACCTCGCCATAAGTATGCCAGCTCCATTTATAATAGGACATCATGCGCTCGCCGATAGAGCCATTAATGTTGCTTGCCGCACGCTGGGAATAAATCGCTGGTTTTCCCTGATCATCGACATAAGGGCCTGTGATCTTATCTGAACGGAAGCAGCGCACGTTATAGCCGCCGTTTGCCGTCAGCCCGCCGTAAGTAATAAACATATAATAGTAATCGCCGATCTTCTGGATATAGGAAGCCTCACCGGAAGCGAACCATCCGCCGCCAAGCTGGATGCCCATATAAGGATCGGATTCATTTTCTACCAGATCATATTTCTGGTTATAGTCGCGCAGTCCCGTATTCTCGTCAAGACCGATCATATAAATGCCGCCCGACCAGGAACCATAGGTCATCCAGAGATTTCCTTCATCATCATAGAGGACGCACGGGTCAATCGCATGAGCGCCATAGTCCGTATTCCATGTTGTCTGGTTCATAAGATAACGATCCGGCAGCTCCGTATCCCCTGTCACCTTCTGATAATCCGTAAGGGTATAATCATGCTGTGACCCCTTCTTTGTAAAACCGGAATAAATAATCGTGTCCACATAACTCCAGTCCCCGTCAAGGCTGTCCGAAGTCAGAAGCGCAATGGTCGAATTCCAGGAATTTCCATTAACGCTCATGTACATGCACCATTTCCCCATAGCTTCATTCCAGATCACATCAGGAGCCCAGAGATTTCCCGATACATCATATGCGGCATCTCCCATTTTTGCCCACGCTTCTCCATCAGTAAAAATACTGCGGTAATCTTTGGAAATATTATTTTCAAATGGTTCCCAATTTTGCAAATCGTATGTCCTTGCAAAAGCGCGGTGCGAGCCAAAAATATAGTAAACCTTTTTACTTCCCTCCGTTTCTTTCCCGGTAACCTTTCCATCCTTTTCATATCCAACCACAATCGACGGATCATGGACGGTCACAGAGCCTTCCGCCCTCCAGTCATTTTCATGATAATCACCCTCTGCCGCCTGCACTGGCTGCGGCATCGGCATGGCAGCACTGGTAACAGCTAAGGCAGCTATCACGGCACTGCCGATGAACTTTTGCAGCAATCCCTTTTTTTTCATGCAATATCCTCCATTCTTTTTGTATCAATTGAACATCAACCCACGCTATTACTATATCACAATCATACAATTCTTACAAGAGAAAAACGGATTTTGCCGCCAGATTTCCATCTTTTTGCCAAATTTGATTTTATAATTTACATCTATCATGATTTTTAATAAAAAAACAGATCGTATTATTTTTACAGAAATAAAAAATTCAAAAACAGTCTGGAAAAAGGAAAAAAAAATCAAAAGAAACCATTCACATCATTATGGCATGATTATGTTAAGAACGATTTTTCGGTTTTGGATAAGGCTCTCTGATATCTGTCCTGTCCAGCAAAAAATCTATGCTGACATTATAAAAATCCGCTATTTTTGTCAGGGAAGCCAGTGATATTTCATGCTCTCCTGTCTCATAGCGTGAATATGTGCGCTGATTTACATTCAGTAATTTTGCCAAATATACCTGAGTTAAATCATGATCCTCCCTCAGCTCTCTAATCCGACGGTACATTTCCACTCTCCTTAGATCCAAATTGTGGAAATATTATAGATCAGACCAAAAAAGCCTATTGACTTTTAGTCTTAAAAAGCCTAAAATACATACTATAAAATATCGGTTTTTAACACTAAAAAATACCAAATAATTCAGCATAAAAACAAGAGAAATCAGGGAGGAAAAAACCACATGAAGCCTTTAACAGCCAGCGAAGAAATTGTCATGAAATCCATATGGGAGCTTGGCGGAAACTGCACTCTTTCCCAAATCACCAGGCAGGCAAAAGAGCATGAAAAAGTATGGGAATTACAGACTGTCGCTACTTTTTTAAAACACCTGGAAGCAAAGGACTATGTCCGCCCTTACAAAGCCGGCCGATTCCTGCACTATGAAATTATCGTCGAAGAAAAGACATATAAACAATATATTTTCAGAAAATTCCTTAATTTCTGGTGGAACGGCAGCATGGAAAACCTGATATTGGACATCACAAAAAATAATCTGCTGCCGTCAAAAGAAACAGAATTATTTAAAAAAACCTGCGGCACTTTCCTGTCATAAACAGCGCCAGGATTTACAAACTGGCAGGAATTTCTTTTTCATCCTCAAATTCCACTAAAAGATAAGTCCCTGTTTCTTTTTTCAAAATATTTTTTACTATCCCCGTCTTCGCCGTAAGGCGTTCACGGAATAAAAAATTTCCGGACATTGCAACTGCCGGTTCAACAACATAGTAATAACTGTACGGGAGGCGTCCCTCCCGTATTTCCACTTCCTGGCCGATTTCCACCAGCCCGTTCCGCTCCATTTTAAATTCCATTTCACGCATATTATTTTTATTTACTCCACAGGCACCAGATTTTTCAAGGAAAGATCCATAATCGGCGCCGAATGGGTCAGCGCGCCGGAGGAAACATAATCCACGCCGATTTCCGAAATTTCCCTTAAGCGTTCCTTTGTCACATTTCCCGAACATTCGGTTTCTGCCTTTCCCGCAATTATCTCCACCGCTTTTTTCATGGTTTCCTTATCCATATTGTCAAGCATGATGATGTCTGCCCCGGCATCCAAAGCCTCCTGCACCTGCTCTAAGGATTCCGTTTCCACCTCGATCTTCCTGACAAACGGCGCATAATTTTTCGCAAGCTCCACCGCTTTTTTTATACTGCCTGCCGCCCCGATATGGTTATCCTTAATCAAAATACCGTCGGAAAGATTATAGCGATGGTTATAGCCGCCTCCAATTTTCACCGCATATTTCTCAAATGGGCGCATATTCGGCGTCGTCTTCCTGGTATCTAAAAGCTTTGTCTTTGTCCCCTTTAATTCTTCTGCCAGATCATGCGTAAAGCTTGCAATGCCGCTCATGCGCTGTAAATAATTAAGCGCCGTCCGCTCCCCGGATAACAGCGCGCGGATATCCCCGTAAAGCACACCGATTACCTGTCCTTTTGAAACAAAATCCCCATCCTTTACTGTTGTTTCAAAATGCGCCGTATCGTCCAGAAGCTCAAAGGTACGCACAAAAACCGAAAGCCCGGCAAGAATGCCGTCCTGCTTGCAGATAAGCTCCGCCTTTCCCTGCTTTGCCTGCGGCATAACCGCATTCGTCGTCACGTCCTCGCTTGTAATATCCTCCCGCAGCGCATTTAAAATATATTCGTCCACATTAATTTTCATTGTTACACCATTTAACATAAAAATCCTCATCCTTTCTCTTGATTTCATCCATAACTAACCGTTTATATTTTTTCTGCAGTGCTTCCGCGTCCTGATAACTGCCAAGATCGATTTCTTTTTCTGAAATTTTGACCTGATCAAATTCCCGCTCTATTTTCTGCACCGCACGCTTCGCAAATACAAGGCTTTCCAGCAGAGAATTGCTCGCCAGACGGTTTGCCCCATGCACGCCGTTGCAGCCGGTTTCTCCCACCGCATACAGCCGATCGCAGCCAGTCTGCGCCTCCGTGTCCGTTTTCACGCCGCCCATGAAATAATGCTGCGCCGGGGTAATCGGAATCGGCTCCCTAGAAAGATCGTACCCTTCTTCCAGGCAGCGTTCATAAATATTCGGAAAACGGTGCATAATTTCTTCTTTCGGCATATGTTTTAAAGAAAGATAGACGTAAGGGCTGTTAAACTTTTCCATTTCTTCCCGAATCGCGGTCGCCACCACATCACGCGGCAGAAGCTCGTCCACAAACCG
Organism: uncultured Lachnospiraceae bacterium; assembly: GCA_947623805.1. GTDB lineage: Bacteria > Bacillota > Clostridia > Lachnospirales > Lachnospiraceae > COE1. Next base: position 11,045 of record CANQHZ010000046.1, on the reverse strand, counting down.
CTTTCCCTTCGGGTTTAATAAAATCGCGCCTTCTCCCCGGACAGATTCCGAAATCAGGAAGCTCCTCCCGCCTTTATTGGAGTAAAGCGTCGTCGGGTGAATCTGGATATAATTGATATCCTGAATCTCTATTCCATGCTCCAGCGCAAGCGCAATGCTGTCTCCGGTAATATGGCGGAAATTCGTGGAATGGGCAAACAGCCCGCCCAGACCCCCGGTCGCAAGAATCGTCATACGGCTTTTCACCGCTTTTACGGTCTGATCCTGACAGCGCAGCACAATTCCCTCGCAGCGCTTTTTCCTTTTACTGCCGCTGTCATTTTCCTCAATCATCCAGTCTAACATCGTAGTATATTCAAACACATGGATATTGCTTCTCTCGCGGATACGTTCAATCAGGCGGCTTGTGATTTCCTTTCCCGTCACATCCTGATGATAGAGAATGCGGAACGTCGAATGCGCGCCCTCCCTGGTAAATAAAAGCTCCCCCTGCTCGTCCCGCTCAAAATCAACGCCGAGCTCCAGCAGTTCTTTGATAATTCCAGGGGAAGACTTAATCATAATCCTGACAGAATCGGGGTTGTTTTCGTACCGCCCCGCACGCATGGTATCTTCGTAATAGCTTTCATAATCATCTGGACTTTTCAACATGCAGATGCCGCCCTGCGCCAGATAAGAATCGCTGTTTTCTACGGCATCCCTCGTAATCATCAGGATATCCTTATCCTGTGGGAACTGGAGCGCGGCAAACAGCCCTGCAGCCCCGGTTCCCACAATAATAATATCATACTGTTCCTTTATCGTTTCCATGATACGCCCTCTTTTCCGTAACCGAAAATTTTCCATCCAGAGTATTATAGCAAACCATCCATATAATGTCAAAACCTGATAAAATATCTCTGCAGTCAGTCTTTGAAGCCTGTTAAAAAGAACGCCACTGTCACAGACAGTTTCTTTTGAAAATCCTGAATTTTTTGCAGGTAAAAAGTCACAATTCAAACCGGACTTTTCAAAAGAAATGTCTGGCCGCGTGGCTGCCTAAAAGCGCTATGCCAAAAGACTAATTGCAGAAAAACAGGGCTGCCGCAATAAGAACTGAGCATACAGGATATGCCATACGATATCCTGTACCTGTGTTCCTTACTGCGGCAGCCCCATCCTGCCCGGCATTTTATTTCATTTTAAGATACGGCTATGCTTCCACTGCCGTCTTTCCCGTTTCTATATCCCTTACAAAAACAGCCTTAAATACTGTACGCACCAACGGCTGGATAAAAAACATCTGCGTGAAAAAGGCAAATGGGAAGTTAAAACATACAAGCTTTAACCAGTTTGCAAGCAGCGTAACTATATGGAAACCTCCATAGTATGGATAATACATAAATGCTGCAAGAAAACTCATGGCAGGACACATAATCCCCACCGTGGCGCAGATAATAGCGCATTCAAATAACACCGGATGCGTTGTTTTCGGATTAAATACCCTGCTGGCAAGCTTAAAAGAGCATGGGCTTCCTACCGCTACTTCCAATAGGTAAGCGCAGGCAAATTCAATCAAGACGACCGCCCAGATCGGAAGGTACTGCCCGAACATATAAACGCCGCCCTGCGCATGGATCGCCTCCAATACGCTGTTCTTTCCATTCAACGCCATCAGCGTGCTTCCATTCACCACGTACAGGCTGTAAAAAACATACGCGTGTACTGTGATAATTACTGTCAATAAAGCAAACATCATCCTTTGAAATTGATTTTTTGGCATAGTAAACACTCCTTTTTTTCTTAAACTGCCTCCAGACGAAACACAGCGGTTCCATCTGCCAGCCAATAAAAGCGCAAAAAAATACAACACCATATTTCTGTTTTGTTCCGTAATCAGATTTACGTGCCAAAGCACCACATGTGTCGTATCCTTTACCGCTTTTATTTCATTGCTCTGAAAGTATAGCATTGGATTGTAAAAAAAGTCAATGGACATTTATAACAGAATTATCGCAAAAAAAAGTAGAAAGAATTGTAATTTTTCCCATGTTATGTTACAATTTTAGGCAATACAAAGACAACTTTTTTATTTAAAGGGGGTATTTTCTATGGCAATAGCACCATTGCAGGCAGCGTATGCCTCAAATACACAAACGATCGCAAAAAACCAGAATGCGGAAGAAACGAAAAAAGCCGCAGACCCGGATGAAATCAAAAAGCCCGGACGCAGATCCTCTCCGGAAGAATGCCAGACCTGTAAAGAGCGCAAATATCAGGACGGTTCCAACGAGGGGAACGTTTCCTTTAAAGCCGCCGCTCATATTTCCCCGAACGCCGCAGGCGCCGTTGTCCGCGCCCATGAAGGGGAACATGTCGCCAATGCCTATGCCAAAGCAGAAAAAAATAACGGAAAGGTCGTCAATGCTTCTGTTTCTATCCATACTGCCATCTGCCCGGAATGCGGGCGCACGTATGTTTCCGGCGGCACCACCAACACCACCATTAAATACTCCAATGAATCCAATCCTTACCAAAAGGACTTAAAGGCAAGGGACGCGGCGGGGTTAGTAGGAGCCAACCGGGACTATACTTTTTAACTTTTTAATCTTTTTCAGCATGACTATTTTTATAAAAACGAGAATTTCAAAAGGGACTGCCGCTCTTTCTGCGGCAGTCCCTGAAAATTTACCTGCGAGCCAAGTATTTCTTGTACTCTAATTTATTCCTAAATTTATTTTATTTTAATCTTCCGTTTTTCTGTCACTTTCTGCCCGCTGGAAAGCTTCACCGTTACAGTAATCACTACGGTTCCTTTTTTCTTTGCCTTAATTTTGCCGTTCTTCGATACCGACGCTACTTTGCTGTTGCTGGACTTATAAGCAATCGTTGCTTTTTCTGTACCGAATTTTGCTTTTTTGCTGACAGTTTCCGGCAGGGATACCTTCGCAGATACCGCTTTGCCTGCCTTGACTGATTTCTTCGATACGGATACGGAAATACCGTCTTTGATAGTCTCTACATTCTTTCCACTTAATTTCTTTGCAGATACCACATAATCCGTACCTTCCTTAGCCGCAATGGAAACGGTTCCGTCCGACGCTACTTTCTGCTTGCTGTTGGCAACTTCTACCAGCTTTCCGCTCTTCTTATCATATTTGTAAATATAAACCTGACTGCTGTTTCCCGCTGTTTCTTTCACAGGAACCTTTACATTCATGCCTGCTGTTACATTTGTATTTTCTGCTATTCCCACAACACAGGTCTTTGCTGTCTTGCCTTTGCTCTTTGTTACCAGATTCGTGATTGTATCCTTCTTGGAAGCATCCGAAACATCCGCTGCTTTTTCTACGGCAATTGTGATATTAAGTTCCTCCACATTACCGGAAATCTTTGCAAGCTGCTTTGCAGGAATGGTGACAACATAGCCTTCCGTCCCGCCGTTTGCCACATTGACTTTCAGCCCTTTTCCGGAGCTCTTCGCAGCCGTAATGCTGTCCTTGTTGAGCACCACATCCACATCAACACCTTCTACCGAAGGAATATTCACGCTGACTACTGTATTCTTGCTTCCTGTTACCGCAGAATTTACCGTAGTATCGGTGATTTGCACGGCAACACGATCCATACGGTCATCCTCGGCAACTGCCTGTAAAAGGCTTTCCGCAATCTCTACTGTTCCGGACTGCCCGGTTGTGCCTGTCTTAATCACTGATTTTGCCGTTGAAGTGCCATCCGCTTTCGTCTCCGCTTCTACAAGCAATGTGGTGTCGTCAGCCATTTTCACTTCTTTCTTTTCTGTCTTGGAACCATCCGGTTTCGTCTCTGTCACTGTGGAAGATACCGTTCCGTCCGTCTGCGTCTCCGTCACCGTTTCCTTTACTGTCCCGTCCGCAGCCGTCTCTGTCGTTGTCTCTACCACCGTGCCATCCGGCTTTGTTTCTGTTGTGACATTATTTTCAGGATTCGTGGAAGGAGTATTATTATCCCCGCTGTTATCAGGCTGCGTACTGTCTCCGCCGTTATTTTCCGTATTTGTAGAGCTGCTGCTTCCTGCGCTTCCCGTGCCGCCGCTAATGGTGCCGCCGCCGAAACCACCCGTGCCGCCTGTGGATTTTTCCGTAACTGTTACCGTTACTTTTATCCCTGTGACAACATTATAATTTTTTGTGTCTTCCGGTGTAAAGATAACTTCAAACTCATGGGTTCCTGCTTCTCCTACGCTTGTTGTTAAAGCATCCTGAAAAGAGAAGCCTGCCGGGAGCGTGATGTCCTTAAGCGTCTGGCCTTCTACGGCGGTCAGACCTGTCGGCAGCGTATATGCCGGATCTGCTTTGGCAATCGATGCCGTTGTTTCCACGGTATCCTGCTCTAAAGAATATTTAACTGCACTCCCGCTCGTTAAAGCAATCTTTACCGTTACTTTTTTATTCTCACCTGCTTCTGCCGTATCAAAAGAAGCTTCTGCCGTATAATCTACCGCTTCCTCTGTACCGCTAAAAGTAATTTCCTTAATGGAAGCAGCCGTTGTTGCATCATATACTTTATCCGCCACAGACAGCTTATCAACTTTTATCATAAGAGAATCAAGAACTGTATTATCCACGGCCATCATATTATCGCCGCGCCCTGCAAGGACATACAAGCCCTGCGGCACTGACGATCCTGAACAAGCCACTTTATCGGAGAAAAGAATTTCCCCATCTGCCCCTGTAATCGTCACTTCAACCGTTTTGTTCTCTGCATTCACGACAGCTTTGATATGTACCCATGCACCCAGCTCTGCAGAAAAGCTTTTTTCTGCATTGTCATTTACAATCCAGGTCGTCCTGTTATCTGCATCTGTCCCCAGCTTTAAAACATAATTTTTGTCATAGCCTGCATTCACTGCATTTCCTGCAGACCACTCGCTGTTTGTAACAATAAATTGTGATTTCGTATCTGCATTAGCTCCGGAACCGCCGTTTCTTCCTGCCCGCAGCGCCAAATCTGTCTCCAGAATATAATTTCCTGCAAGCTGCGCATTTTCAGGGAATGTCATGTAAATGCCCCTGTTGCCGCTGGCTCCATGAGTATATTTCATATAATTTCCATGAACCGTATCATTATCCACAGACACAAAATCTGTATACCCATCCGTCCAAACTTCTTTGGCATCCCTTACTTTATTATAATTCTGCTCATACAAATGGGTGGAAACCTCTTCCGGCAGCAGGTAAAATTCTACATTGCTGATCTTGCAGTTAGCTTCATCATACCCCACGCCGTTCCAGAAAGAACCATAACCAAAATATACTTTATTGGCAGTATTAGAAAGCCAGTCAAGCACATTCAGGTAATTTTTTACATCTCCTGCTCCCGTAGACTGATCAGGGGACAGTAAAACCGTTTTGTCATACGCCAGCTTACCATCCACATAGACTTCAAACCCTGTGGAAACAATCTTGATTTCTACCGTTGATACGCCTTCGGTATTCAAATAATTCTTAGCAAGCCAATATTTCTTATCCCCGGCTTCATTCAGTGACAAATCCAGGTTTGCGTCAAAGAAACCGCCCATACCATTATAACCTAAATACGTTCCAGGCGTAAAATACATCCTGCCGTTATTCCCTTCATTTCCCATGAAAGAAAGGATTGTCCCCAGTTGATGAACATCCCCTGTTGTCTCTACATCAAATTTTACGGACACGCCGTTGGAGGTATCCATTCCAAAAAATGGATTATTAATAAACAGGGACTGATCCATATGCACAGAAAGATCCTGCGGATCATCAACAAAGTAGCTGAAAATGGCATCCGAATCCCCGGCACTCTTTGACATAACATTGACAGGTTTTGTAGTTTCATAGTAATATTTTCCCTTTTTTACAGTCAATGTCAAATCCATGCTCGTTGCCTTTTCTGGCAAGGTAATTGTCCCATCTGCAGCCACAACCCCGTCCACGCTTCCGGACCATGTAAGCTCAGCCCCATAAACCGCTTTCGGAAGAACCGTAGATTTATTGATAATTGATGGCATGGCAATATTTTTCACATTGTCAACAACAATAATATCATCACTAAGCTTGGCAGCCCATAATGCGGTCTCCGCATTTCCCGAAGAGCCAATTAATGACAGGGAAAGCGTCTGTTTTCCAATTCCTTCCAGCGTAGAATCTGCCAGAACGCCCTTATAAACAACCCCATTTAACGTCATTGTGATGTTAGAAGGTTCTTTTCCAAATTCCCATGTGCCTGCATAGGCAGGATCGTCACAGGAAATTGTTCCATCTTCCTTTAATTCCAAAACATAATTTGGCGTGCTCTCCAATGATGCATATTTTGTCGCAGCCATTGGAGTCATTTCGTAAATTCCTGCGACATCTTTCGCTGTTAAACCTTTTGCCAAAGTTTCTTTTCCGTCATATTGGAATGGCGATGTGCAAAGCCATCCATCTTCATTTAAAAACATCTGATGGACAATCATATAATGCCATTCATTCCCAAGATCTGTCCTGGTATGGCAGAACAGGTAAATGCCGCCTGTTTTCTCATCATAATAAACAGAATTATGTCCCTGCGCTACCTGTGCAGCACTCCACCAGCTCCATTTATGATATCCCATCACGCGAAGCCCGACATTGGTATCTGCATTCCCCTGCTGTCCAACAGCATTCTGGCCGGAAACATCTTTGTAAGGGCCAGTCACATTTTCAGCCCGGAAAAGCCGCATATTATAGCCGCCTGTCGCAGTCAGCCCTCCATAAGTAACAAATAAATAATAATAGCCGTTAATATATTGGATATAAGAAGCTTCTCCTGTGCCGTTATTGCCGCCTGCAATCCGGATTCCCATATAAGGATCCGACGGATTATCCCCATCAGCCACATATTCATATTTATGAGAAATATCCCGGAAACCCGTTTTCTGATCCAGTTCAATTATATAAATGCCGCCTGACCAGGAACCATAGGTCATCCACAGTTTTCCGGACTGATCGTAAAATACACATGGATCAATTGCATGGGCGCCATAACGGTTATTCCATGTCGTATTCTGACACGCTTTATTTGCATTATAAGAATCTCTTACATACCTGTCAGCTAATCCTGTATCTCCTGTTACCTGTTCATAATCGGTATCTTTATAATTATGGTAATTTTCTTTGGAAAACCCGGAATAAATCACAGTACCTGCATATGTCCAGTCACCGTCCAGATGATCTGCCGTCAGCATACAGATGGAAGAATTCCAGCTATTTCCATTGATACTCATGTACATGCACCATTTCTCCATCTGCTCATTCCAGATAACATCCGGCGCCCAGATATTTCCACTGTTCGTCTGTCTGCTATGAAGCACATACCCGGCTTCGCCTCCAGAAGCCCACTTTGCTTCCTTTGCAAATAAGGTGTCAAAATCTTCGTTAATATTATTTGTAAGCGGTGTCCAATTTACTAAATCCGTCGATTTTGCAAAAGAAAGATGAGAGCCAAATACATAATACGTTGTTTTTCCCTCTACCGTTTCTGAAATAATCGACGGGTCATGGACAGACACTCCTGCACCGTTGACGATTGCGGAATAATAAGTATTGATGTCGTTATCTGTGATCTGCTGCTTTCCGCTTTCTGATGTCCTATCCAGTTCATAACGCAAAGCCACTTCTTCTTCCGACAATGCACGATCGTAAACATACAGTTCGTCTATTAAGCCATTGTAAGTTTTATCCCAAAAATTAACCCCAACATACAATGGCTTGCCTTTCTTGTAAAATCCCTGAAAAACTTTTCCTTTTTCAAGTGTTTCTGGATTAATAAAAACTCTCTTTTTAACTCCATCCACATAAGCCGTAAGCTCTGCTCCCTGAACAGATAAAGTGACCATTTTCCAAGTATTTAATACCTGTGTATGATCAATGCCATTAACAATATCTGCTCCTGTTTTCTGAAATCTTATCTGAGGAAAAAGTTTAGGATCACCCCAGCCTTGCGGCATAACATTTAAATACCCTTCCCCATCAAAATCCGGAGTAAATAAAAGAGCTGTAAAGTCAGATGCTGCTGTTACATTCATCCAAAAGGAAATTGTATAATCATCGCCTGTTGTTTTAATATCCGGCAGCTTCACTCCATTTGTTTCCTCACCTGCCGTTTTCAATGCCTTTCCTTTTATTCCAGCTTGATACGAAATTGTAGAATTACCGCTTACTTCCTCTAATGTCCCTTTTGTAACTTCCTTTCCTGTTAAGCCACTGACAGAATCCTGCACATTATCTTCAAATCCATAATATGCCAAAAGCCCCTTTTGCAAATCTTCCGTTGTTACGCTCTCAGCTTCCTCCGCCTGAACCCCCTTCCCTATAAAATCTGCGCTTTGAGGGAACATCGTTCCTATCATCGCTGCTGCTGTCAGGCAGGCTATCGCTTTCCTGCCCCATCGTTTTCTCATAGACATCTTCCCCTTTCTTTGTTTCATGCCCATTGACTTTGACGTCCTGCAACATCAAACATCATTTTGTTTGTGCAATTTGACTTACTATTTTCTCTGTGTAAACCAAATTTATTATAATATATAACAAATTATCCTCATTTGTCAATGAAAATTTGTGCATTTTAACAAAATTTTGTGCAGGCTGAACTGTTATGTAACTGCTTCCCTATTTCCATTCCGGTTATGGACAAACTATTTATAACCAAGTATACTGTATATAAGCACATACATAAACAGGAAGGAGCGATTTTATGCCAGCATTACAGCCAGCACTGATTACCATAGAACAGTACGAGGCTCTTCCGGAAGATGAGAGGGCGGAGATCTTTGACGGCGTAATCTACAATATGTCCAGCCCGTCACAGAGCCACCATACAATCTCCATGGAGCTGTCCACCATACTGAACACCTATATCAAAAGCAAACATGGCCCCTGCCGCGTATTCCACGCCCCGTTTGATGTAAAACTGAACGATAACCCCCTTACCATCGTCCAGCCTGACATCATGGTTGTATGCGACAAAAACAAGCTGGATGGAAAACGCTGCAACGGCGCCCCGGATTTCATCATTGAGATTGTCTCCCCCGGCAATCCTGCCGACGATTATATCCGTAAGCTATATTACTATAAAAATGCCGGAGTCCGTGAGTATTGGATTGCAGATCCCCGCCGAAAAACTGTAACAGTCAATTATTTTGAAGGCGATATACTCAATATCCAATACTCCTTTGATTCCACTGTTAAAGTTAATATCTATGATGATTTACTTATTAACTTCTCTGACATTAACAGGCTGTTAGAGGATTGAACGCACAAAACAGGCAGGAACCACATTCCTGCCTGTTTTTTTACGAGGGCACCCCGCAAAGAGGTTTCATCCTGTTTAAAATACCATTATTTTACTACTATCTTCTGTTTTTCTGTTACTTTCTGCCCGCTGGAAAGCTTAATGTTCGTCGTGATAACCACGGTCCCTTTCTTTTTCGTGGTTACTTTTCCGTCCTTTGACACCGACGCCACCTTGCTGTCGCTGCACTTATAAGTAATCACTGCTGTCTCTGCTCCGAATTTTGCTTTTCTGCTGACAGTTTCCGGCAGGGATACCTTGATCGAAATTTCTTTCCCGGCCTTTGCCGTTTTCTTCGATACGGATACGGAAATCCCGTCCCTGATAGTTTCCACATTTTTCCCGCTTAATTTCTTTGCGGAAACAACATAGTCCGTGCCTCCGGCAGCCGCAATGGAAACGGTCCCGTCCTCTGCCACCTTCTGCTTACTGTTCGCTACTTCCACCAGCTTCCCGGTCTTGTTATCATATTTGTAAATGTAAACCTTATCGCTGTTCCCTGCTTTTTCCTTCACAGGAATCTTTACATTCATGCCTGCTGTTACCTCGGCATTTTCTGCGACTTCCACCACGCAGGTCTTTGCCTTTTTGCCTTTGCTCTTTGTCACCAGATCCGTGATGTTATCCTTTTTGGAAGTATTGGCAACATCAGCAACCTTTTCCACTGCGATGGTGATGTTAATTTCTTCCACATTTTCAGAAATCTTCGCAAGCTGTTTTGCAGGGATGGTGACAACATAGCCTTCCGCCCTGCTGCCAGTTACGCCGTTTGTCACATTGACCTTCAGCCCTTTCCCGGAATCCTTCGCTGCCGTGATACTGTCTTTGGTAAGGACCACCTTCTCTACGTTCACGCCTTCCACTTCCGGAATCTCCACATTCACAACCGTGTTTTTATTCCTCTTTTCGGAAGAATTGACCGTCGTGTCGGTGATTTCCACGACAACGCTGTTAATTCTGCTGTCCTCTGCAACCGCTTTCAAAAGGCTTTCCGCAATTTCTACAGTTCCGGACTGGCCGGACGTGCCTGTCTTAATGACCGAGTTTGCCGCGGTCGTACCGTCTGTCCGCGTTTCCGCTTCCACAACCAACGTAGTCTCATCCGATGTCTTAACTTCTTTCTTCTCCGTCTTAGAGCCGTCTGCCCTGGTTTCTGTCACCGTGGAAGATACCGTGCCGTCCGTCTGGGTCTCTGTCACAGTTTCTTTCACCGTGCTGCCATCCCCGGAAGTCTCCGTCACAGTTTCTTTCACTGTACTGCCATCCCTGGAAGTCTCTGTTACGGTTTCTTTTACTGCCCCGTCCTCAGCCGTTTCCGTCTTTGTCTCTACCTTTGTGCCGTCCGGTCTGGTCTCTGCCGTGACGCCATTGCCCGGACTGCCGGAAGGACTGCCATTCATGTCCGGTTCATTCCCTGTGGTATTTCCGGCAGCGTTATCCCCGGTATTTCCTCCTGCTGCATTGCTGCTGCCGCTTCCTGCATTTCCAGAAACATTTCCGCCTGTGCCGCCGGAAACGCTCCCGCCGCCAGCATTTCCTCCGGTGGCGCCTGACCCGGAAATCCTCGGTATTTCTTCGGTATAGCTGTCATTGCAGCGTTTGCAGGTATAGGTCCTGATTCCTGCCTCCGCCGCGGTCGGCTCTTTTGTCACAACGCCTTCCCCGTAATCATGCCCAAGAGCCGGGATTCTGCTTCCCGTCTGCACCAGCTCCCCGCAGACAGTACAATACGTATCTCCTGT
>CANQHZ010000045.1 GCA_947623805.1 uncultured Lachnospiraceae bacterium | reverse complement strand
AAAAACAGCATAGCAATGTTGAGGCGCTTAGGTCTGCCTGATGAAGAAATAGCAAGCCTGATTGCCGAAAGCTATGCAATTTCAAAGGAAAACGTTATAAACGAAATAAAAAATCAATAACAACAATGTATCCTCAAAAATAAAAACTGAATATTAAGTAACACGGCTATGCGCTAATTGTCAAATATTAGTCACGCATAGCCGTATTTTTTATTTATCAAAACGCCCAAAACAACCAAAAAAGGCAAAAAAATGACCTTTTGTCCAAATGTATTGAAAAAATAATCTCAAATGTTATAGTAAAAGTATCATTGATGCTACAGGTAATTTATTAATAGCTCAGTATCAGCAAGGAGATTCTAATAATGAAACGACTTTCTGTTTTGATATTTTTGATGATTATTCTACAGACATCATGCGGTCAGACAGCTTCAAATACTCAGCAATCGGTTGAAAATTATGAAACCCTCACAACAACGGAGACATCAACAGATAAGCGCAGCACCGTGTCTGCTTCTGACCGCTTGAAAGAAAGAAAAAAACTCACACAATCAATCAGTTATTCAGAACAGCAGATAAAGCCTGACATAGGGATAACTGAAAACGATGCCTGTGCGATATGTGGATTTTCAGATGATTATATATTCTACTCTATACAAAGACCATTAGATGACGATGACGACATCATATCATATTACAGGTATGACAGAAAGACCTCAAAATCGGAATTAATATACAACATTTCAAATTTTTATATATTGTTAAAGCCAAGAGTATGTGACAACAATTTAATAATATGTGACTTTAACGGTGATGAAGCTGGATTATATTTTGTAATAACCATAATAGGCTTGGATAATAATGTAAAGGAATTATGCAGAGAATATTCTGTGTATTATCCTAAAATATGCGTGGCTGGTTCCAGGCTTATTGTTACGGCTTACAGGTCTGACGACGAAACCGTTAATGACGAGCTTTTCTATTACGATTTGAACACCTTTAACAGAAAAACCGCATATACCTGCTCATATAAATATGTTGCAGACCAGCTTGTGACCGGAACCGAAATAATGTGCTTTGGAGGATGGGATAACGGTATTGTATTTGAGTGCAATACATATGACAATGAGCCGAGAAACCAAAATAAAATTGGCAAAAAAACATTATATTATTATGATTTTGACAGTGGCACCGTAAATGAGCTTCCAATAGAAAGAAGCCATAGCGACAATTATATATCGGGGAATAATGACATTGTTGTCACAAATATTTATTCCACAGGCGAACCTCTCCCAAATACAGGCTCACTGCACATAAAAGAAAACAACATTTATACTGAATATCTCATTCCGGGTGTGGAAGCCGCGCATGACATATGGTATTCAAATTTATTGGATGATGGAAAAATATTTTTGGATACAAAAGACGGCTATTATGTCATAGATGCAAAAAACATGCTTTATACTAAGGAAAAATTATTGGACAATGTGTGCGCAAGCGGCACTTCTGTCGGATTTATGAGGGATGGGATTATATATTTGAGGGATTATACAAATGAATCAACTTAAAATTTTTTTAAAGTTCTTTATTTTCCGATTGATTTCCGTCTTACAAAATACCTAAACTATAATATACTAAAAGGGAGAAAGCATGAAAAAAGAAAAACTTAATATTGCCAAAATATTCAGACGCTTTGCAGTAAACAGGGCACATAAGGACAGGCTGTCGGTAGCCAGCATACAGTAGAGTATGCTATAAGCAAGGCGATAGACTATTGCATAGAAAATGATATTTTGGCGGATATTTTAATCAAATGCAAAAGCGAAGTGACAAATATGCTGCTTACGGAGTTTGATGAAAAACTGTATAAAAAGACTGTCTACAGGGAGGGTTACGAAGACGGCGTAAATGAGGGCTTTGAGCGCGGGCATAAGAGCGGAATTAGTGAAGGCTTTGAGCGTGGAATAAGTGAAGCACGCGAACAGGACATAAAAAACAGCATAGCAATGTTGAGGCGCTTAGGTCTGCCTGATGAAGAAATAGCAAGCCTGATTGCCGAAAGCTATGCGCTAATTGTCAAATATTAGTCACGCATAGCCATATTTTTTATTTATCAAAACGCCCAAAACAACCAAAAAAGGCAAAAAAATGACCATTTGTCCACATGTGTTGAAAAAGTCATATTAGATGGTACAATGAGAGTATTATTGATGTTACACGTAACTTATAAATATTTTTAATATTAGACAATTGCAAAATTTGTTCGCAAACGCCTATTTTTAGTATTATGCAAAGGAAAATTTTAAAAATAAAATGTTGAAAATGAGGAGATGGAAACAATGACGGAAAGCAAAAAGTTTATATTATTGTTTATGACAATGGGAATATTTTTAATTAGCGGATGCGGTGCGAAAGAAAAAGTACAGTTTGAAACACTTATTCAAAGCGAAGAATCGACAAAGACGGAAAGTGTTTCAGAGCTGGAACCTAGCAATAAACAGGAATTAGCAAAGGTACAAAGTACTTCAGAACCGGAACCCGGCAATGAACAAGAAACAACAAAGGCAGAAAGTGTTTCAGAGCCAAAATCTGGCAATGAACAGGAATCAGAATCAAAACAAACGACTTCTGACAAAGAAGTAAAATACATGGATATATCTCATATATTTAAACCATATGAACAGGCGGTCGAAATATCAATGCGGATGCCAGAGAACTGGAAATATACAATATGGGATGTGGAAAACGAATCCCCTGATTGGGGATATTCCATCAACGTGTCTGAAATGGACGATGCGAATTTTCATATTTTTGGACAGTTTGGAACGCTGACCGCCGCTAATTATTCAAACGGACCGGAATCTTTTCAGACATCACAGGGGCTGAGCGGGCAGTATTTTTGGGACGAATATATGCTTGATGACGGAAATCCCGCAATACAGGGAATGGCTGTTTTTGATACAGAACTTACAGGCTTCTATGGCGCCAGTTTTAATATGCCGAAAAGCATTTACAGTGAAAACAAAGATATAATAGACGAAATATTCCAAAGTATTGTTATCAAGGAGGCGAATTAAAGCTGGACGACGGCTATTATGTTATAGATGCAAAAAACACGCTTTATACTAAAGAAAAATTATTGGACAATGTATGTGCAAGCGGCACTTCTGTTGGATTTATGAGTGAGGGGATTATATATATGAGAGATTACAAAAATAAATCAACTTAAATTTTGTACATTTCAAGCACTATTTTCACCTAAAGGCTTGCCAGCTTTAAGCATTGATGATATAGTACAACCTAATGAAGCAAATCAATTTATAGCTAAGATGAATGAATACATCGACAGCCAGCATACAGTAGAATATGCTATAAGAAAGGCAATAGACTATTGCATAGAAAATGATACTTTGGCGGATATTTTAATCAAATGCAAGAGCGAGGTGACAAATATGCTGCTTACTGAATTTGATGAAAAATTATATAAAAAACTATATATAGGGAGGGTTACGAAGACGGCGTAAATGAGGGCTTTGAGCGCGGTCATAAGAGCGGAATTAGTGAGGCGCGTGAACAGGACATAAAAAACAGCATAGCAATGTTGAGGCGCTTAAGTCTGCCTGATGAAGAAATAGCAAACTTGATTTTCGAAAGCTATGCGATTTCAAAAGAAAATATCATAAATGAAATAAAAAAGCAATAACAATAATATATCCGCAAAATTAAAAACTGAATAATGTAAAATTTGCAAAAAAGCATTATTTAATTCCAATGATATTGAAAATTTTTCCCAGACTGATTATACTAACATTATTATAATTTTTATATTCAATATTAAATAAATGCAATGAGGAGTTCAAATGAAAAAATCAAAAATTATTTTAATAACATTATCAGCATTGCTTTTGACATCATGCAGTTCAAAATCAGCGCAAAACCCAGAAGCGGAGAATAATTCAGAATTACAAAATAATCAGACGGAGTTAAATTATGACACATCTGTCACATTTTCTAATGACATAGATATAATTGATGATACAGACAGCATTTCACAGGCTAATCATGAAACTCAAACCGACACAACTAATAATGAAAATAATTCAGAAAATTACAAAGTAAACAGCCTTGTATTCCCGTCAGGAAATGATGAGCTTACCGAATACAACGCTGACATTTTAAATATTGAGCCTTTTACGATAAACATCACTCTGCCCGAAAAATGGCAGATTAATTTTGACAAGCCAGACGGCACGGCTTTTGCCTATAGCCTTTGCTTTTCCACGTATTATATTTATGACGAAAATAACACCTGCATAGGCACGGCAGGCTACAATTTGATTCCCGATTTAGCCGACGGGGATATGATGCCCGCCGCGATTTACAGCCAGATAGACTTAGGCAACGATTACCGCTTTGACATAAGAGAAAAATACGACATCATCACAAGCACGGAAAATCTTGAAACAGCCATTACAGATGTTTACTATTCAAATGTATTCAACAACGGAAACGGCGAAATGACAAACCGCGGAATAGTCGCATACGACTTATCTAAAGGCGTGTATGCCGCATTTGAATTTGACGCGGAGGCGCTTTCGCAGGAGGAATGTGTGAAAGCTGCTGAAAGCATAAGCATATCCAACAAAATCACAGCAGCGGCGACAGTACCCTAAGTCCCGCCTGCACTACTTTTTGAGGTATCGGGCGCTTAGACCAGCTCTCCAAATCCATTTCCTTGCATTTGTCCAAAGTCCTTAAAAAGTCAACTTTCATATCCTCAATCGCATGCATTTCACTCAAAAACACCCCGCACTCATAATGAAGATAGAAACTCCGATAATCCGTATTGATCGTGCCGCACACCGCGCACTCGTCGTCTGCAATCACATTCTTCGCGTGTATAAATCCAGGCTGGTACTCGTAAATATGCACTCCAGCCTCCATAAGCTTTCCATAATTTGATATGTTTACCATATAAACATACCATTTATCATAAATTTTCGGCACTATAATGCGCACGTCAACCCCGCTCTGCGCCGCGCTCGTCAAATCGTTAATCATATTCTGGTCAAGCACAAGATACGGCGTAGTGATAAACACGTAATCCCTCGCCTTCGTAATCATACGCGTGTAAGCGCCCTCCGCAGGATTATGCGGATTCCTGTGCGGACCACCCATAAACGGCTGGACATAACCGTTTACCTCCACATACTCGCTCGGCTTGTAATCCTCATTATTTATTTCCAGCGCGTTTTTGTGTGAAATACGCCACATTTCCAGAAAAAAGCATGTAAAGCTGTAGACGCCTTCACCATAAAGGCGTATGCCAGAATCCTTCCAATGCCCGAACCTTTCAATATAATTGGCATACTCGTCAGCAAGGTTAAAACCGCCCGTGTACCCGATATTTCCGTCTATCACGGTAATCTTCTGGTGGTTTCTGTAATTAAAGGAAAGACGCGCCACATCACGATGTATCGGATTGAAAATGCACATATCAATGCCTCTGCACTTCATATCCTCCCTGAAAGCGTGCGTGTTAATCCTAAGCGTGCCAAAATCATCAAACAAAAGCTTGACCTCCACACCCTCTTTAACTTTCTGCGTCAAAATCTCCAATATATCCTGCCACACTTTACCGTCAGACACGATAAAATATTCCATAAAAATAAATTTTTTCGCGCTCTTTAAATCCTCTGTAATCGCATTAATTGCGTCTTCGCCGACTTCATAATAAACCGCCTCGGTATTTTTATAAATCGGAAAACCTGATTTTCTAAGATACCTGCTAATCTGCACCTTGTTAGGATGGCACTGCTCCAAATCCTCTGCTGCCTCCTCGTCTTGGACGAGGCTCTCGCGCATCTGCAAATCGTACTTTCTAAAGCGCTTAAAATACCTTGAATTATTCCTGCGCCTACCCCACATAAAATACAGAAAAACTCCCGCGACAGGTATTATAAGTATAATAATAACCCACCCAAGCTTATATGATTCCGAATTATTTACAAGCGCGAACACAGTCAGCACGCTTATCACTTCAAAAATAAAATATATTATGACTGCCGCCCTCAAAAGATACATCGCAAGCACAATCATAGTGACTATCTGCAAAAGAAACGCTATCCCGACAGTCACACCTCTGATTATTCCATAATATTTGCTCCTGATTATGCCCAAATCCAACACCGCCCTTATTGCCGTACACACAAAATCTTATAACCAATATTACAGCAAATTACATATTATTGATTTTACCACTAAATTCAATATTTTCAAGAAAATGTATTCAAAATACACACAAAATTTGCTAAAATAAAACGTAATTATGTAAATCCGAGGTAAAAAACATGATAGACAAGGCTCTTTTTGCCGAGGCGCGCGAAAAAATGATTGGCGCACTCAAAGGGCAGAACGGCATAGGCACTCTAAGCGAAAAAACGATACACAGCGTATTGAAATATTATTATGCCCCGAATCCCGCGTATCACGAAATTAAAATCGGTCCTTACGTAGCCGACATCTGCGTTGACGGGGAAATTTACGAAGTGCAGACAAGAAATTTTAACAAAATGCGCGGAAAGCTTGCGTACTTTCTGCAGGAGCACGATGTCACAATCATATACCCGATAGCGCACACAAAATGGCTCTCATGGCTTGATATGGAAACAGGAGAGCTCTCCCCCAAAAGAAAATCGCCGAAAAAGGGCAACTTTTACAGGATAGTACCTGAGCTTTACAAAATAAAAATGTTTGTCGGCAATCCAAGGCTGCATTTTATCCTCACATTGATAGATGTCGAAGAAACCAGATACTTAAACGGCTGGAGCACAAACAAAAAAAAGGGCTCATCACGCATGGATGGTATTCCCATCGATATATTTGATGAACTGCGCATCGACACACTAGACGACTATAAAAAATTTATTCCGGAAAATATAAAGGAAAATTTCACCTCAAAAGATTTGGCAAAAGCCGCAAAAATCCCACAAGGATTTGCCGGCACTCTGCTTAATATCCTGCTTGAAACAGGAATTGTAAAACGTGTAGGAAAAACCGGAAATGCATATATTTATAATGTTATTTAACCTCATATTTTTGTTTTTACGCTTTTTATTTTTAGTAAATCAGACATATGTATATGAAAATATCGCAATTATTCCTTTTATTTTTATTCTACCTTAGCCTTATTCTTTACATCTGAATGGGACAATCTTTTTTTGCTGTTATACTTGACAAGCAATTTCCCCTGTTCTAAATACAAATCCCTTTGTTCCATGGATAATGAACGAAAAATATTCAACAAAATATCTTCATCATGTGTAGTTTTTAACGTTTCAACATGATGATTAAGCAAAAAATCAACAGACACATTAAAAAAATCCGCAATTCTAATTAAAGTATTATAATCAGGCTCTCTGAGATTGCGAATATAATTTCCAAGCGCAGCAGGAGTAATATCCAATTCTTTGGCAAACTGTTTTTGTGTCATCTCATGCTGTTCTAATAATTCTCTTAAAATATCACCAAGTTTCATCAAAACACCTCATAATTATCATACTTTTATTGCAGATATACAAAAAGAAAATAAACAAAATGAATTGATTAATAAACAAAATGTGTTATAATATAACAAGAAATTTTTACAAAATTTGCAAGGGAGAATAAAAATGGGAACATTTATAAGAATTTTTGAAAATATTTCTAATACATATTCAAATTCTGCCATAGACACGTCAAAAATACTTTCCGTATTATTAATTGTGACAATATTGTCATTTTTTGAGTTTGCAGTATACAGACTTGTATCACACAGGGCATTTTATAACAAGTCTTTTAACATATGCATAGTGATAATTCCTTTTTTTGTTGCGACAATCATATTATGCTTACAGTCAAATATTGTAATCACATTGGGAACAATAGGCGCGCTTGCAATCCTGCGCTTCAGGACAGCAGTAAAAGACCCTGTAGATATGTTATACCTGCTTTGGTCCGTACATATAGGAATAGTATGCGGATGCCAGCTCTATGAAGTTGCTCTGCTCACCTCACTCATTGTAACAATAATGCTTATACTGCTGAATTACATATCTATCGGCAAAAAACCATTTCTACTTGTATTTCAATGTGACAATGAGAAAGAGCAGGACATGTTAAAAAATATAAAAGAATTTACTTCTCATTACAAAATAAAAAGCAGAAATTATACATCGACTGGAGTAAATTATGTAATTGAATTTTCATCAAAAAATATTTTTACTCTGACAGAAAGCTTAAAAAAATTAGATTTTGAAAGATTTTCAATAATTGAATATGACAGTGAAGACATAATATAGGCAACTAAAATAACATATTAAATTTGTATATATTATATTAGTAAATTTAAAGCAAATTATTAATATTCGGTATCAAAATTAAAAATTTTTAATAACAATATTTATATCTATTCACCACTTATTTTAGACTTGTGATGTTCATGTATTTCACTAACAAGGTAATGTAAAAATAGGAGAAATTATGAAAAAAAAATTAGGAATGATATTAGCTTTGTCTTCAGCTATTATGTTAATTTATTTTGTATGTTACGCAAATAATTACGGAAAGCTTTATGATATATCTGTCAATGAAGTGCAATTTGAACAAATTAAGGCAAACAGAGTAGAAAGTTCTGAAAATCTTATAAATGAGCTTTATTTCAATGAAGAAAAGCTGTTTTTTGACAAAGCACAGAATACCTTTTATTATTCAATAATAGAAAACAGCAATATTGCAGATAATCCATATATTGAGAAAAAAACCGCTAATGCCTCTGTAGCATTAGCTTTTTTGAATGAAAAAATAACAAAGGAAAATATAAAAGAAAATCACACATTCAAAATAATCGCTTATGATAATGATTTTTACAGCGAATACAAATTGAAATGCACTACTCTTCCTATTATGAATATTGACTGTGACAGTGAAATAGAACGAGATAATGTCATAATGTATATGACTTTGTTTGATAATCGAAAAGACGCATGTCAACGATTTATAACATCAAAAGGAAATATTCATCTTAGAGGCGGGAGTACACTTATTCATCCCAAAAAACCATTTAGAATTTCATTTATTAAAAATTCACTTGGAAATAATAAAAGAAATAATAAAGTTTCTCTGCTTGGAATGCGCCAAGATGATGACTGGATTTTATATCCTGCATATGATGACCATGAAAAAATTAGAAATGTATTTTCATCAAATCTGTGGAAATATAGTTGTGCAAATGATAACTTATTCGGAATAGATAATGGAATGGAATATAAATATATAGAATTATTTATTAATAACGAATACTGGGGACTTTATGCATTGGGATATCCAATTGATGAACTTCAGCTTGAAATTGATTTTAATAAAGGTGAACGTCTTTATCGAAAAATTTGGTGGGATAAAGAAGAAATAAGTTATGATAATTTTTTTGACGTATACAATGGTTATGAAACAACAATAACAGGTAATAACGACTGGCAGCCGTTAAAAAATTATTATATTAATCTTAGCAATAATCAAAACAATTTTGACAATATATATAACAGTTTGGATATAAATAACGCAGTCGATATGTACATGTTTATTAATTTAATACAAGGATTAGATAATGTATCAAATAATTCAGAAGATATGAGCATAATTGATAATATGTTTATTTCTATTAAAAATAATAAAGGAAAAGATATAGCTCTATACACCCCTTGGGATTTGGACCGCACATGGGGCAATATATCAATAAATAAAACAAACCCTGTTTCATCATATTATATAGATAGTGAATATAATATAGCTATGGAACACGGTGGTCTTCAATTGTTAATTGAAAGCGGAAATAAAGAAATTTGGAAATATATATTTTATAAATATAAAAAATTAAGACAAACTTTTTGGTCTGAAGACAGCATAAATGCAATGTTAGACGAATATGAGGATGATATTTTTAATTCTGGTGCTTATTTAAGAGAAATGGAACGTTGGCCGGATGGAAATTACATTGATGCACAAAATGGTCTATCAGTATTTCGTTCTTATGTAATGGATAGATTACAAAAGACAGATGAATATTATAAAAGACTAGAAAAAGTATACGAAAAAGGTACATTTCTGATTAGAAGTGCCAGATACAAAAATTTTAATGATGCAGATTTTATTATTGAAATAAATGATAAGAAATTACTTTATGATGATGAATATAAAGAATTATTAAAATATATTGGAGTAGATTTACAAAAAATTACAAATGATGTACGATTTATATTTATAAATGGTAAGGACCATAAGGTTGATTATTTTAAATATTTAGGCACAAATGAGGAAAGTATTAATACATGCTTGGGAAAAATAAAAATTTTGGAAAACAATGATAATCGTGAAAATTTTGGAATATATTTGAATAATTTTAAATTATATGAAACCTCATATAAGCCCACAAGTAATATAAGAATGTCATTTAAAATGGGGCTGTCGCACTAAGTAATTAGTGCGCAGCCTCATTTTTGTAAAAAAACTAACTGCCAGACCTCGAAAAAGTTCGGCAGTTAGTGTAAGATTAATGTATGACCAAACACATTAGCTTACAGAAAAATTATAGTCTAAATCAGAGCGGATATCAACTAAAACTTCCGCTGAATATCGAAACAATCATTCCAGAAGATGATTCCGTGCGCTTACTAAGTCAGTTTGTGGAGGCAATGGATTTGACTGACCTGTATTCTACGTATGAAAGAATAAATTCCGTATCGCCACGAACCCTTCTGAAGATTGTGCTTTACTCTTACATGAATGGGGACTATTCCTCCCGTTCCATGGAACTTAACTGTAAAAGGGACATTAATTTCATGTTCCTTTTGGAAGGAATGCCTGCTCCGGACCATGCAACATTTGCGCGGTTTCGAAGCATCCATTTTGCACCATGTTCTAAACGTATTCTTGCAGAAATGTCTAATGCGCTTTTTGATCTTGGCGAGATTTCAGGGGAGACCATTTTCATCGACGGCACAAAGATTGAAGCCTGCGCCAACAAATATACCTTTGTGTGGAAGAAAGCCGTAACAAAGAATCAGGCGAAGCTTCTGATAAAACTGGCTAATTTTGTTGCTGAGTGTGAACAGCTTTATGGCATAAGAATCGTGCATGGCGATACCGTAAAAATGAGACACGTAAAAAAGCTGCGCAGGAAGCTTTATGCCCTGAAGCAGAGCGAAAATGTGGTTTTTGTGCATGGGACAGGGAAAAGAAAAACGACGCTCCAAAAAAGCATGGAAACACTGGAAGATTCCTTATCCAGACTAAAGAGGTACAATCAGGAAATTCATATCTGCGGAGAACGGAACAGTTATTCCAAAACAGATCACGAAGCCACATTTATGCGGATGAAGGAAGATGCCATGGGCAACGGACAGTTAAAACCCGCTTACAATCTCCAGCATGGCGTGGATTCCGAATACATCACATGGCTTACGGTCGGACCGCAGCCGACCGACACTACAGCCCTGATACCATTTTTGCAGGAGGCCGAAGAACACTTAAAATTCAAATATAAGAACATAACCGCTGATGCCGGATATGAAAGCGAGGAAAACTACCTGTTTCTGGAATCAAACGGACAGCTTTCTTACATAAAACCTGCCAACTATGAGATTTCCAAGACACGTAAGTATAAAAAAGACATCGGAAAAATCGAAAACATGGAGTACGATCCCGCAACAGACAGCTATACCTGCAAAAACGGTAAAAGACTCGCAGCAGACCATGTCAGGCATTCCAAAAGCAAAACAGGTTATGTAAGCGAAAAAACGATTTATAAGTGCGAGGACTGCAGCGGGTGCCCATACAAAAAGGAGTGTATCAAAGGAAGCAACTGCAAAACCCCGCTGGAAGAAAGGACGAAGCAGCTTCAGGTTGCCAAAACATTTTTAAAATACAGGGAGGCAGACCTGAAACGCATCCGCTCGGATGAAGGAATACTTTTCAGAACGAACCGGAGCATTCAGGCAGAAGGCTCATTCGGGGATTTAAAACAGGACATGCGGTTCCGCAGGTATTTAAGCAAAGGAACGGCCAATGTAGCAGCGGAAAGCATACTGCTCGCTATGGCAGGAAACATAAACAAGCTTCATAATAAGATTCAGAAAGGCAGGACAGGAACCCATTTGTTTCCACTGAAAAGTGCCTGAATTTTGACTTGCCAAAATGAATTTTAAAGCCATGCAAAATGGCTTATTAAAGTACGCCATTATTATCAACTGACTGCATAAATGAGTGATTTTTCTTCGATTTTATGCTAAAAAAGAAGAAAAAGAAGCTGCCGTTTCACGAATTCTCATTCGTTAAAGCGACAGCCCCTTTAAAAAGGGATTTAATTTTTATTTTTATACGAGCACAAGATATGATTATATTATAGAAATTTTAAATCATGATGTAATATATAAAAGAGATTTTATAAAAATGATAGAGGATTTAAAAATCAATAAAGAAGAAATTACAGAAAACACAGATTTTATTATTGTAGATAATATAGAGCAAACACATACTATTTTAAATAACAATCATATATCAAATGCTATAAATAATACAGTTCTTGGTACATTAAGTATATTTTATAATGAAAAAAACGGTTACGGCGTTTATCTAAATAATAATGAATGTATAATAATTTCTGATTCTGAAAATAATAAAAATGTAGATATAAGAATTGCAGCAATTAATAAAGAACCATATGAAGTAAAAAAGTGTAAGGATATAATATACTAATAAAGGAACCTGAAATGAATTTTCAGGAATTGTTGGATTACCGGATAGTATCTTTCTATCCAGTAATCCAAAATGAAAGAAATTTCGAATATATTCTTTCATGAGAAAAACGGCACATTCTGTGATTTGTATTTTGTAACACTTACGAAGTTTAAATTTTATCCTTTTAGATAAACAAAATATTTCTTATTTCCTGATATGTATTTACTCATAATATTTCTTCTTATAATATCTTTTATTTTTAATTCCAATTTGCAAAATAATCTGTTAAAATATATAAAAAATTAAAATCCACAAATTACGCCTTTACAACAAAACACAAATATATTTAAATTAAACACAATCAACATCAAATACTTAAAAATTTTAATTTACATAAAAAGGAAACTATATCAAATATGAATAAAAAAAATAACCGCTCAAAATTTTCATGGAACCCATTTCTAAAAAACCTGGCTGCAATTGCAATTCCTGTTGCATTTCAAAATTTGCTAACAACTACTGCAAGCATGGTCGATACAATGATGGTCGCTCCGCTCGGCGAAATGTCTGTAGGTGCGCTTGGACTATGCGCTCAATTTTCATCGCTGATGTTTTCAGGCTACTGGGGATTTTTTGGCGGTGGCGGACTTTTTATATCGCAGTATTGGGGCTCAGGCGAAGACGACGGGGTAGAACGGTCATATGGAATGACATGGGTATGCATGATGACTGTAGCGGTAATCTTTGGCTGCCTTGCAGTCTTTGCACCTGAGCTTGTCATGAAAATTTATACCGACAAAACGGCAATTCAGGAAATCGGCGTACAATATCTGCACATTGTAGGCTTTGCTTATATCATGCAGGTATTTTCAATGGCGATGAGCTGTCTGCTGCGCTCTACTGAGCGCGTAAGTATACCTATGATTGCCTCTGTCGTGTCGGTCATAACAAATCTCTGTTTAAACTGGGTTTTTATATATGGACATTTTGGGATACCTGCAATGGGAATCCGCGGGGCGGCTTTAGCTACCACATGTGCGGCAGCTGTAAATATGCTTACAATTTATCTGCTCGCATGGAAAAGCGGATATCCATACCTTTTTCGGATTCGTGGTCATTTCCGCTGGAACCGTAGACACTTAAAAAATTTTTTTGTAAAATGTTTTCCGATACTTTGCAATGAAATTCTTGTTGGAATAGGAAATATGGTAATAAATGTGACATTGGGCCGCCAGCCCGAATATGTCATAGCGGCAGTTGCTGTTTTCCGCACTTTGGAGGGTTTAATTATCGGATTTTTCATGGGCTTTTCAAGTGCGGCTTCTGTGCTCGTCGGCAAATGCGTAGGTGCAGGCGAGCTTGATACCGCATATGAACAGGCAAAACGGCTTGTCTATCTATGCAGCTGTGTAATCCTTACAGCAAACCTTATTCTATTTGCTGTACATAAACCGATACTTACCAATATGAGCCTTTCAGGCGCATCATATGATGCAGGAGTGCGCATGCTTATCATCTATGGCATAGTTTCCGTAATCCGCATGGGCAACTGGATTCAAAACGACACCTACCGCGCTGCCGGAGACGCAGTTTACGGTACAGTGCTGGAAATTGTTTTTATGTATGTTTTAATGCTTCCGTGTGTGCTAATATCAGGCTTTGTCCTGCATCTGCCGTACTGGGCGATTTTTCTGTGCTGTTATATTGACGAGCCAATCAGATATATACTAATGCAAATCCACCTGTATTCCGGAAAATGGATTAAACCGATTACTGAATACGGAAAAGCCGCATTACCTGAATTTTTAGAAAAAAGAAAAAGACAGAAAAAAAGAATCAAATACCTACAACAATAGGACAACAATCAACAAGCAAAACCACGAACTTAAAAATGTTCGTGGTTTTGCAAACTCAAGTTACTTTTTAATTACTCCTAATCTCTTATCAATTCTCATCATTATTATCTTCCGTCTCATCGCCGTTTATTTCGATTTCCTCATCAATATTTTTTTCATCAACATTTTCATCATCTGTATCTTCATCAACTTCCTCCGTCTCAATCTCATTTGTACCGTCAGACAACTTCTGTCTTACCTTTGCAATCTTGGCAACCGTCACGCCCTCATCAAGATTAATCAGCTTGACGCCTGACGTATTTCTGCCTATTATCGAAATATCACTTACAGGAAGCTGTATGATAACACCCTCAGTAGTTATCATCATTATTTCATGGTCATCATTTACTGCCTTTACGCCAATCAAATTGCCCGTGCGCTCAGCTATCTTATAGCACTTTACGCCCTTGCCGCCGCGTTTTTGCAAAGTAAACTCAGAGAGCAATGTTCTCTTTCCCATACCCTTTTCAGACGCGACAAGCAGCGCACTTCCCTGATTGTCAAGCTGCATGCCTACCACTTCATCACCATCAGAAAGATTCATACCTATAACGCCCATCGCGCCCCTGCCCATTGCGCGTACATCAGTTTCCTTAAATCTTATGCACATTCCATACTTTGTGACAAGGAAAATTTCAGAGTTTTCATTAGTAGTCTTTACCTCTATAAGCTCATCATCATCTCTAAGCGTAATCGCATTAAGTCCTGTCTTTCTCATATTGGCAAATTCCATAATTGAAGTTTTCTTCGCTATGCCTTTTTTGGTAATCATAAAGAGGTTTTTGCCCTCCACATATTCCCTAATAGGAATCATAGCGGAAATTTTCTCGCCGGGATTAAGCTGCAGTAGATTAACTATCGCCGTGCCCCTCGCCGTACGCCCGGCCTCTGGTATTTCATATGCTTTGAGCCTGTACACACGCCCATAATTTGTAAAGAACATGAGATAATGGTGTGTAGTAGTCATAAGCAAATCTTCGATATAATCATCATCAATCGTAGACATACCCTTTATACCGCGCCCGCCCCTGTGCTGCGTTTTAAAATTATCGACAGTCATGCGCTTTATGTATCCAAGGCTTGTCATAGCGATAATCGTATTGCCGCGCGGAATCAAATCCTCATCTTCAATTTCCACCTCATCATATCCAAATTTAGTGCGCCTGTCGTCTCCGTACTTTTCAGAGATAACCATTATCTCAGTTTTGATAACACCGAGAAGTATCTTTTTATCACCAAGAATAGCCTTATACTCCTTAATCTTTTCAAGCAGCTCCAAGTGCTCATTTTCAAGCTTTTCTCTTTCCAAGCCTGTAAGAGCGCGGAGCCGCATATCAACAATCGCTTGCGCCTGCGCATCACTAAGCTTAAATCTTTCCATCAGCGCATCTTTTGCCGCCTGCGTATTTTCGCTGTTTCTGATTATCCTTATTACCTCGTCAATATTGTCAAGCGCAATAAGCAAGCCCTGTAAAATATGGTCGCGTTCCTCAGCCTTGTTTAAATCATACTGTGTCCTTCTGGTGACAACCTCCTCCTGATGAACCAGATAATAAGTCAGTATATCCTTTAAGTTCATTACCTTTGGCTGGTTATTAACCAAAGCAAGCATAATCACGCCAAAGCTGTCCTGAAGCTGAGTATGCTTGAAAAGCTGATTGAGTATCACATTCGCATTTACGTCTTTTCTAAGCTCTATGCAGATGCGCATGCCTTCCCTGTCAGACTCATCTCTAAGCTCTGTAATGCCCTCAATTCTTTTCTCCTTGACAAGCTCAGCTATCTTCTCGATAAGTCTTGCCTTATTAACCATAAACGGGAGCTCAGTCACTATAATTCTGCTTTTTCCGTTTGGCATTGATTCAATATTTGTGACGGCGCGCACCCTTATTTTGCCACGTCCTGTGCGGTATGCCTCCTCGACTCCGCGCGAACCGAGTATTATACCACCTGTAGGAAAATCAGGACCCTTTACAATAGGCAAAAGCTCACTTATATCAGTGTCCCTGTCCTCATTCACGCGGTTGTCTATCATCTTTACGACTGCGTTTATCACTTCCCTCAAATTGTGCGGAGGTATGTTTGTAGCCATGCCTACCGCTATGCCCTGAGTGCCGTTTACAAGAAGGTTTGGATAACGGCTTGGAAGGACTGTAGGCTCTTTCTCAGTTTCATCAAAATTTGGCGCAAAATCAACCGTGTCCTTATTTATATCAGCAAGAAGCTCCATGGAAATCTTGCTGAGCCTTGCCTCCGTGTATCGCATTGCCGCAGCGCCGTCGCCATCCACTGAACCGAAATTGCCGTGACCGTCAACAAGCGGATAGCGCGTAGACCACTCCTGAGCCATATTTACAAGAGCGCCATAAATAGAGCTGTCGCCGTGAGGGTGATATTTACCCATTGTATCGCCGACAATACGCGCGCATTTTCTGTGCGGCTTGTCGGGACCGTTGTTCAGCTCAATCATTGAGTAAAGGACTCTCCTCTGTACAGGCTTCAATCCGTCGCGGACATCAGGAAGCGCGCGGGAAGCTATTACGCTCATTGCATATTCTATGTAAGAGCTCTCCATAGTCTTCTGCAAATCGACTTCCTGAATTTTGTCAAAAACTGTATCGTCCATTTAAATCCTCCATTTTAATACTTCATACAATTTTAGTGGCTCAAATTAATATCTCATTTTCAGAAAAGTGTCCCTAATGCTTGAAACGAATAATAAGCTTTATTATAATAGACACAATCAAAACAACAACTGTAAATATGCCATAAAGCAAAATGCTTGTGTACCACGGAGCAGACTGCATGGCATATAAACCAGGACGGGTATTAAAATCCCAAAATACATATACCGCATTTCCAATAAAAACGCCAACAAATGTACCAATCACTGTGTTCAAAATATTATTTATTCTTTTTAACATAATAAATATCTCCTCTTAAATATCAACTTAGTAATCTTTAGATAAACCCACAATTCCAAAAAAAAGACGTTAATATTAAAAATTTATCCAAACCTCACTAAATATCAAGATTTTTAGCATATTTAGCATTCGTCTCTATAAATTCACGCCTCGGCTCTACCTTATCGCCCATCAGCGTAGTAAAGGTAAGGTCAATCTCCGACTCAGCCTCCTCGTTCATAGAAACTTTTAAAAGTATGCGTTTTTCAGGATCCATTGTCGTCTCCCAGAGCTGGTCAGAATCCATCTCGCCAAGTCCTTTGTAGCGCTGTATCTTGTTATTCTGGTCACGACCTACCTCGTCAAGAATTTTTGCAAGTTCCTCGTCGCTGTACGCGTACCAGACCTTTTTGTTTTTTTCAAGCTTAAACAGCGGCGGTTGCGCAAGATAAACATGTCCCTGCTTTATAAGCTCAGGCATAAACCTGTACAAAAACGTAAGCATAAGCGTAGCAATATGCGCCCCGTCAACATCGGCATCAGTCATAATGATAATCTTGTCATAGCGGAGCTTTGAAATATCAAAATCCTCATGAATACCCGTGCCGAACGCCGTAATCATTGACTTAATTTCTTCATTTCCATAAATCCTGTCAAGCCTTGCCTTTTCGACATTCAAAATCTTTCCGCGAAGCGGAAGTATTGCCTGCGTATCACGCTTTCTGGCAGATTTTGCGCTGCCACCTGCGGAATCTCCCTCAACTATGAAAATCTCACAATTCTTAGGGTCTTTATCAGAACAATCGGCAAGTTTACCAGGTAAAGCCATACCGTCAAGCGCAGTCTTTCTTCTCGTCAAATCCCTTGCTTTTCTGGCAGCCTCCCTCGCTCTCTGCGCCAAAATAGACTTCTCACAAATCTGCTTTGCTACAGCCGGATTCTGCTCAAGGTAATATGTAAGCTGCTCACTTACAATACTATCTACAGCGCCTCTCGCCTCTGAGTTGCCAAGTTTTTGTTTCGTCTGCCCCTCAAACTGCGGGTCTTCTATCTTTATCGAAACGATAGCCGTAAGCCCCTCCCTTATGTCATCACCACTAAGATTAGCCTCACTGTCTTTTAAAAGCTTAAAGTTCCTTGCGTAATCATTGAAAGTTTTTGTTATCGCATTTCTAAAGCCCGCAAGATGTGTGCCGCCCTCTGGAGTATTTATATTGTTTACAAAGCTGTACGCGCTCTCAGTATATGAATCGTTATGCTGCATTGCGACTTCTACATACACATTGTCCTTTTTGCCCTCAAAATATAAAACATCTTCATAGAGCGGAGTTTTACTCCTGTTGAGATAAGTCACAAACTCTCTTATGCCACCCTCATAGTGGAAAGTCTTTTCTATAACTCCGTCTTCAGGACGCAAATCACGCAGAGTAATCTTCAAATTTTTTGTGAGAAATGCCATCTCACGCAATCTCTGCTTTAAAATACCATAATCGTATACTGTCTCCTCAAAGATTGTGTCATCAGGCATAAAGGAAATCTTAGTGCCAGTCTTTTCAGGCTCACAATCGCCTATTACCTTTAGCGGATAGCATACCTTTCCTCTCTCATAGCGCTGCTTGTAAACCTTGCCCTCCGAATATATTTCCACTTCAAGCCAGTTTGAAAGCGCATTTACTACAGACGCGCCCACGCCATGAAGACCACCCGATACCTTATAGCCTCCACCACCAAATTTGCCTCCGGCGTGTAGAATTGTAAATACCACTTCTACCGCAGGAATACCTGCCTTGTGGTTGATACCTACAGGGATTCCACGCCCGTTATCTATTACAGTTATCGAATTGTCAGTATTGATTGTCACGTCTATGTTATCGCAAAATCCCGCAAGCGCCTCATCGACGGCATTATCGACAATCTCATAAACCAGATGATGCAGACCTCTTGAAGAAGTACTGCCTATATACATTCCCGGTCTTTTCCTTACAGCCTCAAGCCCCTCTAAAATCTGTATCTGGTCAGCTCCGTATTCGTTATTCATCAAAATCCCCCATTCTTATTCAGTCCGCAATTTCAAGCATCAAATTCCGGGCTTAATTAAAAACCCTTAATTCTCCTGACTAACAACCGCATTTGAGACCTTAAACACCCTATTTATTTCAAATCTGTTATTTACAAATTCTTCAAGCCCTGTACAGGTAATTATCGTCTGTATATCGCCAATACTGTTTAAAAGATAATTCTGTCTGCTGCTGTCAAGCTCCGACAAAACATCATCAAGCAAAAGCAGCGGCGTATCTTTCGTAAGTTTCTTTACAAGCTCAAGCTCCGAAAGCTTTAAGGAAAGCGCGGCAGTCCTCTGTTGTCCCTGAGAACCGAATTTCCTTATATCAACGCCACCCACCATAAAACAAAAATCATCTCTATGAGGTCCAGTCGAAGTCTGCTTTAAGCGTATATCTTTCTCCTGACTGTTTTTAAGACTTTTTTCAAAATTCTCAAGCAGAACATCAGGTTCATAAATTATCTTTATTTCTTCTTTTCCTCCCGATAATTTTAAATGAATATCATAAATTATCTCATTTAACTGATTTACAAAAGCACAACGCCGCTCGATTACTTTACTTCCATAAGAAACAAGCTGCGAATCCCATATAAAAAGCGTATCTCTAAGACTTGGATTATTATACAGCTCCTTTAAAAGCTTATTTCTCTGGTTGACTATCTTATTATAATTATTAAGATTATAAAGATAAAAACCATCAAGCTGACATAACTCCATATCAACAAAACGCCGCCTGTCGGCAGGACCGTTTTTTATTATTGACAAATCCTCGGGAGAAAAAAATACAACATTCAAAAGTCCAAGCAAATCCGCCGCCCTTTTTATTTTCTGCCCGTTTATGGCTATCCCCTTGGACTTGTTTTTTCTAAGATGCATATCAACACGATTTTCAAGTCCGTCTTTTTCTACATAAGTGCGTATATGCGCCTCATCAGCGCCGAAGTTTATTATGTCCTTGTCTTTGCTGCCCTTGTGCGATTTTGTGGTAGCGGACAAAAATATGGCTTCCAGTATATTTGTCTTGCCTTGGGCATTATCGCCGTACAAAATATTTGTCCCACTGTCAAAGCACATGGAAAGCGTTTCATAATTTCTAAAATTTTCAAGCTCCAACGATTTAATTATCATATATCTAACTCATTCCTATATTTTAACCGCGTCTGACTACAAAACTCTTTCCCTTATATGTAACCTTATCGTTCTCCACAAGCTTTTTACCGCGCTGAGTTTCTGTCTTTCCGTTCACATTGACGAGCCCCTCCTGTATGACAAACTTGGCGTCAACTCCCGAATCCACAAATCCCACAAGCTTTAACGCCTGCCCCAGCTTAATAAAGTCATCCCTGATTGTTATTTCTTCCATTTTAATCTTTAATCCCCCACGTCGCTTTAGCAGTTCAAATTAAATTTCCCCCTAAACTACATTAAAAGTTACAGGCAAAATCAGATAAATATAGCTTTCATCATCTTTTTTAATAAAGCACGGCGCCTTGGGATTTAAAAGTTTAATTTCTATTTCCTCATCATCTATTACTCGCAGCGCATCTATCAGAAACTTAGGGTCAAAACCAATCATCAAATCCTTACCGCTCTTTGTAATATCAATCTCCTCATTAAGACTTCCCTTTAATGAGTTCATTTTAAGCTCCATCACATCGTCAAGAATATTCAAAATAATAGGCTTTTTATCGCCCTCTTTCACCAAAGCGGTAGAGCGGTCTATACAGCTTTGAAATTCTCTCTTATTAATGCTTATCTTTGTTTCATAATCGGCAGACAAAATATTGTCAATCTTTAAATATTCGCCCTCAATAAGCCTTGACACTACCGTCGTATCATCAAACTCAAAAAGCACATGTTTATCGGTAAAGAAAATATTAACATCTTTATCCGTTTCGCCGGGCAAAATTTTACTGATTTCGCTCAATGTCTTTCCAGGCACAATAACTTTTTTGAGCGGATATGAATTTTTAAGCTGTACTTTCCTCAATGAAATTCTAAGACCGTCCGAAGAAACTATCTTTAAGATATCTCCGTTTATTTCAAAAAGCTCTCCGGTAAGTATTTTATTTGTAAAATTGTCAGCAATGGAGAATATAGTCTGCCTGATTATTTCTTTCAAAGTAAACTGCGAAACTGCGATAGAATCAGACCTTTCAACCTGCGGAAGATATGAAAAGTCTTCTCCTGATTTTCCCATAATGTTATCAAACTTTGCCTTTTCGCATGTGATAGTCGTTTTATATGTAGAATCTGTTTCTATAGTGACATCGTTATCGGGAAGTTTTCTCACCACTTCCGACAACATTTTTGCATCAATAGCTATAACGCCCCCGCTTATTATTTCTCCGTCAATAATCGTTTCTATGCCAAGCTCCATGTCATTGGCTGTAAGCTTTATCTGCCCGTCTGAGGCATCTATCAGAATACATTCAAGTATAGACATAGTAGTCTTACTCGGTACAGCCTTAGAAACAATATTTACTCCATTTAAAAGATTAGCTTTTGAACATATAATTTTCATAATAAACCTCCATGCAAGATTTGTTTATGGATTTTCAAGTAAAAACATAAACATGATATTTGAAAATTGATATAGGCATAAGCCTCGGTGTACGGTGTAAGAAAAATATATAATATATATTTTTAGTATAAGTAATAATAACGGCAGTGGAAATGTGAATAAGCCTCAAAAGCTTTATGTTTAAAGGAAATTCTCAAATAATAGCGTGTGGATATTCCTTAAATTAATGTAAAGTTGTTCAGAGTTATTCACAATGAAAATATTAAGAAGGCGAAAGTTTTTTCTTAATGGTATCGATTTTGTGCCTCAATTCTTCGTCTGTCTTAATCATTTCCTCAATTTTATCCACACCGTGTATAATCGTAGTGTGGTCTTTTTTGCCAAGGAGCGCCGCGACTGACTGGAGCGACGAATTAGTCATGGTGCGTGAGAGATACATTATTATCTGCCGCGGTAAGACGTATTCCTGACTGCGTTTTTTAGATGTTATGTCATCTCTTGAAACATTAAAATGTTCGGAAACTACATCTATAATTGTATTCGGTGTTATTTCGCGCGTTTGATTGGGATATATTACGTCCTTTAAGGCATCTTCGGCGAGCGCAAGTGTCAGTTCTTTATTGTTGAGGCGCGAGTTTGCCATTACTTTGTTTAGCGCGCCCTCAAGCTCTCTGATATTTGATTTTATGTTTGTGGCAATGTATTGTATAATCTCGTCATCTATTTCTCTGTCGTATGTCTCGGCGTTGTTTCTCAAAATAGCCATTCTTGTCTCGTAGTCGGGGGGCTGAATGTCAGCTATGAGGCCCCACTCGAACCGCGAACGAAATCGCTCATCCAATGTCTCAAGCTCTTTCGGAGGCTTATCAGATGAAAGTATTATCTGTTTTCCGGTCGTATGAAGAACATTAAATGTATGGAAAAACTCCTCCTGAGTTGATTCCTTTCCTATTATAAATTGTATATCGTCTATTAAAAGCACATCTACCGTTCTGTATTTTTCGCGGAGCTTTGTCATAGCGGCGGCATTACCGCTTCGAATGGATTCTACCACTTCGTTTGTAAATTGTTCCGAAGTGACATACAGCACTTTTTTATTTAGGTTCTGCTCCAATACAAAATGCCCTATTGAATGCATAAGGTGCGTTTTGCCAAGTCCGGCTCCGCCGTATATATAAAGCGGATTGTATACATTACCGGGTGATTCGGCTACGGCAAGCGCTGCCGAATGGGCGAATTTGTTGTTGCTTCCGACTACAAAGGTGTCGAATTTGTATTTATTGTTGAGGTTGGCGTTTTCATAATTTATATTACTGATGCTTTTTTGCACATTAGACGAATTATTTTTGTCTTTTGTGTTCGTCTGCTCGTTTTCCACTTCAAATTCAATTTCGTACTTATTGTTCATAAGTTCGGAAATTGTTACCTGAAATTGTGTTTTGAATTGCTTTTGAATATATTTTATAAGGTGTTTTTGTTCCTGAGGAACCAAAATAGTAACAATATTATTTTCAGCCTTGTAAAATTTTAATGGGGCTATCCATGTATCATAGGAAATATTTGTCAGTTCATAGTCGTTTCTGATTATTTCCTTTATTTCATCCCATCTGTTTTTTATCTCGTCCATTCAAATACCTCTGCAATAAGTAATAAAAAAATTAAAAGCATACACTTTAATAGTAAACCAAATGCGAAAAAAAAT
This sequence comes from uncultured Lachnospiraceae bacterium, assembly GCA_947623805.1. GTDB lineage: Bacteria > Bacillota > Clostridia > Lachnospirales > Lachnospiraceae > COE1. Next base: position 5,361 of record CANQHZ010000045.1, on the reverse strand, counting down.
CAAATGATAATGATAAAAATATCTTAATATATCTTAAATAAATGTCGACAATTTTTAAATTTATGTAATATTATTGTGGATAATTTAATAAACATAGTGTGGATAATAGAGCTAAATTCACATTATTGTGGATAATTATGTGAATAAGTATATACAATTTCCACATTTGAATTTATTGAAGTTTTTTGGAATATCGAAAAATTTTCTACATTATTTCAACCACATATCCACAAGTTTCCCACATATATGTGGATAATGTGCATAACGTTGTGGATAGTGTGAGAAGAAGTCCCAAATACGGTAAATTTTAAAAATTTTTCTTGACTAATAGGGAGCATTATTATATAATTTCTATGATATTTTCTGATACGCTGTATGTTTGTGCATTATTTATGTTCAGCGGTTTTTGTTTTTATTTGATTAATTGATGATACGGTATAAAAGGGAGGTGTTTTTCAATGAAAATGACATATCAGCCTAAGAAAAGACATAGGTCTAAGGTTCACGGTTTCAGGGCCAGAATGAGTACCAAGGGTGGCAGAAAGGTTTTGGCTGCGAGACGCGCTAAGGGAAGAAAGAGATTATCTGCATAATTAACAGGTCACAATTTTGTGGCCTTTTTTTCTATGATTTAGATGATTTGTATTTTGATGTTATTGATTTGAGTATTTATTATGAAGTTTTCGCAATCATTAAAGAGCAACAGAGATTTTAAGAATGTTTACAGTAAAAAGAAAAGCTGCGCGAACAGGTATCTTGTGATGTATGTATCAGAAAATGGCACAGATACAAACAGACTTGGGATTTCAGTCAGTAAAAAAATAGGAAACAGTGTCGTAAGACACAGAATTACGAGATTAATCAGAGAAAGTTACAGACTACATGAAAATATATTTAATAGTGGTTTAGATATAGTAGTCGTTGCAAGAGTAAGCGCGAGGGAGGCAAAATATGCTGATATAGAGAGCGCGCTGCTTCATGTGTCGAAGCTCCATAAGGGTGTTTTAAGGTCATTGGATGCTGATTTTTAAAAGTGATAGTTAATTATGAAATTTATTATTATAAAGATAATTTTATTTTACAGAAAATACTTATCTCCTCTAAAGTCAACTAAATGTCCGTATTATCCGACATGTTCGCAGTATGGTCTTGAGGCCGTGCAAAGATACGGCGCCGTAAAGGGCGGTATGCTTGCGGTATGGAGAATACTTCGATGCAATCCTTTTTCAAGAGGCGGGTATGACCCTGTTCCGATTATGAAAAAGAGAAAAAGTTTTTAAGGTATGGAGGAAAAAATGGACTTTATTCTATTGACACAGAATTCAACTCCGATATTTAAGTATGTAGTTAGGCTTTTGGGCTTAATTATGAATATTATATTTGAATTTCTTAATTTGATTGGAATTCCAAATATCGGTTTATCTATTATTTTATTTACTATTGTAGTTTATCTGCTTTTGCTTCCGCTTACTGTCAAACAGCAGAAATTTTCAAAGCTGTCGGCGCGAATGAATCCTGAGCTTAACGCGATACGTGATAAATATAAGGGTAAGCAGGACCAGGAATCTATGCTTGCCATGAATAACGAGACAAAGCAGGTTTATGCAAAGTATGGCGTTTCTCCCTCGGGAAGTTGTGTACAGCTTCTTATTCAAATGCCTATTTTGCTTGCACTTTATCGTGTAATCAATTCAATGCCTGCATATGTTACCAGGATTAAGGATGTTATCGGTATTCTTGCCGATAAGATTATGGAATTTTCAAATGGTGTTGAATATATTCAAAATTCATCGGCGGCGGCTTATTTTAGAAAGAATTTTGAGATTGCAGGAAATACAAGAAATGCCGTAATTGATACTATCAATAAGATGTCTACTTCAGAGCTTTCAGAATTGTCAAATAAATTTGGACTTTCTGACCTTGCTTATAACGGCAATATTATACTTACAAAAAATCTCGCAGACGGTACGCAGCAGACAGGTCTTATTGATTCTTATAACAATTTTCTTGGATTGAATATGGGCAATTCGCCTATGGCTACTATTCAGCTTGCATTTGCGGCAGGTAATTATCTGCTGCTTGCGGGGGCTATTGCGATACCTGTACTTTCAGCAGTTACGCAGTGGATTAACTACAAGCTCATTCCACAGCCTGCTGCGGAGGACAATTCCAAGAAAAAGCAGCAGCCGTCAAACGATATGGCAGATTCTATGCAGCAGTCAATGAAGATGATGAACACAATCATGCCTATTATGTCCGCTTGGTTTTGTCTTACACTTCCTGCAGGTATGGGCTTGTACTGGGTTATCGGTGCTGTAGTAAGGAGTATTGAGCAGGTAGTTATCAACAGGCATATTGACAAGATGGATATCGATGCTGAGATTGAGAAAAATACCGCTAAGTACAATGAAAAACTTAAAAAGCAAGGTATAGACCCTGAAAAGCTTAACGCAGCGGCAAGGACAAATACAAAAAATATCGCGGCAAAAGCGTCGGCAAGACCTACTAAGACTGATGAAGAAAGAGCGGAAGAAATTAGAAAATCCACGGCATACTACAATCAAAATGCCAAACCCGGAAGTCTTGCGGCAAAGGCAAATATGGTTAAGCAGTATAATGAAAAGAACAACAAATAGTTTATTTTTTACAAAAATGGGAGGTTATCAAAATGGAGTATATTGAATTTAAAGGTAAAACAAAAAATGATGCAATAACTGAGGCATGCAGACATTTTTCGGTTCCCAGTGATAAGCTTGATTATGTGGTTGTTGAGGAAGAAAAAGCAGGATTTTTAGGAATAGGAGCTAAGCCTGCTGTAATAAAGGCAAGAGTTAATGAAAATGCTAATGAAGATGACATAGAGCCTGTAAAAATTCCGGAAGTTTCAAATTATTCAAAACCCAAAAATTCCGATAAATCTGATTTTTCAGCGTCAGAGACGTCTGAGCCGACATTATCATCTTCTGAGCCTGTTTCAAATTCATCGCCTGTTGACAGTTCAGAGGTTGAGGCAGTGTGCAAAAAGTTTTTAGATGATGTTTTTGCGGCAATGAAGCTTACGGTTAAGATTGATACAAAATATAATGAGCAGCTTAGACTTCTTGATGTAGAACTTAGCGGTGACGAGATGGGAGTTTTGATTGGCAAGAGAGGACAAACGCTGGATTCTTTGCAGTATCTTATTTCGCTTGTTATCAATAAGGGTACGACAGAATATATAAGGGTAAAGGTTGATACTGAAAATTACAGACAGAGACGTAAGGAAACGCTTGAAAATCTTGCAAAGAATATTTCTTATAAGGTAAAGAGGACAAAACGCCCTGTAGCGCTTGAGCCTATGAATCCTTATGAGAGGAGGATTATTCATTCCGCATTGCAAAATGACAGATATGTCACAACTCATAGCGAGGGTGAGGAGCCATATAGACGTGTGGTAGTTACTTTAAAAAGACAATAAAACATTAAGGAACTCTAAGGCAGCAAAAGACGCTGCCTAAGACTTCCTAAATGTTTAGGAAAAACGCAAGGACGGCGTTTTTCTTGAATAACTTACATGATTATTTGAATTGGAAGTTGAGAAAAGAGAGGCTGTTGCAAAACGGGGATTGTTTTGTTACAGCCTCTTTTAGAAAATTTGTTGATTGTTTATGGATTTATTTTGGAGGCTTTATGAAGTCGGATACAATCGTTGCCGCTGCTACGGCTATGAGCAATTCGGGTATAGGTATAATACGAATAAGTGGAGATAATGCTGTCGAGATAGCGGACAGACTTTACCGTTCAAAAAATAATAAAAAGCATTTGGTAAATGTCAAGAGCCATACTATTCATTATGGATTTATTTATGATGATGGCGTGCTGCTTGATGAGGTTATGGTTTCCGTGATGAGGGCTCCCAATACTTATACGCGTGAAGATGTTGTTGAAATTAATTGTCACGGTGGCGTTCTTGTGATGAATAAAATACTTGACACTCTTGTCAGAAACGGTTGCAGAATTGCGGAGGCGGGAGAGTTTACAAAACGTGCTTTTTTAAATGGAAGAATAGATTTATCCGAGGCTGAGGCTGTAATGGATATCATTCAGTCAAAAAACGATTTTGCTCTCAAAAGCTCTGTAAGACAGTTAAAAGGTGATGTGTCTGATAAGATATCTAAACTCCGTAGTGAGATTTTGCATGAGATAGCATTTATTGAATCTGCGCTTGACGATTCTGAACATATAAGTCTTGACGGGTTTAGTGTCAGGCTTGAAGAAAAGGTGGATAGAATTTGCAATGATTTGGAAAAACTTATCGGAAGCGCTGATGATGGTAGGGTTTTGAAAGAGGGCATAAATACCGTGATAGTCGGCAAGCCTAATGTCGGAAAGTCGTCTTTTTTGAATTTAATTTTGGGCGAGGACAGGGCGATTGTCACAAGTGTAGCGGGAACTACGAGAGATGTTTTGGAAGAAACAGTGATATTAAACGGAATAAGTTTGAATATTGTTGATACGGCGGGAATACGTGAGACTGATGACGTGGTTGAAAAAATAGGTGTGGAGAAAGCAAGAAAATATGCAAATGATGCGGATTTGATTGTGTATATTGCAGATGCGTCAAAATCTCTTGATGATGATGATGATGAGATTATTAAGATGATATGTGGTAAAAATATTATTGTGCTTTTAAATAAGACTGATTTAGAGCAGACTGTTTCTGAAAAAGATATGGAAGAAAGATTTTGCGGAAAAATTAATAAAGTGACACATATGTCAGAAAATAATTTTTCTGCAGTAAAGATTATTAAAACTTCTGTTAAAGAAAAAAAAGGTATTGAAGAATTTGAAAATGTAATTAAGGAAATGTTTTTTAATGGCGATATTGATTTGAATGATGAAGTGTATATTACAAATCAGAGGCATAAGGAGGCTTTGGTTGAGGCGCTTGACAGTATGAGATTGGTAAGGAAAAGCATAGATGATGATATGCCTGAAGATTTTTATTCCATTGATTTGATGAGTGCGTATGCTGCGCTTGGTAGGATAATTGGGGAGGAAGTCGGTGATGATTTGGTGGAGGAGATATTTAGTAAATTTTGTATTGGAAAATAGAAATATTTTTTAAGGTATATTGAAAAAGAAAATTGCGTATGCTATAATGCTGTTATACGGAAAGTGGTGAATATCCCGTAGTGCAACAAAATCCCCAGAGAGTGGTGTTCTCTGGGGATTTTTATGCCGTTTTGGAAAGGAGGCTTAATCCTTAGGCTGGTTGCCGTTATCGGTCATTTCTGTCCAGCCATTTGCAGACGCAGTGACATACTACACCTGCCACGACAGAAATAATAAATGTGGTGAATATATTTCCCATAGTACAAC
>CANQHZ010000044.1 GCA_947623805.1 uncultured Lachnospiraceae bacterium | reverse complement strand
CAAGGTGCTGCTGCCTTATCTTATTTGCGACAGCTTTATTAGATTATCACAACCATAATTGTTTGTCAAGCGTATTTTGCCAACTTTTTTTATTTTTTCAGTATTTTATCAATCTCAATTAAAAATATTTCCTCAGTAAAATTACTATATAGTTTGTATTATATATTAATGAAAGAAACCTACTTTGTGACACTTGTCCTTTCACCCATGTATTTATACCATATATATCAAAACTGCCTACTATAATAAACGCTATCCATATTACAAGCAACACTTCAAGCATTCCCAATAAGGCACCTGCGAGCTTATCTACGAATTTTCCCGCGGGAAGTGCTCTTACCAGCTTTAGAGAATCCAATATCAGTTTTATAACCTTATGAATAATTCTTATAGCCACAAGCAGGATTATCGCCATAACTATGCTCAAAAAACTGCCTTGTATAAAGCCGCCTATTCCCTTTGCCAATATTATAAGCACTAATATTCCTAGAATACATGATATTATGCGCACTAAGCTTTCCAAAATACCATTTCTAAAGCCATTTATGGCACCTGCCGCAAGAGCTATGACTACTATTATGAAAAGAATGTTTATTTCCAAATCGGTATCCTCCAATGTTTACATTAGTATAATTGTATCTGCTGTATGGCATCATCTGTTACTAATGTATACCTTGCTATGTTGCCCATAGGTATAAGGCACGCGATATGCTCCTTAAACGCGCCTTCATATTTAAGTCTGCCCTGCCAGTCATAAATGATACATTCATTGTCACTGCGCACTATCAAACCTGCAGTGTCAAATATTATATCGGTATATTCAATATCAAAATATAATTCACTTACCTTTTTGGCATTTGTATTGTATACATCCAATCTATATGTTGTTTCGCCTGTGGAATTAAAAAATACAAGTCCTATGTAGTTCTCATCATAAAATACGCTCTGTATCTCCTCGGAAATAAGAATTTCCGAAAGACTTTCGGGCTTTTGCCTGCCGCGATAAAACATAAGGCGGTTGTCGGCAACGGCGAATACTGTATCATTTTCCATAAAGTTTACAATCGGAACAACCGCATCCGCATATCCGTAACCGCTGACAAGATTGTCTGTTACTTGCTGTCCCACTGATGAGAAATTGTAAAAACCTATGCTCGATGAAACATTTCCGTTTTCTGCTTTTATGTATGAAACAGCTACCTTTGTACCATCATCGGAAATATCAATCGCTATCGGATATCCCGATTCACTCATAGTAGTCTTAAAGTACGCAAGTTCTTGCCCTGCGGTACTATATAAATAAATCGCCGTAACGGTAGAGTCGTCCAGCACTGCGGCTACTATACCATTTAGCGACACGCAAAAGTCGCGTATCGGCATCGTGGTGTTTATTGTCCCAAGGCTCCCTTGAGTGTCAGAAACGTATATGCTCCTGCCATTATAATCCCCTACAGCTATTGTTTTTTTGCAAGTCCTAATTATGGGATTTTGCATTTCGTAGGTTTGGTTCCAGACTACGTTGCCTCTTGTGTCTGTGCAGCTCATTCCATCATTGCTGTAAGTGAAAAGCAGACCATCGAGATTTAAACATTTCGCCTCACCTGCACGTGCCCAATTAACCTGCTGCTGCACTTCATAATCTGTATAAACTATATTTTTCCAATGGAAATAGGCACCTATCAGAAATACTCCTGCCAGTGCCACTATGCCCAACGCTGTATATATTTTTAACTGCCTGTGGCGGGCGACTAAGCTGTCGGATGATTTGTTATAATGCTCATCGCCGCCGTCGGCATTTGTTTTGTTGTCTATGCCTTTTAAAAGGTATTTGTTTCGCTTAAAGTCCTTTATTTCTGCCATAAGCATACCTCATCTTTTAATCGTCACTAAATAGTATACCATTATTTTTCCGGAAGTAAAAGCCTTTGTCCGTAAAGAATATTGTCCGGATTCTCAATTTTATTCCACTCGCATATTTCATCTACCATATTATATGTACCATAGACATCATAGCTTATGGTTCTAAGAGTATCGCCCTGCTGCACAATATAATATTGAGTGTTCGCATCGTCCGTGTCTGTCTGCGGTATCTCCTGGTCAAGACGAACTATGGCCTCTGTCGCAGTCTGACTTGGAGTTATTGTCTGGTTTAAAGTCTCCGACTCGTTGTCAGTCGCCGGCTGTGAAGTAGGCTGGACAGTTTCATCAATTGTCGACGGTTGCGTCGTCTCTGTCTCAATTGCCGGCATTGTCTCGGAGAGCTGCGCAGTTTCGGTTTCGGTCGCCTTAGCTGTCTCGGTTTGATGGGGAACCTGTTTGTTTTGCGTGCTATCGCCTGTCAGACGTTCATACGCGCTTTCTTCTATAGTGACTGATGCCGGCGCTTTATAGTCGTTTTTTAATTGTATATTGTCTGTAATAAGCGCAAGACAATAGTCTATGGTTTTTTCCATATTTTTCATTTTGTGATAATTGTTTATTGAAATAATGCCATAAACCATTATACACAACACTAAACCCAAACACAATATGTTCATTACATTCCATATAAAACTTACTTTCGCCTCCTCACGGTTATATGCCTGCGCAAGCCTGCTGTAACGGGCAGTGTCATCTGAGGCGGCTCGAATATTTGACATATTTTTGTGTTCTGCGTGCATGGCAGCGTTATCTTGAGGAGAAATATGACTTGCATTCCATTCTATAAGATAATTCTGCATTTCTTCGTTTTGGGCATAATATATGTAAAAATCGTCCAATACAATATTAGTGTTTTTAACTGCAATATCAAGCCGCAGCCCCGAGGCTTTGTTTGCCTCTATTTTGGCATTTCCGATAAAGGTACAGCTTGGGAATACAAGCTTTCCCTTGTCCTCCGGAAATGGGTTTTGGGCAGCGCCGGATATTACAAGAAAGCTCCTGCCATCCTCGTCAAAGCGCTTTCCGTACAGAGATACCTCATAAAACTCAACATTATCCGAATTGATTTTTTCTGTAAGGAGCTTATTTATGAATGTATATACATAGTCTTCCAAATAAAGTACGTATATACCGCTTGGTTTCCCGATTGTTCTTGTATTTATCGGGATTTGCATGATGCTTGTTTGTTTCTCCATTTTAATCCTCCTATCTACTTGATGTGCTTTCAAGTTTATGCGTATGCGCAAACTTGTGTGATTTGTATGCAGTTTCATGTAGTGTTTAATTTTACAATACACATCATAGCACGAAGGATATAAATAATTTGTCGAAACCGGTATGTCGAAACAAATTTTAAAAAGCCAGCCCGCAATGCTGTGATACGGCAATATCGGGCTGACTTTAAAAATTTTTAATTACCATGAAAACTTGTAAATTGTGGTGGTTTTGTATTCTCTGTCAGGACCATATATGGCACTGGGGAACTGAGGCTGGTTTATCGCGTCAGGAACATTTTGAGTTTCAAGGCATAGGCCGCTCCGCTTACCGTATGAGGCACCGTTTTTGCCGGTCTGCGGTTTTACGCAATTGCCCGCGTAAAACTGGATTGCAGGCTGGTCTGTATATACCTCCATTTTTCTGCCACTTATAGGCTCCTGAACCTCGGCTACCTTTTGAATGGTACCGTCATAGCCGTCTATCATAAAGTTGTGGTCATAGCCTTGCCCGTATTTGAGCTGAATGTCATCGGCATTTATTTCTTTGCCAATCTCCTTCATCTGCCTAAAGTCAAACACCGTGCCTTCTACTGGAACTAAATCGCCGGTCGGTATAAGACGCTCATATACAGGCGTATAATAAAACGCTTTTATATAAAGCTTGTGACCCTCAATGTTTCCGGAGTCGTGTCCTGCAAGGTTAAAGTATGTGTGATTTGTCATATTTACGAGAGTGCGCTTGTCACTTGTAACGTAATATTCTATTTTCAGCTCGTTTTCATTTGTAAGCGTATATGTAACCTGCACTTTTTTATTGCCGGGGAAACCCATGCTGGCATTATCTTCGAGCGAAAATATGACACTGTTGTCAGTTGTCTCCGCGTTCCATAATCTTTTGTGATAACCAAGATTATCATCACTATGAAGATTGTTTGTGCCGTCATTTACTGCAAGCTGGTATTTTACGCCGTCAATTTCAAAGCTCGCATTGTCTACGCGGTTTGCGCTTGGTCCTATCGTGGAACCAAAAAACTCACCGTTTTCGTAATATCCCTCTATGGTATCGTGTCCGAGCACTATATCCTGATTAGCGCCGTTTTTTTGCGGCATATACAAGCGCACGAGAATAGCGCCGAAATTTGTTACTTCTGCCGCTATTCCGTTGTCATTTTTGATGGTATAAAGCTTTGCCTCTTTTCCATCGGGTGTTTTTCCAAAGCCATTCGTTACAATTTCCATTTTTTCCTCTCTTTCTGCCGCTTTAGCGGCTCTTAAAATAATCGCATTTAAAAGCTAAAGCTCCGTTCTGCCCTCAAGTGCCCTGAGAAGAGTCATTTCATCTATGCACTCCAAATCTCCGCCGACAGGTACGCCGCTGGCTATACGTGTGACTTTTATTCCTGCGGATTTTATCAGTTTTGATATATACATAGCTGTCGTCTCCCCCTCAAGGCTTGAATTTGTCGCGATAATTACCTCATCAACATCACCTTCGAGACGCTTTATAAGCTCCTTTAATCTTATATCATTCGGTCCCATGCCAAGCATCGGGGAAATTACCCCATGCAGTACATGATAAACTCCCTCGTATTTATTTGTCTTTTCATATGCCGCCAAGTCGCGGATATTTTCCACTACCATAATGGTGCTGTGGTCTCGGCTTGGATTGGAGCAGATTGGACATACTTCATTGTCTGTGAGCGTGCAGCATTCCCTGCAGTAGTGTATGTTTTTCCGTGCCTCCACCATTATCTGCGCGAAACGCTCTACGTGCTCGGGCGGCATATTAATTACGTGCAAGGCAAGTCTTTGGGCAGATTTGCTGCCTACTCCTGGTAACTTTTCAAACTGCTCTATAAGTTTATTGATATATCCGCTGTAAAGTTCCATTAGAAAGGTAATCCTCCGCCGAGGCCGCCTGTCATTTTACCCATAAGCTCGTTGTTTGCCTCATCTGCCTGACGCAACGCCTCGTTTGCGGCGGCAACTATCATGTCCTGCAGCGTCTCGATATCATCCGGGTCTACTGCCTCCTCGGAAAGAACTACCTTTACCACTTCTTTTTTACCTGAAACCGTAACCTCGACAGCGCCTCCGCCTGCTTTCGCCGAAAATTCTTTCGCTTCAAGCTCCTTTTGTCCTTCTTCTATCTGGCGCTGCATACGCTGTGCCTGTTTCATCAGATTATTCATGTTGCCGGGCATACCCATGCCGCCCGGAAAGCCTCCTCTTTTTGCCATTATATTATTTTCCTCCTCATTTTTTTGCCGTTTTTACGGTATTTAAGAATTTTCTATTTCAATATCCATATTTATAAGTTTTGAAAGGTCAATGTAATTTTCGTCAAAATCCTGTCCGTCTTCGGTATTTTTTATTTCTATTGAAACCTCTTTTTGCACGAAATTTGAAAGTATATCTTTAAGTCGCGCATAATTTTCGGGCTGCCTCATGTAATCATAGCCTATGCCGTCATTAAGCACCACTTCCAGACAGTCATCGTTGTCCAAGCTTAGCTTTGCAGTTTTTAAATAGCTTTGGCAGGGCTGCGGTAGCTGTGAAACTATTCCCGCCCATCCACCGACTATGTTCCTTATGTCATCCGGAATTGCCTTTGGCAGCTGACGTTTTTGTGCCGGCTGTGACTGTCCCTGTGCCTCGCGCGGGGGCTGCTGTGCATATGGAGATGTTAATGTTATCCCGTTTTCTATGCTTTTTTCTATCGCTTTGACGCGCGCGACAAGCGCATCTTGTGTGACTTCCATCGCGGGACGGCACAATCTTATGAGTGCCATTTCTATAAGTATACGCTTTTGCGTAGCATACTTTATTTGACCTGAAAGCTCTGAAAATATTCTGATATAGCGCATTATATCATCGAGCTCAATCTGCTCCGCCTCACCTTTTAGACGCGTCAGATTGTCGCTGGACATGTCTATCATATCTTCCAAGCCGCTGTCAGAGGTTTTCGCCAGCATAAGGTTTCTTAGATACCATGTAAATTCTGTGACGAACTGGGTAAGCTCACGCCCCTGCATTACAACTTCCTCCAAAAGCGCAATGCAGCCCGTAGCGTCGTATTTTTGTATCATTTCCAACAAGCGAGCAAATACGGAAGTATCGACTGCGCCCAGTACGTCAAGCACTTTGTCATATGTGAGTGTCTCGCCAAAGTGAAAAGCTATACACTGGTCCAGAAGACTTAGAGCGTCACGCATCGAACCGTCGGCTGTTTTGGCTATATATCTGAGAGCTTTTTCTTCTACTGAAATCTGCTCTTTTTCCATAAGCTCGCTTAGTCTATCTGTAATGGTATCTATTGAAATACGTCTAAAATCATATCTTTGACAGCGTGAAAGTATGGTGATTGGCAGTTTGTGCACCTCTGTTGTCGCAAGGATAAATATAACGTATGAGGGGGGCTCCTCCAAGGTCTTTAGCAGCGCATTAAACGCTTCTATGGAGAGCATATGCACCTCATCCAAAATGTAAACCTTATATTTGCCCTCTACCGGCGAGTAGGATACCTCGTCCACTATTTCACGGATATTGTCTACGCCGCTGTTTGAGGCCGCGTCTATCTCTATCACATTCACGCTCGCGCCAGCGCTTATCGTCCGGCAGCAACGACATTGACCGCATGGGCTGCCGTCTACGGGATTTTCGCAGTTTACTGCCTTGGCAAAAAGCTTGGCTATAGTTGTTTTGCCCGTGCCGCGCGTGCCTGTGAAAAGGTAAGCGTGCCCTATGCGGTTGGCTTTTATTTGATTTCTGAGGGTGGTGACTATGTGCTCCTGCCCTTTTACGTCTTCAAATATGTCAGGACGAAATTTTCTGTAAAGCGCTGTGTATGACATTTTAATCTCCATATCAAATGTGCTATGCTTTTTGTGTGCTGCCTTATTAATTAATGCATAGTGTTTTAGTCTTTATTGTATTTGTAGATTACAATACAGGTATGACTACGAGAAAGCGTTTGCTTACAGTTTTATGCCGCGGTTTCGCGCCGCGGCATAGTATTTAAAATTAATCACCAAAGCTTATTCCCAAGAGCTTTGCTTCCTGAATTATTGTTGATTCGGGGTCTACCATTTTGAGTTTGCCTGCTACTTCCTCGAGCGGTACTTTTACTACCTCTCTATTTCTGTAGCCTACCATGTAGCCGTACTCGCCTTCGAGGATAAGGCGTGCCGCCTCGGCGCCGAGTCTGCTGGCAAATACTCTGTCATAAGAGTCGGGGCTGCCGCCGCGCTGTGTGTGACCGGGAACCGTAACTCTTACTTCCATGCCGCTTTTCTTGGTAATCTGCTCTGCTATCTCATATGATACGCTGGGATATTTGTAGTCCTGCATGTATTTTTTGTATTCTTTCTTGGAAAGCTTTGCCAAGTCCTTTGAGATAGCGCCCTCCGCTACTGCGAGGATTGTGAATCGGCTACCTCTTTCGGCGCGTTTTTTGATTGCGTCTATAATCTTATCTATATCGTATGGGATTTCGGGGATAAGGATTATGTCTGCGCCGCCTGCGATACCTGCGTTGAGGGTGAGGTAGCCTACTTTATGTCCCATAACTTCTACTATAAATACGCGTCCGTGTGATGCGGCTGTGGTGTGTATCTGGTCGATGCACTGTGTCGCTATATCTACTGCGCTCTGGAAACCAAAGGTCATGTCTGTGCCCCAGAGGTCGTTGTCTATGGTTTTGGGAAGGGTCACTATATTTAGTCCTTCTTCGCGGAGGAGGTTTGCTGTCTTATGTGTGCCGTTGCCGCCGAGGATTACGAGGCAGGTGAGGTTGAGTTTGTAGTAATTGTGCTTCATTGCCTCTACTTTGTCAAGTCCGTTTTCGTCGGGGTCGCGCATATTTTTGAAAGGCATGCGTGAGCTGCCTAGGATTGTGCCGCCTTTGGTGAGAATACCTGAAAAGTCAGAAAACTGGAGCATTTTATAGTTGCCGTAGATTAGTCCTTTGTAGCCGTCGATGAAACCGAATAGTTCTACGTCCTTATGGGAGTTGAACAGTCCTTTTGCTACGCCGCGCATTGCTGCGTTGAGGGCTTGGCAGTCGCCGCCGCTTGTTAATAAACCGATTCTTATCATTTTTTTGTGAGCCTCCTTTTTTTATTAAATTTATTAGATGTCAAAACTTGTGTGTTGTATTGTGTTTGGTGTTAGTATTTATTATAGCTTATTTTGGGGTGGGGGACAACTTTATTTTGGAAATTATTTTGGAAATTATTTTTGGGGGAAGTGGGGCGCCCAGAGGCAGCAATATACCCCATGAAGACATCGCTTGCGCTCAGTTGTGAGCGTAGCGGACACTAAGCTCAATGGTGCGTTAAAAGGAGCTACGCTTTTAACGCTTATTTCGCTAAGTGCCGACGCTCACAAGGGTCTTCATGGGGTATATTGCTGCCTCTGGGCTTGGATTATCGCTGTTTTATTTTTTAGAATGTTTTTAGAGAGATTTGAAGAAGAATGTAAAAAAGACTATCGCAATTAGAATATAGATACAAGGTATAGTATTATTTGATTTGGTAATACTATGTCTTGTATGCTTAATCTTTATTGCGGCAGTCCTTTTTGGATTTATATTTGTTATGCTTCGTCAGCTATGGCGGCTGTGGATACTACTGTGGCGGCTACTGTGACTACTACTGTAATGATGATGAGGAGCATGCCGCCCATTAGGAGGAGGACTGCGCCGCCGGCGTTGTCTGAGTTTGTGTCTGATGTGGTTTCTTGTGCTACTGTTGTTTCCTGTGCGCTTTCTGCGGCGTTTACTTTGTATGCGTTTAGTGAGAATGCGGAGATGAATATGCCGAGTGTCAGTGCGAGCAGGAATTTTATTATTTTATAGCTTTTTTTCATTTATTATCACCCTTTATTTTAGATTGGCGCTGTATGCGCTCGTTAATAGTATTTTAACACATATCTGTTTAAAAGTGAATAATTATTATTAAATTTTTGTTATTTTTTTGTAGTTATTGCACTATAGTGTGGCGAGGGTGCCGCCTTTTACTTCTATAAATTCGCTATCGTCTACGCAGAGCCAGAGGCTTTGGGCGCTGGGATTGTAGACAAAGGAGTTGTCTGCGGCGAATTGGGCTTGTCTGGCTGTGTCGAAGTAATCTACTATTTCTATGTTTGTGGCATACCAGATGTCGTCTTGTCCGCCTACGAGTTGGCAGAAGTCTTCCATGACGTTCCAGTTGTCGCTTTGGGTGAACTCGTAGCTGTGTCCCCAGACGTACATCATGTAAAGGTACTGTTTTTTCTTGAGATTTACAAACTGCTCGCCGAGCTCTTGGAGTTTGTGGTTGTGGTGGCAGGTGGCTTTCCAGCGCATGAAGTCCGAGGGGATTTCAAAGCTTTCGGAATTGCCGACTATTCTGCCGTAGCGTATTCCAAGGGCGGGAAGTAGGCTGCATATTTCGTCGGAGTATGAGCCGTTGGGATATGCAAGTCCTCTGACGGGATAACCCATAATCGCCTCTAATCTTTTCCTGTCCTCGAGCACTTCATCGGCTACGCTGGCGAGCGGGCAACGTGATATGGTGGGGTGAGAAAGTGTGTGGCAGGCGACTTCGTGTCCTTTGTAGAGTTCTTTGTATTCTGACTGAGGAATGCGGTTAGGGTCTTCTTTTAAGCCGCTATTTAGGTTGAATGTGCCTTTTATGCCGTTTTTATTGAAGATTTCTACCAAGCGTCTATCCTCGTGTTTGCCGTCGTCGTAGCTCATGGTGAGTACCTTGTGTTTCCATTGCGGGAAACAGATGTATACTTTTTTTAGGTCTGTTTTCATTGTCTTGGATTTTCCCCCTTCTATTTTTTATGTATTATAAAGTAGGTAATTGCAAAATGTGTTATAAACTGTCCGAATTTAGTCAAAATATATTAAAGCACGGCTAAGGCACCAACGCAACAAGTTGCGTGCGAGATGCCGCTTATTTTATTATTTCGTTTCTTGTGTTTTTTTCAAAACGGGCGACGAGTTGTCTTGCGGTCTGTTCGTCGGAGGTTTCGAGAGCCTCTATAAATTCCCTCAAGGGCTGTTTGGTCGCATCGTCGGCGAGCTCCATTGAATTTTTGAGGCTTGCGGCGTAGTCGGATATGCACTCGCTAAATTCGAGTGACATTTTTTTGTCTGACAGGAGGGTGATGCGCAAGGTGTAGGCTGTGTTTGTCCATGTGACTTTTTGAGTGATGGCGCAAAGCTCCTTTGCTTTTTTGAGAAAATTTATACCTGCAGGGGTACGCTCGAGTATGTCGTCGGGAGTGACGCCGAAAAAGTCGAAGTCGTCTTCCGATACTATACATTCTACCTTTAGGTCAGATTTTTTTGTGTATTCCATAAAAAAGCGTCACCTCGGTTTCTGCGGGTTATGTTTTTTTGCTATTTTATTATAGTATTATATTTTGCAGAGTGCAAGAGGTATATTTTATTTAGTTTGGGGAAATTGGAGGAATGTTTGGGGCTGTGGGTAGGGTGGCGAGCAGATGGTGACGGGACAATATAAAAACAGCGCTACCCAGAAAAAATTATGGGCAGCGCTGTGTGTAATATCTAACTGTCATTATATGAGAACACACATTTTTCATATATCTTTTATTTGACATTTGAGGGTATTTTCCATTCAGGGGGGTAGGCTGTTTTAAAGGACAAGGTTTTTTTGCTTTGAGGGTGGACAAATTCGATATAGTCCGCTATCAGGGCGACGGAGGTTATGCCTGCCTGTGCGGATATTTTTTGTGATTGGGCAGAGCCGTATTTTGTGTCGCCAAGCAGCGGGTAGCCTGCGTTTGACATTTGTACGCGTATCTGGTGGTGACGTCCTGTGAAAAGCTCTATTTCCACGAGGGAGTATGCGCCTGCCGTTGTGGAAAAGCTTTTGATTAATTTCCAGCTAAGCTTTGCCTCCTTTGCGCCTTTGGCTGTGTCTGGCACTACGGCAGAGAGGTTAGTGCGGGCGTCTTTTTGAAGGTAGTCCGTGAGTGTGCCCTGCTGCGCGGAGGGCTTGCCGCATATGAGGGCAGAATATCTTTTGACGAGGGTTTTGTCTGAAAGCTCGGTGCTCAGCCGTTTTGCCGCCTCTGGTGTTTTGGCAAAGACCAGCAGGCCCTCGACAGGCTGGTCCAGGCGGTGGATTACGCCGATATAGGTGTCCTCGTTTTTGCTTTTTCTGTAGGTTTTCAGCTCGGAAACCAGGTCGGGCTGTCCGAGGTGCGCGGTCTGGGCGGCTAGTCCTGCGGGTTTATGGACTACCAGCAGGGCAGCGTCTTCGTGGATTATCGTGCTTTTCATAATTACAGTTTGAAACGGTAGCCGACGCCCCAGATGGTCTCTATATACTGGGGCTTTGAGGTGTCGGTCTCGATTTTTTCACGGATTTTTTTGATGTGGACTGTCACTGTGGCTATGTCGCCGATGGAGTCCATGTCCCATATTTCGCGGAAAATTTCTTCCTTGGTGAATACGTGGTTTGGATTTTCGGCGAGGAAGGTGAGGAGGTCAAATTCCTTGGTGGTGAAGGTTTTTTCTACGCCGTCAACGAATACGCGCCTTGCGGTCTTGTCTATGCGTATGCCGCGTATTTCCACTATGTCATTTTCCTTGGCGTGGCTGCCGACAAGGCGGTTGTAGCGCGACATATGCGCCTTAACGCGCGCCACTAGCTCGCTGGGGCTGAACGGCTTGGTGAGGTAGTCGTCGGCGCCGAGGCCTAAGCCCCTTATCTTGTCAATGTCGTCTTTTTTGGCGGATACCATTAGTATCGGCACGTCTTTTTCCTCGCGGATTTTTTTGCAAATCTCAAATCCGTCCATTCCAGGGAGCATAAGGTCGAGTATTATCAGGTCAAAGCTTTCCGCGAGCGCTGTCGCAAGCCCTTTGTCGCCGCTGTTTTCGATCACTACCTTGAAATCGTTCAGCTCCAGATAGTCTTTTTCAAGCTCTGCTATCGCTTCCTCGTCCTCAACTATTAAAATTCTGCTCATTTTGTTTGTCCTCCATTTTTTCATAAATTCCTATGAATCACACTATTACATCATCTTTGATTTCAACATATTTGCGGATTACGAAGTGCATGCAGGTGCCTTCGCCTTCTTTGCTTGTCGCCCAGACGTAGCCGCCGTGGTCCTCGATTATTTTTTTGACTATGCTGAGCCCTATGCCGCTGCCGCCCTGCATTGAGTTGCGTGAGGCGTCTGTCCTGAAAAACCGCTCAAATATATTGCCGATGTCCTTGGCGGCTATGCCTTTGCCGTCGTCTTCTATCTCAACCTTGACGGATTCGCCCTCGTCGAGTATTCGGATATCTATGCAGCCGTTGTCGTGTCCCATGTATTTGACGCTGTTGCTGATTATGTTGTTTATCACTTTTTTGAGCTGCTCTGGGTCTGCGACTATGCTTGTGTCCGCGGGGACTAGATTGGTGTAATTCAGGCGTATGTTTTTCTGCTCGAGGTCAAGTCCTACTTCCTCCACGCAATCGGAAAAATAATCGGAGACATTTATAATATGGAAGTTATACGGTATTTTGTTGGAGTCTATGCCTGAGTAGGTGGTGAGCTCGTTTATCAGTCTGTCCATGTCGTTTGCCTTGTTGTAGATGGTTTTGATGTATTTGTCCATCTTTTCGGGAGTGTCGGCGACTCCGTCCATTATGCCCTCGACGTAGCCTTTGATTGAGGTTATGGGGGTTTTGAGGTCATGTGATATGTTGCTTACAAGCTCTTTTGACTTTTGCTCGTTTTGGCGGGTTTCCTCGGCGTTTTCCTTTAGTTTGAGGCGCATCTGCTCGTAGTTGCTGTAGAGCTGTCCTACCTCGCCTGTGGCTGTGTTGGAAATCCTGTAGTCAAAGTCGCCTTCCGCGATGTGCTCCATTGCGCGGTTTAAGCCTTTTATCGGCTTGTATATGTCGTTGTTTATCCATGCCGTGATGAGGGCGCTTGTCAGTATCAGTATGATTACCATGGAAAGGGTGAAGTAGCTCATAAAGCGTTTGTTTATGAGTGCCTCTATCATTATGTCTTCTTGGGTGAGCTCGTGGAAAAGATTTACGTTTTCGTGATAGCCAAAGCCTAAAAATGCCGCCACACCAAAGCATAAGGGGACTAGGATTATGGCAAGGAACAGGACCATCATTTTTGTTTTTAGTTTCATTTTGAGTGTTCGCCTTCTTTATTTTTTAGCATGTGCAAAGCATTTGTTGATGCGGACTTGTACATGCTTAGCTGTTTATTTATGTGTAAAAATGAGCGGGGTTTAGTTTATTATATCATAGGATTTTTTTTAATATAGTGGATTTGGTGCGAATTAATTTATTTTTTATGGAATTAATTTTATGGAAATATTTTTTTGCCTTTTATGTTGTCCGCCTGATACGCTTAAAATTATAACATAGCGCCACAAACCGCACAAGCTTTAAGGGGTATTATTTCGGGCGGGATTTTGTTTGGGAAAATGTGCGGAAAATTTGCTATTGACGAAATTACCGGGGGGGGGTATATGATAATAAGGAAATTAAATTTTGGGAGGAAATGTTATGTTTTGTAAACAATGTGGATGTGAACTGCCGGACGGCACGTTGTTCTGTACTGAATGTGGCACGATGCATGAGCAGACGACGAGCGAAAATGTGACTTCTCAAGAGCAGGCGATGAGTGGTAATGGCAATGCCTACGGGCAGGCTTGGGGTGATAATCTCTCTGCTCAAGAACAGGCTTGGGACGATAATTCTTCTGCTCAAGGGCAGGTGTCGGAAGAACAGAATCAAATAAATACGGCGTCGTCCAGATACAGCAGGGTATTCGTAGACCCTGACGAGCAGCTGCAGGGAACGCTGGGAAACGGTTATCTGGAAAATCTGCTGCATAAAAAGGTAAAAAAGTGTAATGCGCTGCTGACAGACAGGAGAGTATATTTTCAGGGAAGATTCTTTTCCGGGAGCGGCAAAAAGCTGGTGCAGTCAACAATGGAAATGGTCGTGGATGTGGAGGATATCACGGGAACTAAGTTTATTTATCGTAAACCTGTAGGGCGTCTTGCATTCCTAATACCGCTTATACTTACGCCTTTGTTCGCCATCATTGGAGGTTTACTTTTAATTATTGGCTATAATACAGATTATCCTATTGATGAAATAATTGAGACTATAGGAATTATAATTTTATCTGGCAGCGGAGTTTCCTTAGTCACCGCTCTAATTGGTTTTTTACTTTATATCATAAACAGAAAAGTATACTTTGCCATTGAATACGCGGGCGGCTCTATCAAATTCAATGCCACCATTATAGGACTGGCTGCCGTGCAGGATTTTCAAAAGCAAATACGCCGTGTGAAAGACGCCGCCAAAAGGAGGACTTAAAAAATGCCAGCACAAAATATACCGCCTCAAGGCGCAGGGTATACCCCGATTTATCAGATTCCCATGACCGAAAAGCGAAAATACGCAATTCAAGTCCTGCCTGACCGTGTTATGTTTTTTGGGAAGTTTTTGTATTTGAATGACAAAAATTTTGTTTCAAATAAAGGGGAGCCTGCCGTCGCCCGCACTGCCGATTTTTTAGGCTTAGGGTATCTGAGTATGCGGTCTTACAAGCGGGTGCTGCAATTTGTGGTAAGCGGCGTGGTCTTATCACTTGTCAATACATTTTGCGATAAAGTAGGCGAGCTGATTGAGGATGCCAACTTCTTTTTGAGTTTCATAGGCACCGCGCTGTCTTCAGACTGGCTGGACATTCTGCTTAAAATTGCTACATATATCTGTCTTGGGGTTGGGATTATGGTGTTTTTTTCCAAAAAGAACGTAGTGGAGATATCTTTCACGACTAAGCGCATATGCATTCCGAAAAAAAGCCTTTCCCAAGCGGAATACGGCGGACTGTATAACGTGCTCAAAAGTCTTTGCGCCAGACGCTAATCTGACAGCGGCGCCAATAATTTTGCAGAAATTCTTTTGCAGAAAATTCTTTCTTTTTGGTTGACAAGCGTAAATTGTCTAAATATAATAGTATTAATCACCGCCGCGGGGGAATTTTTGTGATAATTTTACATAGCTTGCGGGGGAATTTAGGATTTTATTTAAAAGGAGGAATTTACAATGAAATATGTATGCAGCGTATGCGGTTATGTTCACGAGGGCGATACGCCGCCTGAGAAGTGTCCTCAGTGCGGAGTGCCTGCTGAGAAGTTTGTAGCGCAGGGCGAGGGGCTTACTTGGGCTGCCGAGCATGTGGTAGGCGTGGCTAAGGGTGCGCCCGAGGATATCATCAATGATTTGAGGGCTAATTTCAACGGTGAGTGCTCTGAGGTCGGCATGTATCTTGCTATGGCGAGAGTGGCTCATAGGGAGGGTTATCCTGAGATTGGGCTTTACTGGGAAAAGGCAGCGTATGAGGAGGCTGAGCATGCGGCTAAGTTTGCTGAGCTGCTGGGCGAGGTTGTTACTGATTCTACAAAGAAGAATCTTGAGATGCGCGTAGAGGCTGAGAACGGCGCTACCGCTGGGAAGACTGACCTTGCTAAACGCGCTAAGGCTTTGAATCTTGACGCTATTCATGATACTGTGCATGAGATGGCTAGGGACGAGGCTAGGCATGGGAAGGCGTTTGAAGGGCTGTTAAAGAGGTATTTTGGTTAATATGTAATATGTTAAAAAACCCCATCTGATGTTTTAGATGGGGTTTTTTATGCTGTTTTTATCCTGAAATCACTCTGCAGCGTTTTTTGTAGCACGCAATTCCATATTTGCGGATTGTTGTTATGCCGTCGTCGGTCAGTCTTTCCTCATAGTCGCGTTCATTAATTTGCTTTAATGCCTCCTGACATGCCGTGTCAAACGCTGCCTGCTCTGCATATTTCAATTCTATGATGATGCCTATATCCTGCTCCTCTATCTCTACGCTAATGTCGCTGTAGCCGTCGCCGGACTCGGCGTTAGACCGAACATCCCAGCCGTCCATGTTCGCAAAGAGACCAAGCAAAATGCCGTGGTAAAAGTTTTCCTTCATTTCTTTTCTGACACTTGTGTCACGTATGCTGATTGTCTTTTTCAGGTAGGCGTTGAAGCCTTCCTCGATTGCGGCTGTGTTGTTTTCCTCAAATGCCCTGCAAAAGCTTTCCAGCTTTTCTATATTTCTTCGAGTTTCGCTTTTGAACCATTCTCGGATTTGGCGGATATAAATCCACTGTACCTCTTTATTAGGAATTACAAGCTCTGTCATGTCGCCCGACTGTGCGCTGCGCTGTGTCAAATAACCTGTCGTAAAGAGGATGCTCCATAGGTTATCGGAGTCGGAATCGAGGTCTCTGTAGGTCAGTTCCTGGTGTATTATCTTTTTGATGCTGCCGCCATTAATTAACTGCTCAACATCGTTTCTGTCGGATGTTTTTGCCTTGCTTAGAAAGCTTCTGATGATGTCATTGCTGCTTGTGTTTACCCAGTAATTCTGCGGTTCTGTCACGCTTCCGTCGCGCAAGTCACCACAATAATTAATCACGTCCCATGGACAATATATTTCCAAATTGCCAAACATATAGCCATCATACCATTCCCTGACTGCATTATACTGGTCTGAAAATCCGTAATATTCCAGTATTTGTTGGACTTCCATATCTGTGAAACCGAAATATTCCCTGTATCGCACATCTTTTATGGTATATACTCTGAAATTATTCAGCCCTGTAAAGATGCTTTCCTTTGATATTCTAAGACACCCTGTAAGGATTGCAAACTGCAGGCTGTCGTTTGTTTTGAATGCATTGCCAAAAAGAACTCTAATCAGTTCTACCATTGAATCATAATATCCTGACCGATATGCTTTATCAAGCGGTACGTCATATTCGTCAATAAGCATGATGACATTTTGATTATAATGCTTCTGCAAAAGCTGTGATAAGGTCTGAAGGCTGTCCTTTAAAAGCTCGTCGGACATTGTAAACGCACCTGTTTTATCCATGTCAATAATCGCCTTGTACTGATTGTGGTCTGATTCTGACAGCTTGTCGCTCTGTATCAAAAACTGGAAACGTAGGGCTTCTTTACAGATAATTCTTCGGAGCATGGTTTTTGCTTCTATGAAATTTTCGCCTGTTGCGCCTTTTAATGTGATGGAGATTACAGGAAATTTCCCCATGTATTTTTCACATAGCTCCTTTTCTTTTGAAATTTCAAGCCCGTCAAAAATCGTGCTGTCACTGCCTATTTCAAAAAAATATCTCAGCATACTCATAGTCAGTGTCTTGCCAAATCGCCGTGGGCGTGTGAATAGGTTTACTTTTCCCAGATTTTCTAACAAACTCCTAATAAGTCCTGTTTTATCGACGTAATAAAATTCTCCCTTGCGTATCTCTCTAAAATTCTCAATCCCCATAGGAAGCTTTACTTTTTCCGTCATATCATACCTCTTTTCCATGAAAGCTATTTTATTTTTTACAGTATATCACATCTTTAGTGCAAATCACATCTTAATTTCAAAAAACATCGGAAACTTTCGTGCAATTTGACATCCTCCTATTATGGCAAAAACCTGTGGACTTTTTCCGCAATCCGTGCTATGATTTAGCAGAAGAATATTCATAAACTCTTTTTGGAAAGGAAGTGAGAATGGCAATCCCGATGTTTCGGGCGGGCAGAGGGGGAGCGCCCTGTGTCTTGTAGACAGCAGCGATGGGAAGCCGTGTTTCGGCGTGAGAGGAAGCAATTGAGCTTCGACCGACCTTTATTCAAGAGGACGCCGCTGTTATCGCCGTTCTCAATTTATTTCAAAAGGAGAGAGAAAAATGAAAAAAGTGAATACTAAAAAACTGTGTGTTTCTGGAATTTTGTGCGCTGTCGCCGTGGTGGGGAGCCTGATTTCGTTTCCTGTATTTGGAAGCAAGTGCGCGCCTGTGCAGCATATGATTAACATTCTGTGCGCTGTGGCGCTCGGTCCTTGGTACGGCGTAGCTGTGGCGTTTATCGCAAGCCTGTTGCGCAATCTTTTCGGGCTTGGAAGCCCTATGGCGTTCCCTGGCAGCATGTTTGGAGCCTTGCTGTGCGGGATTGTTTTCTGGAAAACTAAGAATATCGCGCTCACGCTTTTGGGCGAGGTGTTTGGCACGGCTGTGCTTGGCGGACTGTGTGCGTACCCTGTAGCGATTTTCCTTATGGGACAGAGTGCGGGGGATATAGCTTTTTATGCTTATATTGTGCCGTTTCTTATTTCTACCGCATGCGGCGCGGTTATATCGGCGCTTTTGATAAAGCCGCTTAGAAAGACGGGAGTTTTTAATTATCTGAATGAGTAAACAAAAATCCGCCGACAGTGTATGTGCGCTGTCGGCGGGTTTTATTTTTGTGTTCACACTATCCTACTTTGATGCACTCATACCGCTCTGAGTTGATTACATGCTGCATCATTTCAGTGGGGGTGCTGCCTACGCAGGATATGAGCTGCTTAAATACCGTGGCTGACTGACCGCTGCAGAGCTGTACGCCGCGGCGGTTTTTGTCGGCGTGGAATATATTATGGCGGCTGTTTACGTCCCAAAATACTATGTTCGGGATTTCGTAGCCGTAAGCACGGTATCTTTTTGCCATCTTGTCGTAAAATGTCCACTCGCCTTTGTGGGCGTCGCAGCTGTCTATTTCCATATCCGAGATAACTATTATTGACTTTGGCATTTCGTCCTGTGAGGCATGGCTTTTGCACGCTATCTGCAAAATCTTGTCAAATGCCGCCCGAAGGTTTGTGCTCATTCCCCAATTGGACTTCTGCACCTGGGATATCTTCTGCTGCAGCGTCTCGCCTCTTAGCTCTACTATCTGCGGATCGGCGCTGAAGGTCATAAACAGGTTGTGGTACGCGCCTGTGTTTCTTTCCGCAAAATATATGGCAAGCCCTACGGAGGTTGACAGCGGTATGCCGCCGCATGCGGTCATTGAGCCTGATACATCAGCCATCACTATGGCATTTATGTCCTGTCCAATGTAATTTGGGAGCTGGCGCCACTGCGCCTCAAGCACGTCTGAGCCTTCGCCCATGCATATTTTATGTACAATATCATATGGATAGAGCGCGGCAGAATTAATCTTCTCCTCTCCTGCTGCCGCCCTGTTTATAAACGCGTTGAAGCGCTGCAAGTCGTGACGCGCAAATGCTTTTCTGTAAATCATCATCGCGCGGCTTGGAACTTCCGAATACTTTATTTCGTCCCAGCGCCCCGCCGACATCAGACATTCGACTACGTTTATCTGTTTTCTCATTCTGCGAACGATTCTTTTGAAGTCATAGACGCTATAGCCAAGCTTTTGCGCGGTTAAAATGCCAAGCCTGCGGGTGCTGCTTGCGCTTGCGTCGGCGGTCTTTATCCATTTTGCAAGGAGTGAGATGGCGTTGCCCTTTTCGAGATTTTCCAAATCCTCCTCAAACTGCTTTTTCATGGCAGACCACATTTCGTCTTCGAGCCGCGTGCCTATCAGCGCATAAAGGTCGTCGTATCTGCCATATACGCCTACGAGGTCGAGGTTTTGGCGCAGCGCCTCTGGGTGATTGTCCGCCATATATCTCAAAAGCGTGCGGAAAACGCGTCTTTCGCCTAAGCCCTCTCTGATGTCCCTTGCGTAAAATGCGATTTTTGTGGCAAAAAGCGGATTTTCGGCGTATGCCTCGGCAAAGAGCGTGTTTATCCTGATTTCGTCAGCGCTGCGCAAAGCGCCCGCTGTGCCGAACAAGTCAAGACAGGCATCGCCCGTGGTGTTCAGCGCCTGTGCGCCGTTTTCTGTGTATGTATGTGTTGCCTCTTTTTTAAAGATGTTTATAAAATTCATGGTATCATTCCTTTCTTCATTATGGTTTTTAGGTAATTGTGAAATGTATTCGCAACTGTCTATTATGGTTTTATGGGCATTTGCAAAAACAGGACCTCTTGCGGAGTTGAACCGCATCTTTACGCTTCTGGCGATAAATTAACCTTTTAATTTGCTGCATAGGTCCCAAAATAAAGCGAAAAGCCTGTGCAGGCGGCGGCAGGCTTCTAACCTGCAATGGATTCCCCATAAATATCTGCTGTCTGTGAAACGACCATTTCACTGCCTCGCCGCCTAGTCAGGAGGAGCGGACTCGAACCGCCAAATTCTGCCATACAGTTTGGGTGTATTTTGCTGTTAAAGCCACGGGCATGACTTATTTTTTTCAGTGCTCTCCCAGTTGAGCTACCTCCTGAAGAGTTATGTAATTTATAGGACTGTCAATGCGGAAGGGGTTGTGCTTTCGCTTGACTTGGGTTTATATTAACAGGAAATGGAAGGGGAATCATTTAAAAAAAGTTGCGAACTAAGAATATCTTCACATTAAATTGACAGAATGTTTAAAATTTCTTATAATAATACCAGATAAGATAAACAAGCAAAAAGTGATTAACAGCCGCTAATCGGAGATAATATGACAGAAAGCATATATGAATTAGAGCAGGCCAAAAAGCGAGACCGAAAAGTATATATCACGGATATTGCCATAGACAAAGTTCCTTTTATTAAGTATGACGGTTTCTCAGAAAGCCGCAACAAAATTATGCAGGAATTGGCAAAAGACGTACTTCTTCTTTCAAAGGAAAAAAATAACAGCAACGAAGTTGCCATTACCTGCGATTTGGGAGCTGAAAACCCCCTTGAATGTTTCGGCGTGTCATTGGGAACAGAGCACGAAGTAGACATACTTGCAGATACGCTATCCAATCATATTATTGTATCAAAAGAATCCGTCGCGGTGGTAGTGCTGCACAATCACCCATCAACACAAACATTTTCATTGCAGGATATTCATTTTTTTATATGCCACCCGATGATTGAGGTAATTGTAGTAGTATCAAACCAAGGCACAGTACATTATTTAAAACGTGATGAAGGATATGATTACAAATCCGCATTCTTGTTATTTAAAGAATGTATTGAAGGCTTAAATACAGATTCTCCAGCAGCAGAAATGTATTTGGCATCTTTGTCTTTTTTGGCAAAATGCAGTGAAGCAGGATTGTTTTATAGATAAGATTAGGAGGCGCATTATGGGAAAAACAGCTTTAAATGATGTGATTTATAATTTTGAACCGTTGGAATTGTGCATGCCTGAGCCCGATTATAAGGTAGATGAAAAAGAATTGCAAAAGAGCATACAAAAAAGCATGGAATTTATATCCTTCATACAGGATTATAAGAAAAACAGAAATATACAACAGCAAAATCCCGTCGAATGTTCATAGCTTCGACGGGATTCTTTAATTTAATCAGAATGCAGACAGCCTTGCCTTGCCGCTAAGAAATTTTTTGTTGAAACGCTTGTTTTACTATAGTAATATTAAATAGTGATATTAATATATATGAAAAATTTTTCTAAACACAAAACTTCATAAACGGCTAAAAGGTTACGGCGGTTCGGAATTAATGCCGTAAAATATGATTGGTATATCGGGAGGTGGGATTATGTCCGAGTTTAGCGAGCTTGTTAAATCCATAGCCAAAAGCCGCGAGTATGTGCGGGATTTTTATATTTACGGCTTTAAGTCGCGCGAGGACTTTGACCGCAAAAGCGCACGCACCTACGACAATGAGCGCAGACGGCTTGAAAGCTGGCTTGCGCCGTATGTGAAAAGCGACTACAACGGCGCGGTCAAAAATGTCTATCTTTCCATAAACACCAATATGCTCCCGTATAATCCGCTTTACCGCGTATTTGAGGCGAAAAGCTTTACGGACAATGATATTATGCTGCACTTTTACCTGATTGATATTCTGAGCGGCGGCGGGCAGATGACGGCAGATGAGCTTGCCGATGAAATTGCCCAAAGATACGAGGCGGAAATCGAGATACAGCTTGTGCGCAAAAAAGCAAATGAATACGTCAGCGAGGGCATTTTAGGCTCTGAAAAGGCGGGGCGGCGAATGTACTATTTTCTCCTGCCTGATAAAAAGCTTACTGGCAAGACGGCGCGGCAGCTTGACACGGCTGTCAGTTTTTTCCAGCTTGAGGCGCCGCTTGGCTTTATCGGATACAGCATTATGAAAAGCCGCGGATTTTCCAATGACTGGTTTTTGATGAAGCACGGGTATTTTGCACATGCGCTTGAAGACGAGATTTTACTCCTGCTGCTTACCGCCATAAACGGGCATAATATTGTCAGGCTGAAAACGCAGAGCAATAAAGGTGCTGTAAGCCATGCGACCCAAAATGTCGAGATTTTCCCGCTTAAAATTTTTGTGAGTACGCGCACGGGGCGGCGTTTTTTATGCGTGTATTATCCGAACGCACGGCGTCTTTCCACTATCAGGCTCGACCATATCAAAGAAGTGACACTGATGTCAGAAACCTTTGACTATGATAAATATAATGCTGTCCTGCGCAGGAATATTTCCAAGTGCTTTGGGCTTTCATTCAGCGGAAGGGAGCGCGAAGACACCATTAAGCTCACGCTCCGCATTAATGAGCCGTATGAACTGTTTGTCTTAAAGCGACTTGAAACCGAAGGGCGCGGCGGCAGGATTACGCGCGTCGCGGACAATACATACACATATGAGATTACCGTGTTTGACGGCAATGAGATGATGCCTTGGATAAAGACATTTACGGGGCGGATTATCTCATTTGAGAGCAGCAGCGAATATCTTCGTAAAAAATTTTACCGCGATATTAAGCTGATGGCGAAAATGTATGGGATTGGTGAAGGATAACTGATGGATTATTTTTCGGAAATTTATGGGTGTTATTACAGGGTTGTAGCGGCTGTGCTTGAACGCGCAAAGGGCGACGGCATTTCAAGGGAGGAAATTGTAAGACTTACTGATGAGCTTGGCTTTGATGAAAGTGCGCTTACTATTCCCGATAAGCTGTGCTTTGGCGATTGGCGGCTGCTGGAGCAGGGGGACAACAGCAAATTTTATCCGTGTGTCGATTATACTCAGATGCCGTTGACGCTGCTGCAAAAGCGGTGGATTAAATCAATACTTTCTGACAGGCGTGTCAGTCTTTTCCTTGATGATGGGGCACTCGCGGAGGCAAAAAAGGCGCTTGCGGATATTGAGCCTTTATGGAAAGAGGAACAGTTTTATTATTATGACAGATTTGAAAACGGGGACAGTTTTGAAAGCGCCGTGTACAGAGAAAATTTTAAGGCTGTCATGTCGGCAGTGCGCGAAAGGAAAGTGATAGACTTTGATTATACCTCGTCTAAGGGAAAGTACACACACAAGAGATGTCTTGCGTTAAAGCTCGAATATTCGCCAAAAAACGACCGTTTCAGGCTGATTGGGCTTCGCTGTCCATTTGGGAAAAAATATATTATTGACCATTACCGACTTGATGGCATGGCAAATGCTGCCGTTTCAGATTTGCATGAGGACACGGAAATTACAGAAAAGGCTGCCGAGGCATCGCTTGGAGCGCTTATGCGCCAAAGCTATGATACGGAGCCTGTGCGCCTGATTATTGAGGACAAGCGCAACGCTCTGGAAAGGGTGATGCTGCATTTTGCCAATTATGACAAGGACACTAAGCGCCTTGAAGACGGCACTTGGGAATGTTGCATCTACTACGACTCGTCAATGCAGACGGAGCTGCTGATTGAAATTTTGTCGTTTGGTCCTGTAGTAAAGGTGGTATCGCCTGACAGCTTTATCGCCTTAATTAAGGAACGGCTGGAAAAACAGCTTGCCCTCCAAAAGCCGCAATAAAAAGCGCTGCAATTCAATGCAGCGCAAATGATTTCAGACTTGCCGTGCCTTCGCCTTTGTATGTGAGATAAAAAGCATACACGCCGTCCGGAAGTTCTATATCTGTTTCGTAGGTTTCCCATACATTTGTATATGCTATTTTTATCTCAGCAATCGGTTCG
Organism: uncultured Lachnospiraceae bacterium; assembly: GCA_947623805.1. Taxonomy (GTDB): domain Bacteria; phylum Bacillota; class Clostridia; order Lachnospirales; family Lachnospiraceae; genus COE1. The sequence continues at coordinate 5,809 of CANQHZ010000044.1, read as the reverse complement.
CCATCCCACTTAGTCCTTATTTCAAAAAGGCCATCCGCATAACCGCGCGTCGAGATGCTGATTTTACTAATGCCTTTGCACTCAAAATATTTAAAACCTGCAGTGGCGGAATCCTTTATGTTGGCAATATAACCTATCTCCTCATCACCGTCCCTGCCATCCTGCATTATCTTTGGAAAGTTGTCGCCGCCTACATAGACGGAGGGCTCTGATGTGAAAAGATTGCACGCTAAGTATGCGGGATGCTCCCCTTTGCCTGTAAGAGGCGCTCCGTTTAAGCCGCATGACGTCATCTCCGCCTGTTTGATGCTGCCGTCATCATTGAAATGTATCTCCTCCGCGCACCCTTGCCTGCTGTACCATGTGCCGTTTGTGTGACGGTGATAAAATATATACCACTTACCCTCTATCTCCACTATGCTTCCATGGTTGTTTGCCCCATATGCCATAGGAAGCTGGGGCGGCTTATAACTGTCAATACCTAAGTCGCAATTGCTCACAATGACCCCACCGTATTTAAAATCCCTGTCGGGCTTATCGCTCATGGCATAACATAGTTCATGCATTACCTGTGACGAATAAATAAAATAATATGTACCGCCTTTTTTGCGGATAGACGGCGCTTCAAAAAAAGCGTGTCCTTGATATTGCGTGCCGTCGGCATATTCGGAACCAGGCACGATAATCTTTGGCGCCTCTTTTACAGTGAGCATATCTTCTCCCAAAAGCGTCGCCATTGCGCCTGACCGCGATTTGTCACCCACACTGCAAAAGCCTGTGTAAAGCCATGTATCTCTGCCCTGAGTAATCACACCCGGGTCAAACTGCGGCTCGTCTCCCTCGCGCTCACCAAGCTTTGTGCCGTCAGGATAATGTACATATCCATAAAATTCATATTTTCCTGCAGGTGTATCGCATACCGCTACGGAAACTATAGAAACCTTATCCAGCACATAATACAGATAATATCTACCGTCCGGTCCTATTGTCACATCCGGCGCATACAGGCACATCTTGCCTTCTTTATTGAGCGGGTCGGCAGTTTTTGGGTATATGACGCCTTCATACCGCCAATCGCCTAAATCATTTACCAGAGCGGACCAGCACACATAATCGCCAAGGCAAAATGCATAACCGTTATAAAAGTCATGCGAGCCATACACATATACCCTGTCGCCAAACACATACGGCTCTGCGTCAGGTATGTATTCCCATGACGGCAGATACGGGTTAAAAGCCTCTTTTTTCATTTTTGTATTCCCCCTTTTAGCTTATAAACAAATTCGTTAAAATTATAACATAGTATTGTTCGGAATACAATAAATATGTATAATGCTTGGCTACAATGCTTGGCTACAACAATTCTTTATAAACCTTTAACACATTTCTATATAAAATATTCTCTATCTCCTCCGCCGTAAAATGATTTCTCTCAAACGCCTGCACAAGCTTATATATCTGCGAGGCGTCTTTTATTTCCATATCACCGTCTATTCCGTCAAAGTCAGAGCCCAAACCGAGGCACTCTCGTCCTCCTGTGTTTATGATGTGGCGGGCGTGGCGGGCGATTTTGTCCGCGCTCGAAAAGTGCGGGCTTTTGTCATCAAGAAATTTGCCGTAATAGTTTAAGCCTATCACTCCGCCGCGCTCGGCTATGGCGCGTATCATATCGTCTGTAAGGTTTCTTGGGTGGCGGCAGAGCGCTCTTGCGTTTGAATGGCTTGCTACGAATGGCTTTTTGGTATTGTTAAATATGTCCCAAAAACCCGCGTCAGATAAGTGTGACACGTCTATTATTATGCCAAGCTGCTCCATTTGTTCTATAAATTCAAAGCCCTTGGGCGTAAGTCCTTTTGAGCCGTCAAATGCGAATGGGTCTGATACGCCGTACTCTGCTAAATCATATAAATTTGGGAAACCAAGTTCGTTTGGGTAATTCCATGTGAGCGTCATCATTCTCGCGCCAAGTTGATACAATTTTTCAAGCTTGTCAATACTGCCCTTGCAACAGCCGCCCTCCTCTATTGTGAGTAGGGCGGATATTTTTCCCTGCCTTTCGTTTTCGGCGATGTCATCATGGCATTTTATGACACTTATGTCATTTTTGTTTTTCTCTATCTCATCATAAAAAACATTTATGAGCGACAATGTGTGTTCATACGCGTCTGCGCATTCTTTTAAATTCGTAAACATTGCGAAATTCTGTAAGAGATATACTGATTTTTTCAGTTTTTGTATATCTATGTGGAGTTTATTTTGGGTAAGCGGCGCGTCCTCTCCCGCCTGCCTTGACTTCCATATCTCGGAAATTGTGTCACAATGCATATCTGCTACTCTCATGAAAATTTTCCCCCATTCGCGTTATCAGGCATTTAAACTGTTTTTCCGCTAATGCAGAATAAGTGTACCGATATTTATTTCTATATAAATAATATGCCAAAAAAACAGCTTTGTACGATTTTTTACATTTCAGACGCTATTTTTGCCCAAACGCTTGCTAAACGCAGGCATTAATGGTATAGTACGTTTTAATGAAACAAATCAATTTATCTTTAAAGTGTCTTTAGTTTAAAAGTTCTTTAGTTTCCGATTGATTTCTGTTTTACAAAATACCCAAATTATAATATACTAAAAAGGAGAAAGCATGAAAAGAGAAAAACTTAATATCGCCAAAATATTCAAGCGCTTTGCGGTAAACAGGGCGCATAAGGACAGGCTGTTCCAAAGAGTATTTGCTGACAAAAGGGATCTGCTTGATTTGTACAATGCGGTAAACCACACGGACTACGCAAATCCTGACGAGCTTGAAATCACGACGCTTGAAGATGTCATTTATATGTCGATGAAAAATGACATGTCCTTCATAATATCGTCAACGCTTAATCTTTACGAGCACCAGTCCACCTTTAATCCGAATATGCCTGTGCGCGGGCTGATGTATTTTGCAAGACTGTATGAGGGCTATATCAAACAGCATGGCTTTGACATATATGGAAGGCAGCTTATCAGGCTGCCAAGACCTCAGTTTATCATTTTTTACAACGGCAGGAGTGAGTACCCTGATAAAACGGTTTTAAAGCTGTCAGATGCGTTTATTCCAGAGTCGGCAGATGAAACCGTCCTTGAATGTCGCGCCACAATGCTTAACATCAATTACGGGCACAACAGCGCCCTGCTGAACAGCTGCCGCCGCCTGCATGATTATTCTTACTTTATTGCTAAAGTAAACGAATATGCTGACAGCGGCTGCGCGATAAAAGACGCAATAGGCAAGGCGACAGACTACTGCATAAAAAATGATGTTTTGGCGGATATCTTAATCAAGTGCAAAAGCGAGGTGACGAATATGCTGCTTACGGAGTTTGATGAAAAGCTGTACAAAAAAACGGTATATAATGAAGGGTACGAAGATGGCATGAATGAAGGCCATAAGCGCGGCGTGAGTGAAGGCTTTGAAAATGGTCATAAATGCGGCATGCTTGAAACGCGCGAACAGGACATAAAAAACAGCATAATGATGTTAAGGCGCTTGAATTTATCTGACGAAGAAATAGCAAGCCTTATCGCAGAAAATTACGCGGTTTCCAAAGATGCCGTCATAAAGGAAATTTGCCAAATACCCGACGGGAACAGGCAATAATAAAAATCCTGCAGTAAAATCCGCCGCCCTCATTATTTCCCATGCGCACTCCCCAATGGTGGAATGACGCTATCTGCTTTACAAGCCTTATTCCAAGCCCATGCTCAGAAAGCTTTTGTGGCTTGGCATGGGCACGGAGAGTTTTTAGCTTTTCCCATTCTATGCCGACGCCGTTGTCTGACACTATCATTTCATAATAGCGCAGCGCCAAAAGCCTCTTGGGGGCAAGGCTTACCGTGACTGTACAGCCCTGCGGGTTGTGGCGCACTGCATTGTTTACAAGATTTTCGATAAGCCTTTTTGTAAGCTCCGCGTCGCAGTAAATGCAAAGCTTTTCCAAGCTGTCGGGTATGTCTATGGCAAATTCAAAGCCCTCATCTGTCATACAATTTGCTATGTCGCATACGGTCTCGCGTATCAGCGCCGCAAGCAGGCAGCGCTCTTTTTTCCAGTTTCCCATGCCGTAAGTGAGCTTATTCTGGGTGTTTAGGTTTGTCACAAGCATTTTAAGACGGAGCGCCTGATTTTCTATTACCTGCGCTTTCTGCGCAATTTCGGCATCACCGCTTTCCTGCTTTATCGCGTCGGCGTACCCCAGCACAAGCGACAGAGGCGTGCGTATATCGTGCGAGACGCCCGCTATCCATGTCGTCCGCTCGCGCTCACGCCGCCTCGCGTCGCGCCGTATGATTATAGACGGCACAATCAGCAGCACGAAAATGTTTGAGATAAATATGAGCGGGAACAGATAAATATACGCCCCAAATGTATTCATATCATAAATGATTTCCTTTTTCCATATGGTGTCTTTTTCATAACCGATTACGACTATCCCGCCGTCGTCTGCGGTATATGTGTAAACTGGATAGTCCCGAAGATACCAACGTGTAAAAGATGCGACCTGCGCTATCGTGTAATGACGCGGAAGCTCCTCGGGTAAATTGTGTCCCCACACCACATCGCCGTTTTTATCTATCGCCATGGCAAAAATCCATCTACCTTTCAGTACTTCAAGCTCATCACCTGACGCGCGGCTTTCGGCAAGCGATATGATTTTTTCCCGCGGCACTGACGGTAAAATGCTCATGCTGCCTGTTTTGTATGATATTACCATTATTATAAATAAATCTGCCACCAACAATATGATAAGCATAAACAGCGCCAATATGACATATTTTATAAACTTTTCTATTCTACGCACAAATGCCACTCCTTAACCACAATACATTAAACCAGCTTATACCCCAACCCTCTTGCTGTCAAAAGGTGCTCAGGCTTAGACGGATTTTTTTCAAGCTTTTCGCGCAAACGTCTGATGTGCACCATAAGCGAATTTTCATACCCATAGCTACCATCAGACCAAAGCGTATCGCATAGTATGTTTATTGACAAAATCCTCCCCCTGTTTTCACACAATTTTTTAAGCAAGGCATATTCCTTAGCAGTCAGAAGATATTCACTGTCAGGCGTCTGTATCGTACCTGCACTCCAATTGATTACAGCATCGCCTACCGTGTCATTTTTTACAATATCTTCCATATGATAAGTGCGCCTTAACACAGCCCTAATCCTAAGCAGCAGCTCCTGCGGCAGAAACGGCTTCGTTATATAATCGTCCGCGCCAAGCCCCAAACCTCTAAGACGCGCCGTGTCCTCATCCCTTGCCGATAAAAATATAACCGGAACCTCCGCAACACACCTTATCTCATCAAAAAGTGTAAAACCATCGCCATCAGGAAGCATTACATCAAGAAGCACCATATGATATTCAACCGTGCCAAACATTCTTTTCGCCATGCAGCAATCAGACGCCAAATCCACATGGACATAACCCTCTTTTTTCAGCAGCTCACCCACCATCCGCAAAATGTCAGGCTCATCATCAACAATCAAAATTTTGCTTTCATAAAGGTTCATTTTCTCTCATATTCCTTTGCTTTCAACAGCTATTATCTCATCAAATTATTAAAAAAAATTTTTATCTATGATTTAGTATATCTTATTTTTTATGCATTGTGGTAATTTAAGCCGAATTTTTAAGGTAAATGTAAGGTTCCCGTCATTTTTATTTAAGGTAACAAAGTTATATTAAAACTGTTGTTAATAAATATTTGTGAGGGTGTTATTCAATAACGTAGAATTTAGTCAAAATATATAAAATCAGCGACG
>CANQHZ010000043.1 GCA_947623805.1 uncultured Lachnospiraceae bacterium | reverse complement strand
TTTTTGGGTTGCTGTTGGAGGAAAAGGGGGATTGTAGTTGAATGAGGGGAGCGAGGGAAAGTTTTTGTTGTTATTTTTGGTTTGTGCAGGTATAATGGGTTTGTGAAAATGTCTGTTTGTGGATGTATGTGAGAGGAAGTATAATGGGTGGTTCGAGTGTGGTGCCATTTGTGAAATGGGCGGGGGGTAAGCGTCAATTACTTCCGCAGATAAAAGAGAGAATGCCTGAAAAATATAATAATTATTATGAGCCGTTTGTGGGGGGCGGCGCGGTTGTCTTTGAGCTGCTGCCTGCGAATGCGTTTATTAATGATATTAACAAGGCGTTGATAAATGCATACAGGCAGATATGTAGAGTGCCTGAAGCATTTTTTGATGCTGTAAAAGAGCTTGATGATGAAATGGCGGCGAAAAGGGCAGGGGATTTTGGCAAAAAATACTATTATTCACTTAGGGAGCAATATAATGATAAGCTGATGAGAGCAGAGTATGATGTGGAGCTGGCTGCTCTGTTTGTATTTATAAATAAGCATTGTTTTAATGGGTTATACCGTGTGAACGGAAAAGGGCTTTTCAATGTTCCATACAACAACAGTTACAGGGTATCTGCTGACAAAGAAAATATTATGGCTGTCTCAAGGTATTTGCAGAATGTAACTATAACAGACGGAGACTTTGAGGATGCGTGCAAGAATGCGAGCAATGGTGATTTTATATTTTTGGACAGTCCGTATGCGCCTTTAAATCCCTCATCTTTTGAATCATATACAAAAGAGGGGTTTGACATAGAAAGTCATGAGAGACTGGCAAGGCTTTATGATGAATTAACTAAGAGGGGCTGTTATTGTATGCTCACAAATCATAATACGGATTTAATAAATGAGCGGTATGGCGGCAAAGGTTATGGAATAGATGTTGTGAGCGTCAAACGTATGATTAATTCGGATGCGTCTCATCGGGTGGGGGAAGAAGTGATTATATGCAATTATTAAGGGCGATTGAATGGTGGTTGCGGTTGTTTTAAAAATGCAAATCAATGATATTGCTGCTAAAAATATCTGGTTAAAATATAAGTGTTGAAAAATAATGAATAATGAGAGAATGACAAGACAAGAGCCGCGTTTTCAAGGAGATGTGTCTGAGAAAAGCCATAAAGGCATGAGCCGCATTCGTGGGAGTGATACAAGCATTGAGCTGGCTTTGCGGAAAGCTCTTTGGGCGAAAGGTTATCGTTTTAGAAAAAATTATAAAAAATTGCCGGGACGTCCGGATATAGTCTTGGTTAAATATAAGATTGCAATATTTTGTGACGGGGAATTTTTTCATGGAAAAGATTGGGAAGTTTTAAAGCCTAAACTTGCGAATGGAAAAAATCCCGATTATTGGGTTAATAAGATTCAGAGAAACATTGACAGAGATATTGAGAAGGATCAGGAGCTATTATTTCGCGGATGGACAGTGATTCATTTTTGGGGAAATGACATATTGAAAAGGACAAGTGAGTGCATCAAGGTTATTGAGGAGACGATTTTGGAGTTGAAAATATCTGAGGTGGATTATTATGATTAACATGGGTTATTTAGATGAATATGACAGTTCAAATCCGCTATCTATTGAAGCATATGCGCAAAAAATGGTGGGAAAAACATTTCGTGAAATATTGGAAGAAGATGAAGCGCGACAGCCCATGATGCTGAATTACGATGTGGGATATGGAATATCAGACGTAGCGGAGGTAAAAAGAAATAAGGGAAATCTGGGACAGATTATTGAAGAAAAATTTTTTCATTATCCGTGCAACAACGATGCGCGTCCGGATTTTTACGAAGCGGGCGTGGAACTGAAAGTTACCCCATATCGAGTGAACAAAAATGGCACATTGTCGGCGAAAGAGCGTCTGATATTGACAATGATTGACTATACTCAGGTTGTTAATGAAACGTTTGAGGAAAGCCATTTTTGGAATAAATCAAAGCTTATTTTATTGGTTTATTATTTATATATGAAAGAAATCAAATATAACCTTGATTATAAGATATCTTATGCAAGATTATTTACGCCGTCAAAACAGGACATTAATATAATTAAGAGCGATTATGACATTATAATATCGAAGATAAAGCAGGGAAAAGCGCATGAGCTTTCGGAAAGTGACACACTTTATTTAAGTGCGGCACCTAAGGCGGCTACATCAAAGGTAAAGAGAAAGCAGCCATTTAGTGATGAATTGGCAAAACCAAGGGCATTTGCGTTTAAGGGCTCTTATATGACATTTGTATTGAACAATTATATTGTGACGGGACAGGTTACATATGAGCCGATAGTAAAAGGTGAAACCGTAGATTCATTTGAAAACTATGTAAAAGATAAGATTGACAGATATTGTGGATATTCGGTAGGTGACTTGTGCATAAAATTTGATATTGAGACAGAAAGAAGACCAAAGAATTTGGAAGCGATACTTGCATATAGAATGCTTGACATAAGGGGAAATCATGCAGAGGAATTTGAAAAGGCGAATATTGTTGTTAAGACAATACGGATAGGCAAGAATGATCGAATCAAGGAAAGCATGTCTTTTCCAGCATTTCGATTCAAGGATTTGGTAAAGGAAAAATGGGAGGATTCCACGTTCGGGAACTATTTGAGAGAAACAAGGTTTTTGTTTGTAGTTTATAAGTATGACAATGAAGATGTACTTCGGCTAAAAGGGTGCCAGTTTTGGAATATGCCATATAGAGATTTGGAAACAGATGTGCGGTCTGTATGGGAGAGGACAAAGAAAGTGATTAGTGAAGGGCTTATAGTAGAAAATATAAATGGGAAAATGAAAAATAATTTGCCCAAGGCATCGGAAAATCCGGTCTGTCACGTGCGACCGCATGCACAAAACGCAAGTGATACATATGAATTACCAGACGGAAGACATTATCCAAAGCAATGTTTTTGGCTTAATAACACGTATATTTATTCACAGATAAATGATGAGATAAAAGGTTGATCAAATGTGCAGGTTATGATATGATTATAATGAATAATAGTGCCAAGGAGATGTATGGATGGAAAAGACAGTATGTGAATTGTTCGCCGGCGTTGGAGGATTTCGCTGCGGACTCAATTCTATCAGAACCGTAGAAGACACAAAAAAAACTGAAAAGTGGAAGACCGTATGGTTCAATCAATGGGAACCGATAGATAAAAAAATACAGTGGGCACATGGATGTTATGTAGAAAAATTCGGGACCTGCATGGATATTAACGGGAATGATACTACTAATGTAGATATAAGCCTTGTAGATAAAAGGACAGTGCCAAATCATAATCTGCTGGTTGGCGGTTTTCCGTGTCAGGATTATTCCGTGGCATCTACTTTGTCTACGTCAAAAGGCATAGAAGGCAAGAAAGGCGTTTTATGGTGGGATATACGTGACGTGCTTGAGATAAAAGGTACGCCGTTTGTTCTTCTGGAAAATGTTGACAGGCTCATAAAGAGCCCGGCAAGACAGAGGGGGAGGGACTTTGCGGTTATTTTGGCGTGCTTTCGTGATTTGGGATATACAGTTGAGTGGCGCATTATAAACGCTGCGGAATACGGATATCAACAGCGTCGCCGTCGTACGTTCATTTTTGCATATCGCAATGATACAATATATGCGGAACATATTGCGCAGGCGGTTGGATATAATGAAATATTTGGAGATGAAACATGTAAGGAAAGTATGGGAAAGCTTTTGTGCAAAGATGGTTTTTTTGCAAAGAGCTTTGCCGTTGATGATTGTGATGGCAAAAAAATCCGTATGGTGAAATTGCCGGAAAGTATAGGCGAATTATCAAATTCGTTTTCTTTTTCGTTTGAGAACTCAGGAGTCATGAAAGATGGAGCCGTTTATACATTAAGGACAAATTCGGCATATGATGGCGCGCAGATTACTTTGGGAGATGTGATGGACGAGGGTGATGTGGCTCCAGAGTTCTTCATACCTAAAGAACGCTTATATTATACATCTCCGAATGTAATCCATAGTGATGAGACACAAACGCGTCTTTCAGAAGCGGCACATAAGACATGGCAATATGTCAAAGGCGCTAAAAAACTCATGCGAAAAGCAAAAAACGGGCATGAATATATATATTCTGAAGGACCTGTACCGATGATAGACGAATATGATAAGCCTGCAAGGACGATTCTTACAAGTGAAGGTTCTTTTAGCAGGACAACCCATATCGTCAGGGATAAACAGACAGGTGAGATAAGGCTGCTTACGCCAAGCGAAACGGAACGTATTCAAGGATTTCCGCAAGATTGGACGAGGGAATGTCTTGTGAACGACGAGATTATAGAGATGCCTGTACATAAGCGACGGTTTATGATGGGAAATGCGCTTGTGGTGAATATTATTCAACAAATGGAGGATCAGTTGTCGAAAATATTTGATGCAGAGCAGTAATGATTATAAATTATGTCGGCGTGTCAAAATTGTGGCTTAAGGAATATGGAAGCAATAAATGAAAATTATTAAATATATGTGTGATTGATTTTTATCAAAAATTTATAGAACGATAGACAAAAAATCTATCGTTTTTTTATTGGTTTGTTTGGTAAATAATAATAAATGGACATGATGCGGCACAGGCTGCTCAGTCAATTATGGTCAAATTAATCTTAGTAAAATTCCCTTTATTACAAAAACAATATAAAAACACTTTCAAAAAATATTTTACAAAAAATAAAATCATGTTACTTTTGCCTGTTTGCATACGTGTTTAAGGCAAAGGAGGTGAAAGGCGCGAGTATGGAGGAGGACATAAGAGAAGCTGTCTTAAAGTACAGCGATATGCTCTACAAAATCTGCATCGTGATATTGTGCAATGAGCAGGACACGCAGGATGCCGTTCAGGACACTTTTTGCAGGTATATGGAAAAGAAACCGAAATTCCGCGATAGTGAGCATGAAAAGGCGTGGCTTATTAAGGTGGCGACAAATATCAGCCGCGACATGATAAGGTTTAAAATGCGGCATCCCGAGGTGGCTATCGAGGAGCTTGAAAACAGCCTTGCGGCGCCACAGCAAAGGGAAATGTTGAGAGAGCTTTTGGCGCTGCCGGTCAAGCATAAGACAGTCCTTTATCTGCATTATGTGGAAGGCTACTGCATAAAAGAAATCGCGGGCATTTTGGGAATAAGCGAGGGCGCGGTGAAAATGCGGCTGCGGCGCGGCAGGGAGCAGATGAAGCTTTTGTGGGAGGAGGAATAGCAGGTGAGTGAAAATATCATAAAGGAAACAATGGAGCAGATTCATATTTCAGAAGAAATGCAGGAGGAAATCATTATGAATGTCAAAAAGGAAATGGAGAGCAAAAAGAGCGGAAAAAGAAACTGGAAAAAGACAGCGGCATCTGCAGCGGCGGCAGTGCTTGCCGTAGGCGTTATCGGAATTTCAGCCAACGCAATGATTAAAAGCATAGTAAGGGAGCGTATGGAGAATATCCCGAAAGAGGAAGTGCAGTTTATTGAGAATATGATTCAGGAGCAGAACGTGGAAGCAGACGTTTTCACGAGAGAGTATTCTGACAGCGAAAATAAGCGCATGAAACAGCTGGCACAGGACTATCAGAATGGAGTATTTCCCGAAAAGGAGTTGGTTCAGGTTGACGATGAGACAGAGATTGTGGAGGGGACGCTCTGCTATGTCAAAACCAAGGGGACTTTTTATCTGCCCGACAGGGAGCTTACGGATGAGGAAATACTGGAAATCATTGATTTCAACAACGTAAGGAGCTATGCCATTGAGCAGACTCCCGCCGCGCAGGAGGCTAGGGAAGAATATCTGGCGGAAAAAAACAGGATGGCGGCAATCGTGAGTGAGGCGGGCGGCATCAGCGAGGATGAAGCGGTGCAAATAGCAAAAAAGCAGATGGAAACTGACCTTGGCGAAAAGGCGCAGGAAATGGAGATTTTGACGGACATATACGGCAAAGAAGCGTTTTTGATTGACATATCATCTAATGCGGCGGAGTATGATACTGAAAGCAGCGTGGCATACAGCGTGGGCTTTAGAAATGAAGACAGGTATATTTATGCCTGCATAATCGACGCGGTGGACGGGAGCGTACTTAGAGTGCAGAAATAATATCAATTTTGAAATTAGCGCAGGGGACATTCAGAAATGGGTGTCCCCGACTTGTTTTTATGGGCGCAGGGCGGATAAATTAAATAAAATAGTGGTTGTACAGCAATAGTATTTCGATATATAATAAAAAATGAAGTATTGGATAGTGATGTATGTCGGGAGGATTTATTTATGAAGAAAACAAAAAAGCTTGTATTATGCGCGGTACTGGCGCTGGCGGTCTGTTTAGTCGGCGTATTGGGTTATGTCGGCTTTTCAAAGCGGACAACCACGGAGACGGTTAAGCTCACATATGGCAGCAGGCAGACTGTCGGAGGCGGCAGCTCGTCTTACAATACGGCGGCGCAGTCGAATTTCTTTAGCTTGGGCAGCAGCAAGGGTGGAAACTATATGACAGAATCCGCTACGACAGACACAGCCGCTTACGTTGAAAACAGCTATGACGCAGCGGTGGCAGAGGAAGCAGAAACAGACACAGGCGCAGCCGCACTCACGGACAATAAAAAGCTTCGCAAGACTTATAATTACAGGGTAGAGTCCACAGAGTACGACAAGTACATAAATGACGTGGAAAAAGCTGTTGAATCATTGGGCGGCTATATCGAGGACCGCAGCGAGGACACATACACGGCGGATACCTCTGATTTGCTAAAGACCTACACGGTAAGGCGCATGGACTACACAATGCGCGTTCCCGCGGACAAAGTGCAGGAGCTGCAGAGGATTGTCGAGAACGGCGTTTTTATCCTCAGCCAGAATGAGTATGTAGAGGACGTTACCACGCAATACATTGATTTGGACACGCATATTCAGGCATTAAAAACAGAATACAGTTATCTTGAAGAACTTCTTGCGCAAGCTGTATCGGTAACTGAAATAATGGAAGTGCAAGACAGGCTTACGGAAATCAATTACGAGGTCGAAAGCTACGAGAAAACGCTCGACGCGCTCAAAAAAGACATTGACTACAGCAAGCTGTATCTCACAGTAAATGAAGTAATCTACTATCAGGACACAGTCACGCGCTACACAAGTGAACTTGCCGAGTCGTGGGCAAGGATAGTGCAGGAGTGGCTTGAGGAAATCCTGCCTGTAATTGTGTTAGTAATCCTGCCGATTATCATATTGGCATGCGTCGGCATCTATTTAGTAATACGCGCGGCAGGCAAGGCAAGGGTAAAGCATCCGCAGGTGCTTGTATTGCGCCGCGAAGATGACAATTCATGCAAAGAGCGGGCGGGTGAAGGGAACAATAGCGAAGAAAAAAATAAAGCATAATGATTGCAAATGTGCATAAAGAGGGCTATAATAATATGGTAAAGAGTTTTATCAACGTTGCCGTTTGAGCCGCGTAAAAGCGGTATGGAGGGGGTTAAAGTGAAAAATATAAAAAAAATTGCATTGTTTTCTGCTGCTGTTCTGGCGGCGGGTCAAATGTCAATAGTCGCTATGGCGCATGGCGGGCATGGCTGTAATAATGTCAGCGCACCGTATTGCTTGTGCAATGAAGCAGGGTGCAGCATCACAGAAATACATCAGCACGACGGAGTATACTATTACGGACATTCATTAAATGACGGACATGATTATCATATGCTCTGTGACGTAGAAGGCTGCTCTTTGACTGATGTGCATTGCCATGATGATGTGTGCTATTTTGGGCATTTTTATGGCGATGGTCATGATTATCATGTAAGCTGCGGCGTAGAGGGATGTACAAATCTGTCAGAGCATGCGCATGAATATCATTTAAGCAAGGGACATGGATGTCATCACTAAAATTAATGAATAATTGCAGAAGTTTCACGCGTACTGTACCTTTCGCACAGTAAATATGAATGGTACAGTACGCAATGTTTAGGCGGAATATATAAAACAGCCAGCGCGCATATGCAGACGGCTTGCTGCCTTATATATTTCGCCTATTCTATGCTGCATAGAGCATAAAAATACCAGAGGGCTGAAAATGCAGCCCGGAAATGAGGAAAAATCATGAACGACAGACTCACAAAAAGCGACATCAAAAAAATGGAAGAAGAAATCGAGCATAGAAAGCTCGTCGTGAGGAAGGAGGCGCTCGAGGCGGTAAAGGAAGCGAGGGCGCAGGGCGATTTGAGCGAAAATTTTGAGTACCACGCGGCAAAAAAATTCAAAAACCAAAACGAAAGTCGCATCAGGTACTTGGAGCGCATGATAAAAACCGCGATAATCATAGAAGACGACACAAACGAAGACGAGGCAGGGCTTAACAAGACAGTCGAGGTAATGTTCGTAGAGGACGGCACTACAGAAAAATACAGGCTCGTCACCACCATAAGAAACAACCCGCTCGAGGGCTTAATCAGCATAGAATCTCCAGTCGCCAAAGCCCTGATAGGCCACAAAAGCGGCGAGCAGGTACATGTACAGGTAAATGACAGCTTCGGCTACGACGTGATAATCAAATCCGTGGAGAACACTCCCGCCGATGACTCAATCGAGATAAGAAAATTTTAGTAAAAAAAGAATATATAAAGTATAAACAAACTCATAAAAAAATTAACTTGTCTTGACCTGAATTTTTTATAAGCGTAAAATGGTAAATGATGACAATAATCAGAAAGGGTGAAGTTTATGCTGAAAGTATTAGGCGCGCAAATCAAGGAATTTAAAAAAGATTCCATACTCACGCCTGTATTCATGATACTTGAAGTTATCATGGAAATGGTTATTCCAATGCTTATGGCGTCTATCATTGACGACGGCGTAAATGCGGGCAACATGAACCACATTTATATGGTCGGCGTGCAGATGATAGTGATAGCGCTGATAGGCCTCTGGGCAGGACTTATGGGAGCAAAGTACGGGGCAAGGGCTTCCACAGGTTTTGCGAGAAATCTAAGAAAAGCGATGTTTGAAAATATCCAGACCTACTCATTTTCAAACATTGACAAGTATTCAACATCAAGCCTTATAACAAGGCTTACGACGGACGTTACCAATATGCAGAACTCATATCAGATGATACTGAGAATGGCAATGAGGGCGCCCGCGTCAATGATAATCGCTATGATAATGGCGTTTACAATCAATGCAAGGCTTGCTTCAATTTATCTTGTGGCAGTCGTATTTCTTGCCGTCTGTCTTTCGCTCATAATACCGAGGGCGACAAAGCATTTCCGCCAGGTGTTTGAAAAATATGATGAGCTCAATTCAAGCGTTCAGGAAAACGTATCAGCTATACGCGTAGTCAAGGCATACGTGCGCGAGGATTACGAGACGGACAAATTCAAAAAAGCAAACAGCAACATCTACAATATGTTCCTCAAAGCTGAAAAGCTTGTGGTAATCAATATGCCTCTTATGCAGGCGACAGTCTATACATGTATTTTGATTATTTCGTGGTTTGGCGCCAAGATGATAGTGGCGGGCGGACTCACGACAGGCGAGATGATGAGCCTGCTTGCTTACTGCATGAATATACTGATGAGCCTTATGATGGTTTCCATGATTTTTGTAATGCTCACAATGAGCTACGCAAGCGCAAAGCGTATCGCGGAGGTGCTTATGGAAAAATCAGACCTTGAAAATCCCGAAAAGCCAGTCACAGAAGTAAAGGACGGCAGCATAAGCTTTAATAACGTAAGCTTTGCGTACCACAAGGAAGGAAAGCCTGTACTTAAAAACATAAATCTTGAAATCAAATCAGGAGAGACAATAGGCATTATCGGCGGCACAGGCAGCGCTAAGTCGAGCCTTGTAAACCTGATAAGCCGTCTGTATGACGTTACACAGGGACAGCTTTTGGTCGGCGGCATTGATGTGCGCAAATATGATATGGAGGCGCTCAGAAATCAGGTTTCAGTAGTTCTGCAGAAAAATGTCCTTTTCAGCGGCACTATCCTTGAAAACCTCAGATGGGGCGACAAAAACGCAAGCGAGGAGGAATGTATGAGAGCCTGCCAGCTTGCGTGCGCAGACGAATTTATACAAAAAATGCCTGACAAATACAATACGCGCATAGAGCAGGGCGGCACAAATGTTTCGGGCGGACAGAAACAGCGTCTCTGCATCGCAAGGGCATTGCTCAAAAAGCCCAAAATACTTATCCTTGATGACAGCACAAGCGCGGTTGACACGGCTACCGACGCCAAGATAAGAAAGGCGTTTGCGGAGGAAATCCCCGACACGACAAAGCTTATAATCGCGCAGCGAATAAGCAGCGTACAGAACGCGGACAGGATAATAGTAATGGATAATGGCGAGGTTTCAGCCTTCGGCACGCATGATGAGCTGCTTGAAAGCAGTCCGATTTACCGCGAGGTATATGAATCTCAGACAGGCGGCAATGCCGATTTTGACGAAAACGGAGGTGACTGATAATGCCGGGACCAATGGGACCAAGGCGCGGAGCAGGTCCGAGACCAAAAATTGAAAATCCGGGAAAGCTTTTCAAGCGCCTTATGGGATATGTAATGAAGAACTATACCCCGCATGTAATTATCGTAGTTATATGCATATTTGTCGGAGTGCTTGCAAACATACAAGGCACATTGTTTACGCAGACGCTTATTGACAGCTATATCATGCCGCTTTTAGGTATGGATAATCCCGATTTTTCGGGGCTTGCGCATGCAATCGCGAGAGTAGCCTGCTTTTATGCGGTAGGCGCATTGTCGGCTTATATCTATAACCGCATAATGATTAACGTAAGCCAGGGTACAATGCGCAATATCCGAAACGATATGTTTTCAAAAATGGAAACACTTCCAATCAAATATTTTGACACTCACGCGCACGGCGACATAATGTCGTGCTACACAAACGACATTGACACGCTGAGGCAGATGATAAGCCAGAGTATGCCGCAGTTTTTAAACAGTGCGATTACTATTGTGAGCGTGCTGATAAGCATGATAATTTTAAGCGTACCGCTTACGATAGTGACGCTGATAATGGTATGCATAGTGCTGTTTGTCACTAAAAAAGCGACAGGGCTGTCAGGCAGGTATTTCCTCGCGCAGCAGAAAGCGCTTGGCGCGGTAAACGGCTTTGTTGAGGAAATGATGGAAGGGCAGAAGGTTGTAAAGGTATTCTGCCACGAGGAAGAAAACATAGCGCGGTTCAACGAGCTTAACGACGAGCTTTTTGACAGCGCTTACAATGCAAACCAGTATGGAAATATGCTCGGCCCGATAAACGCGCAGCTTGGCAATCTAAGCTATGTGGTATGCGCGATTGTCGGCGGCGTATTGGCAATCAACAAAATCGGCGGGCTTACGCTTGGCGGGCTTGCAAGCTTCCTTACATTTAACAAGAGCTTCAATATGCCTATAAACCAGATAAGCATGCAGTTTAACGCAGTCGTAATGGCTCTTGCGGGCGCGGACAGGGTATTTAAGCTTATTGACGAAGAACCCGAGATGGATGAGGGCTATGTATCGCTTGTGAATGCTGAGCTTGTAAACGGCGAGATAAGGGAAACTCCCAAGCACACAGGTTTATGGGCGTGGAAGCATTACCACAAGGCAAGTGACACGACTACTTATCAGAGGCTTGAAGGTGCGGTGCAGTTTGATGATGTTGACTTTGGCTACAATGATGACAAGATGGTGCTGCACAATATCATAATGTATGCAAAGCCTGGGCAGAAGATTGCCTTTGTAGGCTCTACTGGCGCGGGCAAGACGACGATTACCAACCTGATAAACCGTTTTTACGACATTCAGGATGGCAAAATCAGGTATGACGCGATAAACGTAAACAAGATAAAGAAGGCTGATTTGAGGCGTTCGCTTGGCATAGTCCTGCAGGACACGCATCTTTTCACGGCGACGGTTATGGAAAATATACGCTATGGAAAGCTTGACGCGACTGACGAGGAGGTTATCGCGGCGGCAAAGCTTGCAAATGCGCATGACTTCATCGAGAGGCTGCCTCAGGGGTACAATACGCTGCTTACGGGCGACGGAGCTAATTTGAGTCAGGGGCAGAGGCAGCTTCTTGCAATCGCGAGGGCGGCGGTAGCTGATCCGCCTGCGCTTATTCTTGACGAGGCGACAAGCTCAATCGATACGCGTACTGAGAAAATCGTGCAGGACGGCATGGATAAGCTGATGAAAGGCAGGACGACATTCGTTATCGCGCACAGGCTTTCCACTGTCAAAAACAGCGACTGTATCATGGTGCTTGAGCAGGGCAGGATTATCGAGCGCGGCACGCATGATGAGCTTATAGAGGCTAAGGGTAAGTATTATCAGCTGTATACGGGGAATGCTATTACGGCGTAAGAATTAATGAAAGCAGGGCAGTCTATTTGTGAATGAAGTGATAGGCTGCCCTTGTTGCAGTATGGTGTGTTATTTCAAAATCAATCGGCAGTGAAGGAGGCGTTTCGAATGACGGCAGAAGAAATCTTTAATGGAGAATCAAAGGAAGTTGAATATAAAGAAATGGTTCCGAAAAACAGCAGTAAATATACTAAAACAGCAGTGGCTTACGCAAATTGTGCAGGCGGGCTGCTTATTTTCGGTGTGGCAGATGATACATGGAAAATTACTGGCATACCGCAGGAAGATATTTTTAAGATATCGACGGTATTTCCAATGCAATTATTGACAGCTGTGAGCCTATGATTGATTTTGATATAAAGTACCAGACTATTGATGAGAAAACTATTATTATCGTACAGGTATACCCTGGTAAACGCAGACCATATTTTTTAAAATCTGAAGGCAAACCGAAGGGGTATATGTGAGAGTGCCGGGCTCCACACGGGCGGCAGATGAATTTATGGTAAAAGAATTGGAACTTGAGGGCGCTAATAAGAGCTATGACAGATTGATTGCCGTAGGTGAAACTGCCACAGATGATGAAATTGATAAATTATGCGGCATAATGTACCAATACGCGTTAGATAGATGCCTGACCACGGAAGAAAAACAGAGTGTAAAGCGGGTAACCAAGATGCAGTTGTTGTCATGGGGCTTGCTTCAGGAAAAGGAAGGAAAGATTTATCCTACAAATGGGTATCTGCTGTTATCACCCAGCCATATACAGCAAACTTCTATACAATGTGGCGTATTTAAAGGTACTACCCGAGCAGTTTTTGTGGATAAAAAGGAATATAATGGACCAGTGTATGAGCAGATAGATGCGGCGTATCAGTTTGTACTTAGGAATATTCGCATGGGCGCTGAATTTGGAGGTTTGTTGCGCAGGGATGTCTATGAGCTTCCCATTGACAGTATTCGGGAATTGATTGCAAACGCGGTCTGCCATCGCTCTTATCTTGATAATGCGGATGTACAGGTGGCATTATATGATGACAGACTGGAGATTACTTCACCAGGGATGTTAATTGGCGGTCTTACTATAGATGAGATGAAAAAAGGTTATAGCAGACCAAGAAATAAAGGAATCGTAAGCGCTCTTGCTTATATGAAGATTGTGGAACGCTGGGGAAGCGGTATTCCAAGATTATATGAAAATTGTAAAAATGCGGGCTTGAGAGAGCCTGAGCTTAGTGAAAAAGCAGGGTGCTTTAGAGTGAATATGTTTCGTAGTGCAGAAACTGTATTGGAAAAGCCAAGGACTATTGCTGGTTCGGGAAGTTTATTTGAAAAGGAACAGAAAAAAGGAACAGAAAAAAGGAACAGAAAAAAAGAACAGAAAAAAGGAACAGAAAAAAGTGCAGAAATTATAGAACGCACAGAAAAAGTATTGGAAATGATTTGCAGGAATCCTGATATTACGCAATCTGTATTGATGGAAGAATTAGGCATTTCAAGAAAAAAAGTGCAATTAGCGTTAGAAAAGCTGACAGAGGAAGGCAGAATTGTGAGAGTAGGCTCTGACCGCAGTGGAAGCTGGCAGGTTAATAGATAAAAAATGAAAACGGGATTAAACATAGATTATGAAAGAAAAGAGTGTGGAAAATTGAATTTGAGCATTATCGTTGAAGAGGGCATTTATGAAAAGGATTGATGCATTGATATGGGTTCTTGGTTTAGAACATTCTATTAAAGACCGCAGCGGAATATATGGATATACTCAAAGGACATTGGCATACAATTCAAACAGGATAGAGGGCAGTACGTTCACAAAAGAGCAGACATCGGCTCTTTTTGAGGAGGGCTATCTTCCCGCGACGGATGAATTTTATAAATCCAAGGACATTGAGGAAATTATTGTCTGCGGCATATCAACGACAAGCCCGCAGGAGGTATCAGCCAAAATGAAATAGATGTTTTTGTGGTTTAATTCGGAGCATAGAGTGACGCTTGAAACATTGGCGGAGTTTCATATCAGGTACGAACTGATACACCCGTTTCAAGACGGCAACGGCAGGACAGGAATACTCACAGAAGACGGCGTAATAGTGGCAAGATACTTTGTATATAAATATATATTTTTCGGTGTTTCAAATAGTTTTTGAAGGTTCATAGCTGTGGGTGTTGTTTATCTAAAGATTATACATTGAATTTTGGTTTTGTAAACAAAGATTTATAAATTTTTTGTTGTAGAAAAAAATTTGAAGTTTTGATATACTTGTAATGAATATAGCAATACAAGGGAGAAGAGATGATAGACGTTAGTTATGAAACAGATTATGGGAAAATGATTTACGGAAAATGTGAGGAAGTGCTGCCTAAGTTGTCACAATATAAGTTTGATTTAATCTTTACATCACCACCATTTCCGTTAAATCGCGCAAAAAGTTATGGGAATATGACAGGCGATCAATATTTGAAATGGATTTCAAATATTGCAATACAATTAAAGGAAATGTTGGCAGAGAGAGGATCAATTGTGATAGAAATTGGTAATGCATGGAATAAGGGAGAGCCAACACACTCTACATTGCCGATGGAAGCACTTTTGGAATTTAAACGTAGGGGGGAATTTTATTTATGCCAGGAGTTTATTTATTATAATCCAGCAAAGTTGCCATCACCAATAGAGTGGGTAAATAAAAAAAGAATTCGAGTTAAGGATTCTTTTACAAGAATATGGTGGCTTTCTAATGTGCCATTGCCTAAAGCGGATAATAGGAATGTTTTGGAAGAATATAGTTGCCAAATGAATAAATTGCTGAAAAGTGGTAAGTATAATGCTGGGAAAAGACCATCTGAATATAATGTTGGAAAGACATCTTTTGCAAAAAATAATGGCGGATCAATTCCATCGAATGTTATAATTGCGCCAAATACAGTATCTAGTGATAAATACATAAAGTTTTGCAAGGAAAATAGTTATGATATTCACCCAGCGAGAATGCCAAAAGAAGTACCTAGTTTTTTTATAAAAATGTTGACAGATGAGAATGATTTTGTTTTAGATCCGTTTGCTGGAAGTAATACAACTGGATGGATAGCAGATGAACTTAAGAGAAAATGGATTTCGATTGAGGCGGAACAAAAGTATATACTTGGTTCTAAAGGGAGGTTTAATATTAAGTAATTATGGATAATATAATAGATGATGAACTGAAAGAGTTTATAGATAACGAGATAAATGAAGAAAACTTTATTGAATTAATTGAAAAAACTTCAATTGTCGCATGGGATGGACAAGTCAAAGAAAGAAAGATATATGAGTGGTTGTCTAATTTTACAGGTGAGTATTTAGGAGATGTTAATATTGAACACAAATTAGCACTATGGTTACTGTTAAATTTTACATATTATACTATAAAAGATGTAAAAAAACTCTGCAAGGAAATTTTTCAACAATTTTTGCGAGAAGAGTTAAAAGAAGGTAAATTTGAAGAAGGGTTATCTAGAAATAAAAAAATAGAAAAAATATTGGAGGATACGTGTTTTGTTCCATTAGGAAATCCAAGTGAAAGTGGCGCAATGATATTGTATGATTTTAGAACGGAAAATAAATTAGGGAAAAAATTATTTGAGGTAAAACAAAAAAAGTATAGGTGTCTAGTTCTGATAGATGATGTTACAATTTCTGGTTCACAAGCTATAGATTATTTGAAAGATTGCACCATTCAGGCAGATAAGGTCTATTTATTAGTATTTATGGCATCACCAACTGCAATAAAAAATATAAAGAAAAATAATAAATTAAAGCTGATTTATAGTATTCTTTTAGATTCAAGAACAAAATGCTTTTCGGAAGACTCTTTTGTTTTTCGAGGAGAAAAGGAAGAAAAAATTAAAATATTGGCAATGAAAATGAGCGAGTATTATGGAAAAAAAATAATGATAACTTTTTCTGACGCTTATATGAAAAATTTTCCATTAGGATTTAATCATGATCAACAAATGTTAGGATTTTATTATAATACTCCAGATAATACATTGCCTATTTTTTGGTGTGATGAAAATTGGATAAGTGTTTTTTTTAGATATAATAAAATTTATGGCAAAGGGAAGGTAGAGTTTGATGATGAACAATACATATAAAAATCCTTTTATTGAATGCACAGCTCGTGATATGAGTTATAAAGAAGTTTTTCGCTTTTGGTGTAATCCTTTTGAATATTATAGGTTAGATGAAAGACAATTATTTGAAAGCCATACACCTTTAATTATTGAGGGAGCTAGGGGATCTGGGAAAACAATGCTTCTAAAGTATTTGTCTTATTTCTGTCAAAAAGAGGTTGCATTAGACAAAAAGGAAGAGGATGTTATTGGTTATATTTGTAAGAAAGGGGGAATTGGCTTTTATTATAGGTATAGTGCAAATTTTGATACATTAATAAATAGCTTAGCATGTTCCAACGAAACGAAAAAGGAGTTATTTTGTTATTATTATGAGTTGTTTTTGTCATTAGAAATATTGAATGTTTTAGAAGATATTCAAATTAACTCTTATATTGATATAAAGGAAATGAATGATTTAACAGAAAAAATCTGTTCTATTTTTTCAGTCGAAAATAAGGAGTTAAGAGATGTTAAGAGTATTATTTTAAATTGGACTAATGAAATTGATGTATGGATAAGAAATTATAAATATTATTCTGATTCAGAAGAAAGATTGAAAAATATAGTACATGGAGAGAGTATAGTACTAAAAATATGTGAATATATTAAAATGTGTATTTCTGAATTTAAAAATGTTGAATTACTAATCTTAATAGATGAATATGAGAATGTAAAATACTTCCAGAACATAACGAATACATGGATAAGGAGAGTTGACAATCTTTTGCCGTATTCATATAGAATAGGCACACGTCCGCATGGCATTTCAACATATAATACAGAGTTTTCGGAGGAAATACGTGATGGAAGAGATTTTATTTTGTGCCCGTTGATATGTGGAGATATTTATAAATATAAGGATTTTGTAAAAAGAGTAAGTTTTAGCAGATTAAATAAAGTAGATTTCTTTAGGGAAAATAATTTAACAGATATAACAAGAATTTTAGGAACAAGGGAAAAATTTGATGATGAGGCTTCTAGAATTGTTTGTAATAGAGAAAATGATATTTTTGATAAATTACACATTCCAGAAAATGTAAGAAGTTATTTAAGCTGTAAGGAATACCCTTTGATGCAAATGCTGAATATTGTTTGGTATTTAAGAGGAAAGCAGCCTGAATTTATTCAGAAAGTTCACCATGCCTATATTTTGGGAAAAGAAGATAAAAATTCTAAAGATAATGTATTAAGAGAAGCACATAAATATAAACTAGATTATTCTGACAAATATCGGTTGCAACTACTTTGCGTACTTTGCGGATTATATAGGGTTTCAAAATCTTATTATAGTTTTAATACGTTTGCATATTTGTCAACAGGAATAGTTAATGATTTTATCAGCTTGTGCCGAAATACATTTTATCATTTGGATAATATCGATTTAGATGAATTGGTAAAAGGAAAAAGTATATCAATTAAGATACAAACAAAGGGAGCGGAAGATACAGCCAATGAGCAACTAAATCAGATACAGGTGACAGATGAATATGGAAGTGAAATGTACAATTTTGCAATGAATATTGGTAATATCTTTGAAAAGATGCATAAAGACATAAAATCAAAATATCCAGAAACGACGCAATTTGCATTTGAAAATGAAGCAGAAATTGATAAAGATAAAAGAACGAAGAGCATAAAAGAAAGTATGATAAAGTGGGGAGTTATTCAAAAAAAATTACGAAGACAGAGAATATCTATTGGGATGAAAAAAGGAACTATTTATAATTTGAACAAAGTATTCATGCCAATATTTAATATTTCATATCGTACTAGAGGAGGGTATAATTATATTATTACAAAACCTGAATTCGAATTACTGCTTGGCAATACTAAATGTAATGGCGAGGATAATAATTCAAATGATGAATTCCAACAAATAAATTTATTTGAAGGAGGCTATATGTAGTATGAGGGAAAACAGTGTCAAAATGATTCATATGAATCAGGAAATTTTTTCTTTACCCAATATAGATTATTTCATATTATCATTCTCAAATGAAAATCGTTGCTTTAAAGCATTGAGATTTCTTTTTGAAAAGAACGTGAAGATAAATAATATAGTCTTAATACTTTATGAAAGATATGAGGGTGTTGAAATTGATGAGAACGTAAAAATTGAATTAAAGAAATGTTCACAATCTATAAAGATAATAAGGTGTGGTATAAAAAATGAAGGACAAGATGGTGTGGAGTTATCAAAAATTGGAATTGGAAAGAATGATACAGTCGGATTTGATATTACAGGATTCGCTATTCCTGATATTTTCAGGAACTTGTATGTTCTAAATGCTATTATTAGTATAAAATATATAAATATGTTTTATACAGAACCCAAATATTATTGTTATCAAAATGGACTTTTTACAACATATACAAAAAATGCGGGAGAATATTCTTATAAAGTTGTCGAGGAATACAATAACTCGGGAAATGGGAAAAGAGAGATATTAGTGTGTTTTCTTGGGTTCGATAGAAATGTTTCAAAATATGTATATGATAAGGTTATTCCATATGAAACAATTATAGTTAATGGATTTCCTTCCTATTTACCCAAATTAAAAGATATTAGTTTATTAAATAATTATGAATTGATTACTACGGTTGGAACAGAAAAAATTGTTTCAGTAAGAGCAAATAGTCCATACGCTGCTTATAATTGTTTGAATGATATTTCGAAAAAATACAGTGAAGATTTGATAAATATTTGTGTCTTAGGCACGAAACCTATGGCACTAGGCGCGGCGTTATATTCTCTACGAAATCCAGAAAAAGTAAAGGTTTCATTTCCTTATCCAGAAAGATATAGGACTAATTCCTCATCAGAAATAGGTGAATCTTGGTGTTATCAAATAAGCATATAGAAATGTTGACATAGTAAAAAATATAAGGAGGTTTGGTAAAAAATGAAGATCATAGAACCTGAATTTGAAATAGTTGATTTTTTGGACGGAAATGAAATGTTAAAAAGAATAGAGCGTGCAGGACGTGTTTGCTATAAAAGTGAATTAAGTATTACGAATGATTCCGCGATAAGGTTTGTGAAAAATATTATTAGAAGTGGACATGAATCGGTAATTGAACACGAAAAAATAACTGTAAAAATTATTTGTGATAGAGGAGTTTCTCATGAAATAGTACGCCATAGAATTGCCAGCTATAGTCAAGAAAGTACACGATACTGCAACTATTATGCAGATAAATTTGGAAATGAATTAACATTTATAAAACCTTATTTTTGGAATGAAGATTTGGAAAAATATAAAATATGGGAAAATGCAATGCTTTATATCGAAAAAGCATATATGGAGTTAATTGGGGCGGGAGCAAAACCTCAAGAAGCAAGAAGCGTTTTACCGAATAGTTTAAAGACGGAGATTATTGTTACAATGAATTTAAGGGAATGGAGGCACTTCTTCAAGCTGAGAGCTGATAAAACTGCTCATCCGCAGATGAGACAGATAGCATTGCCTTTATTAAAAGAATTCCAAAAAGATATTCCAGTTGTATTTGATAATCTGATAGATGAGGAATAGACCACTCATAAGATTAATATAGCAAACTGTCATAATATTAAAAATTTTTTCTTGTCAATAAGGTTAGTATAAAAGCTGATACAACAATAATATATATGTTTTTCCTGACTGCTGTGCATGAGAATTCCCAAAGTGACTAAAAGCATACATTGTTTGAGATAAGACAGAAACGGCAGGACAGGCAGGATGATTCTTTTCAGGGAATGTCTAGAACATAATATTATGCCGTTTATTATACACAATGAAAACAGGGCGGAATATTTTGCGGCTTTAAATGCTGCACATACTGCAGGCACATCTAAACTGGCGGCTTTTTTTGAAAAGGAGCAGGCATACTATGCCGCGCAGTGTGATTTTTTGATATATATAATCGGTATGAAAATTATATAAGTGCGACGGGGAATAAAAACAAGTAGTGGTGTTTTAGAATAAAAAAATCGTGGAAGAAGTAAGAAATGATAAACGACAAGGCTGAAATGTTATCTGTTTAAGGCTTTTTAAGGCAGTACAATGTACTTGAGTTTCCGCAGTTTTATCCACAATAGCTCGATTTTTCATATGCCGCGATAAACAACTTTAAAAAAATATCCAAAACATAAGGAATCTCATTCCTTTTTGATGTAAAATTAAGCTACCAAACAATAATCTCACTAAACAAAAAGAAAGAGGATTCCTTATGGTTAATTTTACATCAATTACTTATCAAATGAAACGGGAAATTTTAAATTTTTCAAATAAAATCTCCAAACATCTTTCTAAACCGGATAAGAAATTTACTGCTGATATCACTTATGGCATGCTTGCTTCCGGCAACTGTCTGTTGACTGATGTCGCTGACCAGCTCCATGAACCTTCCAAAAAGATCAACACCGTTGACCGTTTATCCAGACACCTTGAAAAGGGTATCCCTGCAATGGCTGCCGCCTCTTATCTTCAGTTAATTAAAAAATGGATTCCATCGGATCCGGTCATTTATATCGATGACAGCGATGTTGTAAAACCTGGCGGATATCAGTTTGAGTCCCTCGGCATAGTCCGGGATGGTTCAGAAAGCACATCATCAAAAAGTGTTTATAAAAAAGGCTATCATGTTACAGAGGCCTGCATGCTTACAGGAAGCAATCATCCTGTAAGCATCTTTCCAAAAATACACTCTTCCTCTGAAAAAGATTATAAATCTGCAAACACCGTCACTTTTCAGGCAATGGAGCAGGGGGCTTCCCTTTTTGGAAAAGCAACCTTTGCCATGGACCGTGGTTACGATGACAACAGGATGTTTCTGAAAATGGATGAACTGCGGCAGGATTATGTCATCCGTCTTAAATCCAACCGCAAGCTTCTATACCACAATAAATGGACAATGGCTACAGAGCTGCGTAACCGCCGCAAAGGCAAGATCAAAACAAATGTAATCTACAGGGGCAAAGAACATGAAGCTTATCTTTCACATGTAAAGGTGCAGATCACCGCATCCAGAAAAGACATCTGTCGGGTGCTTGTTTACGGCATTACAGAACATCCCATGATGCTTGCCACGAATAAAGATATCAAATCCAAAGAAGATGTGGTCAAAGTGGCAAGAACCTACTTCTCACGCTGGAAAATAGAGGAATATTTCCGCTGTAAAAAGCAGATGTTCCAGTTTGAAAACTTCCGTGTCCGCAGACTGAAGGCTATCAACGCGCTTAACTTTTACATTACCTTATGCATGGCATTTCTAGCCCATATTTCCATGAAATCAGAAAACCATGCGCTAAAGGCTGCAATCATACAGACAGCAGATCCTATAAAAGAAAAAGTACATTTCTGCTATTACCGGTTAGCCAAAGGCATCTCCGGCATACTATCGTATGCAAAAGAAGGTATCAGACTGTGGTTCAGGACTAAGCGTCCAGCATACCGCCAACTCCGCCTTAAGCTAACCGATTAGATAGATAAAAGAATATTTCTCCCAAAGCCCGGCTCAGGTGGGGTTTATTAAAGTACCCCTAATTAGGAAACTGCTATTCAAAAATTTTGCAGATTGGTACTTTAGGAAGATATGTTCATTTTGTTTTACAGTTTGCGGAAACTCAAAACAATGTATGGTAGAAAAATTTATAAGGCTATGCTATAATACTTTATATGTTGGCATAAATTGATATAAGAAAATAAATGTTGGCTTATTATGAAGAAGTAAAAATTGTGTTAAAAATAATGAAAAGCCAATATAATCTTGATTTTATTGCCGCAATAAAAACAATGTACTAAAAGCGGAGAGGATAAATAATATGGCTAAGAAGAAAACAGCCGAAAAAGCATTAAATATAGACAAAATTTTATTTAACTGCAGGGACATTTTGCGTGCGGCACGCAATTCAGGCTCTTTTTTTGAAAAACGTGATATGATGCTCACTCTTGTATTCCTGCGTTTTATTGGTGAGAAATATGAGGATGGAATTGAAAATCTTCGTCAAATTTTAATTAGTCAGGGGCTTAATCCTGATGATGAAAATGTTAAGTTTGCTTTTCTTGATGATGCCACATTCCCAGACGGAACATATAATCTGCCTGTTGAAGCAAGGTGGACAACAATTATCAGCACACCTGCGCCCAAACTTAATGTTGTTCTTGATACTGCACTTCACAGCATTGCGACAGGTTCAGATGATTTAAGGGGGTGTTTTATTGAAGGTACATTTACAGCCCGCAATCTTGAACCTAATGATATAAAGAAGCTTGTTGATGAAGTAGATAAAATCAGCCATAAAGCATTTGGAGAAGAAAAAGATCTTATCGGTCGTGTTTATGAATACTTTTTGAAAGAATTTGCAGTTAATGCGACAAAAGAAGAAGGAGAATTTTACACTCCACATGATGTCGTTCAGCTTATTGCGGCAATGATAGAGCCTTATGACGGCACTCTGTATGATCCCTGCTGCGGTTCCGGCGGTATGTTTATACAGAGTGCCGCTCTTGTAAAATCAAGGCAGGGCGATATTAATAGAATTAACATATATGGGCAGGAAAAGGATGCGGCTACTTATCGTCTTGCAAAAATGAATCTTGCGCTTCGCGGGATTAGCCACAACCTTGGTGAGACAAATGATTCTTCGTTTACTCATGATTTACACAGAGGATTATATTTCAATTACATAATGGCTAATCCTCCGTTTAATCTTAAAGGCTGGTATAATGACAATTTGAAAAATGATCCGCGCTGGACTGATTATAAGACGCCGCCTGAAGGCAATGCAAATTATGCTTGGATTTTGCATATACTTTCACATTTAAAGCCTATGGATGGTGTCGCGGGATTCTTGCTTGCCAATGGCGCATTGAATGACAGTGATACATTGGAAATTCGCAAAAAGCTGATTAAAAATGATAAGATTGAAGCGATTATTGTTCTTCCGAGAGAGCTTTTCATTACTACCGATATAAGCGTCACTCTCTGGATTTTGAACCAAAATAAAAAGGGTGGTCGTTATCATGGCAGAAAACTTCGCAACCGTGAGCATGAAATCCTTTTTATGGATTTGCGTCAATGGAGGGAAAATTCTGTTAAGGGTGAAAACAAAAAGAAAGTTTGCCTGACGGCGGAACAGATTAAAAGTGCAGTTTCATTTTATCATACATGGCAGAATGAGGGAACAGACAAAGAGAAATATAATGTGCCTGAACTTTATCGAAGTGTAGGAATTGATGAAGTTGAGAGCAAGGGGTGGACACTCACGCCGAGCAAATATATTGAGTTTATCGACCATGACTTGGAGATTGACTATAAAAAGGAAATGACTCGTATTCAGGCGGAAATGAAGGAAGTTATTGCGCAGGAGAAGAAGTCCCAGCAGATGCTGGAGGAAGCATTTAAGGGGATTGGGTATGGGATTAATTAAATATAAACTTGGAAAATTAATTGAACCTGTTTTAGATATTAATTCAAATTTGCGATACGGCTCTAATGATGTAAGAGGAATGACAATTACTAAAGAAATAATACCTACCAAGGCTGATGTAACAGAGACTGACTTGTCTAAATTTTTGGTGGTAAGTCCAGGTGAATTTGTCTATAATCCTAGGACACATGGCAGACGAATTGGGTTTGGCTACAATAACACAGGAGATACATTTATAATTAGTTGGAATAATATAGCGTTTAAGGTAAAGAAGTCTATGAAAGATGTTGTTTTGGCTGATTATTTGTTTATGCACTTTAAGCGTGACGAATGGGATAGAGAGGCTTGCTTTCAAGCCTGGGGGAGTTCAACAGAAGTATTTTCTTGGGAAGCTTTATGTGATATGGAAGTTGAGCTTCCGCCACTTTCCATTCAGCAGAAGTACGTCAATATTTATAATGCTATGATTGAAAACCAGCAAAGCTATGAACATGGGTTAGAGGATTTAAAACTTGTCTGTGATGCCTATATTGAAAATTTAAGACGAGAAACATCTTGCAAAACTATAGGTAAATATATTTCTGAATATAATGTCAGGAATGAAAAGGGGTTATCGCTTGATTATGTTAGAGGCATTACAACAAGTAAAGAATTTATTAGCACTAAGGCTAATATGGATGGAGTTTCTCTTGATAATTACAAAATAGTAGAACCAGGTATGATTGCTTTTATTTCAGATACATCAAGAAGATCAGATAAAATGTCGATTGCATTAAACCATTCTGATGATGTCTTTTTAGTATCAGCAATCGCGACAGTAATTAAGACAGATGAAAGAAAATTGTTATCGAAATATTTATATTTATTTTTCAATAGGGCAGAGTTTGACAGATATGCACGCTTTCATTCTTGGGGTAGTGCAAGAGAAACATTTAGTTTTAATGATATGAAAGAAGTATCAATTCCAATACCAAAGTTGGAAATTCAAAAGTCTATTGTGGAAATTTGTGAAGCATACACAGTGCGCAAAGAAATTAATGAGAAATTAAAAACGCAAATTAAAGACATTTGCCCAATATTAATAAAGGGTTCTATCGAAGAAGCAAGAAAAACAGAGGAGGAGTGATTTATGGCTAAGCTGAAAAATTACAATGGACGCTATTGTGAATCAGATTATGAAGCTGCTTTCATTGAATTTTTAGAGGCTGAAAATTGGAATTATTCTTCCGATAATCATATTTATCGTGAAAGCAATAGAGACGTGCTTATCGCTGATGACTTTAAAGAGTTCATAACTGACACAAATCCAGAATTAACAGAAGATGAAGTTAATCAAATTTTTGATAATGTCCGTCTTGTGGGTGCAGAAAGTGACTTTGCCGTGTTGCATAAGGTTTATGGTTGGATGGTTAATGGTGTGCAATTTACGCAAAAGAATGGATTGCCACAAATGATACCGCTTATTGATTTTGATAATGCTGATAATAATATTTTTCGCGTGGTAAACCAATTTTCTGTTGAATATACAAATAACGGACAAAGGGAAAAACGCATACCAGATGTGCTTTTATTTGTGAATGGTATGCCATTATGTATTATCGAATTGAAAAATCCGACAGACGTAAGTGCTGCGATTTACGATGCGTGGGAGCAGATAAATATTCGCTATTGGAGGGATATTCCGCACCTTTTGCATTACTGTCCGTTAGCGTGTATTTCTGACGGAGTTAAGACAAGACTTGGCACGGTTCGCACGCCTTATGAACATTTTTATGCTTGGCGAAGGGTAAATAATGAGGATAAGATATCTACAATGCCTTTTGAAGAAACAGAAACTATGATTAAAGGCGTTTATGCCCCAGCACGTTTTCTTGAAATTTTTAGGGATTATATTTATTTTCAAGATAGCATTTACGACAGTGAAGAAAGAGAAATTGTTTGCCGCTATCCGCAATTTTTTGCAACAAGGCTGCTTAAACAAAGTATTATTAATTCTGTTGTTGAAAAAAGCAGTAAAGGCGGAACATATTTTGGGGCAACAGGATGCGGTAAAACATACACAATGGCGTTTTTAGCCCGACAGCTTGCATTGCGCTGTACAGATATACCTGAAATCGGTTCGCCGACAATTATTCTAATTGTTGACAGAGATGAACTTCAAACCCAGGGGGCAAAGCTTTTTACAAGAAGCTCTGAATTTTTAAACCTTGGCAAAGTATCAGTTGTAAAAAACAGGATTCAATTAAGGCAGGAGCTTGGTGTAAGGCAAAGCGGGGGTTTTTATATTTGTACTATTCAGAAATTTTGCGACAGGGAAGATGACAAAATCGGTCTTATTAATAATCGTCGAAATATCATATGCTTTTCTGATGAAGCACATAGAACACAGCTTGAACATTCAAGAAAAATTCAATTCAGCAAGGATGCTGATGAAAATATGAAAGCTATGGTTTCAAAGCCGTATGCCAAGGTATTAAAGGAAGCGTTTCCGCAGGCTACCTTTGTGGGATTTACGGGTACTCCTATAGCGGAAACTTATCAGACTTTTGGTGATGAAATTGACAGATATACAATGGATCAGGCAGTAGCGGATGGCTTGACTGTTTCTATCAAATATCATCCACGCATTGCAAAAGTGTTGCTTGACAAGGGAAAAGTTAAGGAGATTGAGGCGTACTACAAAAAATGTGCTGATGACGGTGCTACATATGAAGATGTTGAGGCAAGCAAGAAAGCTATGAGTTCTATGGAGGTAATTCTTGGAGAACCCTCGCGTCTGGAGCGTCTTGCTGTTGATATTCATGATCATTATGTTTCTTCCTGTGAGGGAGATCCAGACAGAATACAGAAAGCAATGATCGCATGTTCAAATAGAAAGATTGCGTATGCGTTATTCCAAAAATTTAAGGAAAAATATCCTGAATGGCTTGAGGAAAAGAAGACGCCTGATGGAGTTGAAGCAACCGAAGAAGAACTGAAAGAATTAAAGCCCATGCCTTTTATTGCTATGGTATCAAGCGTAGGAAAAAATGATGAGAAAGATATGTATGACTATCTTGGCGGCGTAAAGAATGATAAGCGTTCAGAGGAATTGGATACAGCATTTAAACAGGAAAGATCTAATTTTCGTATTGCTATTATTGTAGATATGTGGATTACGGGATTTGATGTTCCATGTCTTACATACTTATATAATGATAAGCCGCTTAAAAGGCACATGCTGATACAGACTATCAGCCGCGTGAATAGA
This sequence comes from uncultured Lachnospiraceae bacterium, assembly GCA_947623805.1. GTDB lineage: Bacteria > Bacillota > Clostridia > Lachnospirales > Lachnospiraceae > COE1. Next base: position 3,647 of record CANQHZ010000043.1, on the reverse strand, counting down.
AAATATCCAGGCAAGGAATTTGGCATGGTTATTGATTACATTGGTATTCGCGATAATATGCGTGAGGCAATGAAACTATACGGTGGAGATACTTCTGTTGCGCCTACATCGGATGATGTTGAGCAAGCGGAAACAGCGTTTAGAGATGAATTGGGAGTTTTAAAAGCATATTTGCTGATTACGATTTAACGCCTTTTTTAAATTTAAATTGTGACCCCATAGAGCGTTACAAGTTTATTGCCAAAGCTGCCGAATATGTATTTGTATCAACACAAGAATTGCGAATGGAGGGAAATAAATCTCAAAAGGTTTCATTTAAGACGTATTTTTTAAAGACTGTAAAACGCATGAGGGCTGCTTTTGATATTTGCCAGCCTTCAGGAAATCTTGAAGAAGAAGAATCTGCGCTTGCGCAGTGTTTCATGGCTATAGCTGGGTTTATCCGCAAAATGAGTGGGACAAGCGAGGTTGATACAGATACTATGAATCGTGCCGTTTCCAAGATGGTTGAGGAGGCTCTGAAATATAATCAGGTGGAGAGCATTCTTGAAAGCGGTGAGGAAGAGGATATTTTTTCACCTGAATATTTTGAAAGATTATCTGATATAAAAATGCCAGCTACTAAGCTTGAACTTCTTGTAAAAATGCTTCGCAAGCAGATTAATGAGTATGGAAAAGTCAACAAGTTAGCGGCAATGACTTTTCAGGAGATGTTGGAAAGGACGATTGCAGAGTATCATGAAAGACGAAAGCACCTTACTGCAGAAGAAGCTGGCAAGGCGCAGGAACAGGCATCGGAGGACATTATTAAGACTGCAACAGAGCAGGCTTTATCCATTCTTAGGCAAATGAATGAAAATAGGGAAAGCTTTAGAAAAATTGGATTGACATTTGAAGAAAAAGCTTTCTATGATATTTTAATTGCATTACGGGATCAGTATAATTTTGAATACGGAACAGACAGAGAGGTGGGAGGCATTGTTATCAATGATAAGTGCAAAGCTTTGGCGAAAAAGGTAAAGAAAATAATTGATACAAAATCATCCTTTGTAGATTGGCTGAATAATAAAAATGTGCGTAATCAGTTGAAGCTTGATATAAAAATATGTTTATTTAAGAATGGTTATCCGCCACAGTACAATCCTGAAGCATGCAGGAGGGTTATGGAACAGGTTGAGAATTTTGAAAGGTATTCAGAAAATTCGTTGTTTGATAGTGAACCTTTGGCTTTTTCTAATATACATAAGTATAACAGGGAAAGTAGTGCGCTAATGATTGCTGATGAGCCTGCTCCGTATGGGAAAAAGTAAATGGTGGTTGAACTAAGTGTGGATTATTTATGTTTTAGGCACAAAAGTATTATTGAGTTTTAGTGTTTAAGGATAAAAGATTATTAGAATGCTGTATAAAATCTGAGAGAAACTTAAAAGAAGTTTTTCAAAGTTAATTGGGAAATTTAAGATTACTGAAATGAAAAGGTGACAAAAATGATTATAGACAGGCAAAAAGCCCTAAATGCGTTTAATGCATATGTGGGCAATTATGATGTAAACGACGAGAAAATAAAGCTCAAAATAGAACATACCTACCGCGTATGTGAGCTATGCGAGCGTATAGCAAAGGAATCAGGCTTTGACAAAGACGAAATAGAAATAGCATGGCTTACGGGCTTGCTGCATGACGTGGGAAGATTTGAGCAGCTTCGCAGATACGGCACTTTTATTGATGCGCAGTCTATAGACCACGCGGAGTTTGGCGCGGACATACTCTTTAAGGAGGGGAAAATACGCGATTATGTAGATGATGCTTCGGAGGATTTGCTGCTGGAGCGCACAGTCAGATGCCACAGCGCATACAAAGTTCCAGACGGCTATAGTAGACGCGAGAAAAAGTTTGCCGACCTTTTGCGCGACGCGGACAAGATAGATATTTTGAAGGTAAACATTATCGTGCCTTTGGAGGAAATATACAACGTCACGACAAAAGAGCTAAAAAACTGTCGAGTGAGCGATGAGGTGATGCAGGCGTTTAATGAGGAACACGCTGTTTTGCGCAGCCTGAAGAAAACGCCCGTTGACAATGTCGTCGGACATATTTCTCTTGTATATGAGCTTGTATATCCAGTAAGTTATATGATAGTATATGAACAGGGGTTTTTAAATAAGCTGATGGATTTTGAATCAGAGCTTCCCGAGACAAACAGGCAGTTTGAACATATACGCGCAAAAATGAGCGCATACATAAAAGCGCACAGCGCAGAAAAGAGGTAAATCATGCTTACAGTAAAATTAGGAAACACAGGAATAATCGCAAACAAAAACGGCTTTGGGGCGCTGCCGATACAGAGAATTGACGAGAGCAGCGCTATAGAGCTTATACATATGGCGCTTGACGGCGGCGTGAACTTTTTCGATACGGCGCGCGCCTACAGCGACAGCGAGGAAAAGCTTGGAAAGGCGCTTGCGGGCGTAAAGCGTGAGAGCTACTATATCGCAACAAAGACAATGGCGCGGACAAAGGAAAAGCTTGTTGAGGATTTGGACACATCATTAAAGACTTTAAAGACAGACTATATTGACATATACCAGCTTCATTGTGTGCCGAAGTGCTTCCGCCCAGGCGAGGAGGACGGCATGTATGAGGCGCTGCTAAAGGCTAAGGAGCAAGGAAAAATCCGCCACATAGGCATCACGGCACATTTGCTCAATGTCGCGGAGGAGATAGTGGAGAGCGGACTTTATGAGACGCTGCAGTATCCGTTTGCATACATTTCCACGCCGCGCGAGGTCGAGCTTGTGAAAAAATGCGGCAAGGCGGGCATGGGTTTTCTGGGTATGAAGGGGCTTGCAGGCGGACTTCTCACAAACGCAAAGCTCTGTTACTGGTTTGCGGCTCAGCATGAGGAGGTGCTGCCGCTCTGGGGTGTGCAGAGGGAGAGCGAACTGGCGGAATTTATATCATTCCAGGAAAATCCGCCTGTCATGGACGATGAGATGAAAGCGACATATGAGAAGGATTTGAAAGAGCTTTCAGGCGATTTCTGCCGCGGGTGCGGATATTGTATGCCTTGTCCTATGGATATAAAAATAAATAACTGCGCGCGTACATCACAGCTTATCAGGCGCTCGCCGTCGGCATCATGGCTTAGTGCGGACTGGCAGAAGGAGATGGCAAAGATTAAGGAATGCCTGCATTGCGGCAAGTGTGCGTCAAGGTGTCCGTATGGGCTTGATACGCCGAAGCTTTTGGAGAAAAATCTGGAGGATTATGAGGGTATTTTGGCGGGGACAGTCAGCATATAAAGGATATATTTGTGATGAGAACAGCTACGCAGAAAACGCTGGTAGAGTGGTTCAATGAAAATTATTTTATGTGTCAGGAGGCGGAAAAATGAAACGCAGATTTAATACGACAGGCTCATGCAGTCCGACAAGACATTATATGGTGAGGCTTGATAACAGGCTGAAAATGATGAAGGATAGATTTGTGGATTACGGAAGTTATTTTGTAATCAACAGAGGCCGCCAATACGGCAAGACTACAACCCTGCATGCATTGGAGGATTATCTTAAAGACGACTATCTTGTGCTGTCGCTTGATTTCCAGCAGATGGGGACAGAGGACTTTTCAAACGAAGCGGCGTTTTC
>CANQHZ010000042.1 GCA_947623805.1 uncultured Lachnospiraceae bacterium | reverse complement strand
TTTTTATCATAATGTTTACGCTGCTTTCCCTGTGCGGCTGCAGCGCAGGCAGGGAAACGATAGATTATTATGGCATGACTGGCGGCAGTGCGTCGGAAAAAGACGTAGTATATGTCAATTTGCAGGATGCAGGCGCTGCAGAATATGAGCGGACAGATATTATTTACAGCCTGGATAATATACCGGCATATTCAGGGCAGGCATATATAGAGCTTGATGGCGGCGTGCCTGCTTTTTCAAAACAGGATAAAGAGCTGACGCAGCCCTTTGAACACTACAGCGAATTGGACAGTTTAGGGCGGTGCGGTGCGGCATATGCCAATATATGTCCGGAAATCATGCCAGCGGAGGAAAGAGGCGCCATAGGTCAGATAAAGCCGAGCGGGTGGCATACGGAAAAGTACAATGATCTTATCGACGGCAATTATCTTTACAATAGATGTCATCTGATTGGTTATCAGCTTGCGGGAGAAAATGCCAATGAAAAAAATCTGATTACAGGAACGCGGTATCTGAACGTTGAAGGGATGCTGCCGTTTGAAAATATGGTGGACAATTACGTAGAAGAAACGCAAAACCACGTACTGTACCGCGTAACGCCGATTTTTGAAGGTGATAATCTCGTCGCTTCAGGCGTGGAGATGGAAGGCTGGTCGGTAGAGGATAAAGGCGTAGGAGTCTGCTTTCATGTGTACTGTTACAATGTTCAGCCTGGAATTGAGATAGATTATGCCGACGGTGAAAGTCGCAGAGCGGAAACGCCTGACGAAAATAAGCAGCAGGAGGCCATTAAAAGTGATGAAGGTGAGGAAAATTCGGGAGAAACAAAAGTCAGAGAATACATACTTAACACAAACTCAAAAAAAATCCACCTGCCGGACTGTTCGAGCGTAAGCAGCATGGCAGAGCATAATAAAGAGGAATATACCGGAACTATTCAGGAACTGAAAGAGAAGGGGTATCAGCCCTGTGGAAACTGCCTTGCGGAGTACCGATAGGAAATGGGCTGAACAAAAAGCATAAAAAATGGGATTAAAAGCAGTTATTTTTGATTTAGACGGCGTAATAGTATTTACGGACAAGCTTCATTATCAGGCGTGGAAAAAGATGGCGGAAGAGTCTGAGACTAAGTCTGTGGCTGCGGGCGAAATGGCATAAAAAGAAAGAGGGTTTTTGTATATTGACTTTTCCTTAAAATCAGGTGTAAGCTACATAGAGAAGAAAATATTAAAACAGGCGGGGAGCCGAGATTTAATGGAGGTTAAAATGAAAGTACGATCAAGCTATTATCTCAAGCGAGTCAAGCCGATTTTGATAAAGCTGCGTGACAGGCTGCTTGAGGAATTTCCGTATGCGTCGATTTTGGCGCAGGATTCCGTGGCGAAAAACTACAGGGTGAACAAGACGAGCATCGGCGCTGAGATGGACGATATGTTGAGCGGTCGAGGGTTCGTAGTGAAGGTATTCGACGGCAAAAGCTATGCGGAATATTCGTTCAATGAACTGTCGGAGGATTTAATTGAGGATATTGTTTCTCATATCAAAAACGAACTTATACCGCTTTCTGAGGGACTGCCGGAAAACATCAGGAAAAGTTGTTTTTCAATGTTGTCGGACGAACCGGTAGTGTTTGCAAAGAGCACGGATTATGAGATTGACCCGGAAGAATACGGGGACGAAAAGATAATTGCCGAGCTTGTCCGTTTGAGCGAGCGCGGGCGTGCGTACAGCGATAAAATTTTGGATTACCATGTTGTGGCGAACTGGCAGCGTATCAGCAAGCTGTTCATTTCAAAAAACCGCGATATGGAGCAGAACATGTTATGGATGAGCGGCGCGATGCTTGCGATGGCGACGCGCGGAGAGGAAATAAAAACCAGCTACCGCGGCTTTTCCGTGCTTGGCGGAGCGGAATTGATGGGAAGCTTGAAAGAAAATACCGACAAAATCGCGCAGACGGCAATCGACCTGCTTTCGAGCGAGCCGATGCCGCCGGGAGAGTATGACTGCATCTGCGATCCGGATACGACTGGAATAATTGCACACGAAGCATTCGGCCACGGCGTGGAGATGGATATGTTTGTGAAAGACCGCGCATTGGCAAAGCAGTATATAGGCAAGCCGATTGCGTCGGAACTTGTAAATATGCATGACGGGGCGATAGCCGCGAAGGAAGTCGCGACATACTTTTTTGACGATGAGGGCGTGATTGCGAAAGATACGCTTATCATTGACCATGGCATTTTAAAAGCGGGTATCAGTGATGCGCAGTCTGCTATGAGCCTTGGAACGGTCCCGACCGGGAACGGACGGCGCGAAAGCTGGCAGCGCAAAGCGTACACGCGCATGACAAACACGTTTTTCGAGGCGGGCAGGGACAAGATTGAAGATATGATTGCGTCGATTTCGTATGGATTTTTGCTTGAAGAACCGTTAAGCGGCATGGAAGACCCGAAAAACTGGGGCATCCAGTGTATGGTGAGCATCGCGCGGGAAATTAAAGACGGAAAGCTGACAGGGAAGATTTACTCGCCTATCGTGCTGACAGGATATGTGCCGGATCTTTTGAAATCCATCACGATGATGTCGGAGAATGTGAAGCTTGGCGGAACCGGATTTTGCGGCAAGGGTTACAAGGAGTTAGTGAAAATTTCGGACGGTGGTCCGTATATCAAGGCGAGAATTCGGCTTGGATGACAAAAACGCGCATTTGCGCCGCTTTGACGCGGGCTTATGGGCAGAAATGGAGCGAACAATAATGATAGATAAGATTTTAGCCGCACTCGGGCAATGCGGCATTGAGTCCTACTGCATCACTCAGACGCAGGAGGAGACGGCTGAGCTGTTTTTTGTGAAAAAACAACTGAATATGCAGCGGTGCAAAAAGAAAAATACGGCGACAGTCGCCATTTATCGGGTATTTTCGGAAGGAGAAGACCGTTTTCGAGGCGTGTCGAGCGTTGAAGTCGATGACAGCCGGACGCCGGAGGAACTGTGTAAAATGTTCCGTGACGCATATTATGCGGCAGGATTTGTGAAAAATAAATATTACGACTTGTATCAGGGCAGCCGCCATGAGCTTGTGGAGGCCGGCGGTTCGCTTTCAGGCATGACATTGAAAGAAATCGTACAAAGCTGTACCGAGGCGCTGTTTGCGGAAGACGTGCGCAGCGACGTTTTCATTAATTCGGCAGAGATTTTCGCACATCATAGCACTGTGCGGATAGTTAGTTCAAACGGTGTGGACGTGGCGTATCGCAAGAGCCGTCTGCAAGGTGAGTTTGTCGTGCAATGCGTCGCGGGTCAGGATGTTGAGACATATCAGGATTTTGCCTACACTGACTGGAAACCGGACGCGCTCATAGCCAAGGTGCGGGAAGCAATCGCGATGACAGAAGCGCGCGCCAAGGCAACGGCGGCTTGCCCATCAGGGGAATACCGCGTGATCTTAACGGGCGCAAACGTGGACGAGCTGATGTCGTATTATGTCAGCCGCTCATCTTCGGGCATGATCTATCCGAAATATTCTACATTTTCGGTTGGCTGCGACGTACAGGGCGGCGAGGTGGAAAATGACCGCATTAATATGACGCTGAAAGCGGTTGTGCCGTTCAGCAATGAGGGAATCCCGATGCGTGACCGCGAACTTGTGAAGGACGGAAAGCTTATGCTGATACACGGTGGAAATCGGTTCGCGCAATATCTCGGCATAGAGCCGACCGGTCAGTTTGGCGGGCGAAAAATTCCGGCGGGAACGGTATCTTTGTCAGAAATGCGGTCTGAGCCGTATTTGGAAGTCGTGAATTTTTCAGATTTTCAGATGAGTGCAGAGACCGGAAATTTTGGCGGTGAAATTCGCCTTGCATTTTTGTACGATGGTGAAAAAGTGACGCCGATAACGGGCGGATCTATCAACGGCAACATATTAGAAGCGCAGAAGCACCTTGTATTTTCAAAAGAAATGCAGACGGAAAAGGATTTTGAAGGACCCAAAGCGGTTTGTGTCGGCAAAGTGAACGTTGCAGGAGTCTGAGTTTAAACGATGCCGTTCGTGATTGGAATAATAGTGCAGATTCAAACAGTGTAGCCTTTGTCACGGAGGACGACACGGCTTATGTGGCGGGAAACGTTCTGGGCAGCGGAAATATTCTTTATGTCAGTATGCCCTTAGGTACGGTAGGCGGGACAGTCCGGATATTGCGGCTTCAGCTTGTATGGGTATCTGTCCTGACCCTGATTTTTGGTTTTGCTATTGCATGGGTCATTTCAAGAAAAACTGTAGTACTAATTCATCAACTCCTCCATCTCATCAATCAGCCCGTCAAACAGCTTTAACGCCTCCTCAATAGGCGCTTTGGTAGACATATCAACTCCCGCGTCTTTTAATATCGCTACAGGGTCTTTAGAGCAGCCTGCGCTCAAAAATTTTTCCTTATACGCTTTAATCGCAGGCTCGCCCTCCCTAAGCATCTTTTGCGACAGCGCAATTGCCGCCGAAAAGCCCGTAGCGTATTGGTACACGTAAAAATTATAGTAAAAATGTGGAATACGCGCCCATTCAAGCTTTAGTTGGGAATCAATCACGATATCATCTCCGAAATAAAGCTTTAGCAAATCATAATAGACGCTGCATGCGGTTTCGGAATTAACGCTCTCGCCCTTTTGAACCAGCTCGCTCATTTTTAGCTCAAACTCCGCAAACATAGTCTGCCTGTAAAGTGTAGTCCTAAACTGTTCGAGAAAATAGTTTATCAGGTAGGCGCGCTCTTTTTTATTTGTCGTATTCTTTAAGAGATACTGCATCAAAAGCGCTTCGTTGCAAGTGGAAGCCACTTCAGCCACAAAAATTACATAGTCTGAATCAATAACGGGCTGGTTTTTGTTTGAAAGGTATGAATGGATAGCGTGTCCCATCTCGTGTGCCAGAGTAAATTCGCTGTCAAGAGTGTTGTTGTAATTGAGCAGTACGTACGGATGAATTCTTGCGCCGCTTGAGTATGCGCCGCTGCGCTTGCCGTCATTTTCATAAACGTCAATCCAACGGTTATTAAATCCCTCATCAAGCAAAGCGACATAATCCTCGCCAAGAACGGAAAGCGCCTTGCGTATATTTTGTTTAGCCTTATCGTAGGAAACAGTCGTTTCAACATTTGGCACCATAGGCGCATAGAGGTCATACATGTGAAGCTCGTCGACACGTAGAAGTTTTTTCCTCAGATGCACATATCGGTACATGAAATCCATATTTTCGTGGACTGTCTCAATAAGGTTGTAATACACGGCAGGGTCAACATTTGTGGTATCGAGCGCGGCACTCAAAGCACTGTCATAATTTCGCATAGAGGCAAAAAATTTAAGCTGTTTCATCTGCGCGGATAAAAGCGCTGCGGAGGTGTTTTTGTGATTTTTATAAGTCTTGTAAAGAGATTCCATAGCGGCCTTTCTGACACTCCTGTCAGGATTTTGCTGCAGCTTGATAAAGCTTGCATGCGTCACGGCATGGCGGTTGCCCTCTATATCAGTTACTGAATCAAATGTCATATCAGCGTCATTTAGCAGACCAAAAATATTGTCAGGTGCTTGCGCGAGGTCGCCCGCCGCAGCAAGTATTCTTTCCTCCGCGTTTGTAAGAATATGCGCACGTTTGCGGCGTATGTCGTTTATATATCGTCTGTAGACGTTAAGCTCGGGCTTATCCGCAAAAAAACGCTCAAGCGTGCTGTCATCTATGGAAAGTATCTCAGGCTCCGCGAAAGCAAGAGCGGAGGAAATAGCGACATAGATACCGTTTGTCTGGTCTTTGAAGCCTTGGTAAACAGTGTTTTTGGTGTCCTCGTCTGCCTTTCGCATTGAATAGTTGGCAAATCGGTCGAGAGTTACCGAAATTTCGTCTTGAAATTGTAAAAATTTGAGAAGCTGTTCGGCGTTCTTTGAAAGTGTGCCCTGAAAAGCCTCAAGCTTGGCGGGGAGCTCCTTTAGCCTGTCAAGCTCGGATTTCCACTCATCATCAGAGGCGTATAAATCCTCTGTAGCCCATGTGCATTCCTTTGGAACGTCTTTTCTGCGTTCAAATACTGAAATATTGTGCGATGTGTCACTCATGTCTTAAGACCTCCTAAAAATAATCCTCGCTTTTACTCTACCATTTTTTGTGTAATTATGCTAGACTAAAACAAAATAAAAAAGAAATCGTTTAAAATTTCAATGAGGGGCACGTTATGGGATTGAGGTTTTATATAGGGGCTTCGGGAGCCGGAAAGAGTTGGCAGGTCTATAATATGGTAATTGAGGAGGCGCAGGCGAATGTGCGCAGGAATTATCTTATTGTGGTGCCGGACCAGTTTACTATGCAGACGCAGCTTGAAATGGTAAAAAGACACCCTCGCAAGGGCATTATGAATATTGATGTGCTAAGCTTCGGGCGGCTTTCGCATAGGATTTTTGAGGAGGTCGGCGGCGGGGAAAAGCCCGTGCTTGACGATACGGGCAAGAGCCTTGTGCTCAGGCGTGTGGCGGCGGAGCTTGAGGGGGAGCTTACAGTGATGCGCCGAAATGTCAGGCGGCTTGGCTACATACACGAGGTCAAGTCAGCGCTGTCGGAGTTTATGCAGTACGGACTTAATCCGGCTGATGTGGAAAAGCTTTGCGAGTATGCCTCAAGCCGCGGTGCGCTTGCATATAAGCTAAGGGATTTGCATACCTTGTATAATGGCTTTTTGAAATATATTGATGAGAAATACATTACGACGGAGGAAACGCTGGATTTGCTGAGGCGCGCTCTGCCCAAGTCGAGGATGATAAAGGACAGCGTGATTGTCTTTGACGGCTTTACGGGTTTTACGCCTGTGCAGAACAGAGTTATACAGCAGCTTATGACACTTGCGTCGGAAGTGATTGTTACTGTCACGATGGATACGCGTGAAAATCCGTATGTGCTTGACTGCGAGCAGAAGCTTTTTCACCTGAGCAAAAAAACAATGCGCGATTTGGACAGGCTTTGCAGGGAAGCGGGGGCTGTACGCGAGACTGACGTGGTAATCTCATCGGAAACAGCTTACCGCTATAAAAGCAATGCAGGGCTTGCACATCTGGAGCGTGAGCTTTTCAGGTATCCTTACAAGGTCTTTGACGAACCGCAGGAGAGCATCAGGATTTTTGAGGCGTCTAACCCCAAGGAGGAGCTTAGGCAGGTGTGCCTGAAAATAAATGAGCTTGTGCGCGAAAAGGGATACTGCTATCGTGATATTGCCGTAGTCACGGGCGACATGGAACGGTACGGCTTTTTGGCGCAGGAGTGCTTTGAGCATTTTGACATACCAATTTTCCTTGACAGGACAAACAAGCTGGTGCTCAATCCGTTTGTTGAGTTTATAAGGAGTGCGCTGCTGATTGTCATTCAGGAATACTCGTATGAGGCGGTATTTCACTTTCTTAGGTGCGGGCTTTCGGAAATTACCTCCGAGGAGACGGACCGCTTGGAAAATTACTGTCTTACCATGGGTATACGCGGCAAAAAGGCATGGACAAACCGCTTTACAAGGCGCATGAACAGGCAGGACGAGGAGGCTGATGAGCTTGAGGCGCTGGACAGGCTCAGGGAAAGGCTTGTCGAGTGCATTGCGCCGCTTATGATTAAAAAAGCAAAGGGAAGCGAGCTTGTCGGCGCGCTCTATGAGTTTATAGTGAAAGCGGGTATTGAGGAAAAGCTTGACAAATATGCTGAACAGTTTGAAAAAGATGGTGACTTAGTGCGCGCAAAGGAGTATGAGCAGATTTACAGGCTTGTCATGGAACTTTTGGAGCAGATAGACGCGCTGCTTGGCGATGAGGAGCTTGAAATAAAGGAGTTTGCCGATATCCTTGACGCGGGCTTTAGCGAGATAAAGGTGGGTACGATACCGCAGAACGTGGACAAGGTTGTGATTGGCGACATTGAGCGCACGCGGCTCTGCGATATTAAGGCGCTGTTCTTTATCGGCGTAAATGACGGCGTGATACCCAAAAGCGGCGGCAGCGGCGGGATAATTTCCGACATTGACAGGGAATTTCTGCAGGCGTCAGAGTTTGAGCTTGCGCCCACTCCGCGGCAGAAGATGTATATACAGCGGCTTTACCTGTACATAAATATGACAAAGCCCTCTGAGCTTTTGTTTCTGTCGTATTCCAAGGTTGACAGTGAGGGAAAAAGCATAAGTCCCGCATATCTTATAAGTGTGGTATCGAAGCTTTTTTCACGGCTTGAAATCGAAAAGCCGGAGCTTCGCCCGATAGAGGAGCAGATAAATTCGCCTGTGGATGGTTTGACTTATTTGGTGGAGCTTATGCGCGGTTATGCGTCGCGTGAGGCTGCCGGGCAAAACAGGCTGTTCTTTACACTTTATGACACATATGTCAGAAATGAAAAGTATGCTCCGATTGTAGAGCAGATGAGGCGCGCGGCTTTTTCATACATAAAGAGCGCCGATGGTTTGAAACTGCCAAAAGAACTTGCAAGACTGCTGTACGGTCAGGTGATTAAAAACAGCGTGAGCCGTTTGGAAAAATTTGCCGCCTGCGCCTATGCGCATTTTCTGCAATACGGCTTGACGCTGGAGGAACGTGACAAATACAGCTTTGAGAGTGTCGACATAGGAAATGTTTTTCATGCGGTATTGGAGAGCTTTTCTGACAGGCTTGCCGCCGAGGGCTATACATGGCTTGACTTTTCAAGCGAGCTTGGCGAGAGGCTTGTGAGAGAATGCCTTGAAAGCTATGCCGCCTCATATGGCGGGACGGTCCTCTACAGCAGCAAGCGAAACGAATACATGATAACGCGTATGCAGAGAATACTGAACAGGACGGTACAGACCTTACAGTATCAATTGAAAAAAGGCGCGTTTACGCCTGAAAGCTTTGAGATGTCATTCCAGACAATCTCGGATTTGGACTCTGTAAATATATCGCTTTCAGATGAGGAAAAGCTGCATCTGATTGGCAGGATAGACCGCGTGGATACCTGCAGAAAAGACGACAAGATATATGTAAAGGTGATTGACTACAAATCAGGCACAAGAAAATTTGACTTGGCGGCGCTCTATTATGGTTTGCAGCTGCAGCTTGTCGTGTATATGAACGCGGCTATGGAAGTGCAGAAAAAGAAAAATCCTGACACACATGTCATTCCGGCGGCTATGCTTTACTACCATGTAAGCGACCCGTTAGTCGAAACAGACAAGGGAAATCCCGATGCAAAAGCGATAGAGGCCGAGATAATGGAAAAGCTAAAAATGACAGGAATGGTGAGCGATGACGAGGAGATAATACGTCTTCTCGACAGTGAGTTTGAGGGCAAGTCGTCAATTATTCCCGTTTCAAAAAAGAGTGACGGGAGCTATGCGCAGAACTCGTCGATACTCTCAAATGATGATTTTGATAAAGTGTCGGATTTTGTAAGCCACAAGATAAAGGAGCTTGGCACGGATATGCTCGATGGCAGCATTGGGCTCAATCCGTATGAGCAGGACGGAGCAAGTGCCTGCACATATTGCGCGTACAGCAGTGTTTGCGGTTTTGACAAAAGGCTTGGCAGCAGGCTGGTGCGACACTTGGAGAGTATGTCTCAGGAAGCGGCGCTGGAACGCATAAAGGAGGAAGTCGATGGCAATTAAATTTACTGATGAGCAGCAAAGTGTCATAGATACGCGCGGGAAAAATATCCTCGTATCGGCAGCGGCAGGCAGCGGCAAGACGGCTGTGCTTGTTGAGCGCATTATACAGATGATTACGGATAGCGAGAATCCCGTGGATATCGACAGACTTCTCATTGTGACATTTACCTCTGCTGCTGCGGCGCAGATGAGGGAGCGCATATCCGCCGCAGTCACAAAGCGGCTTGAGGCGGAGCCTGAAAATGAGCACCTGCAGAGGCAGGCGGCGCTCATACATAACGCGCAGATTACGACCATTGACTCTTTTTGCCTTTTCATCATAAGGAACAACTTCAATGAGATAGGGATTGACCCCTCTTTTCGCGTGGCGGACGAGGGAGAGATAAAGCTGTTGGAAAGCGACGTGCTGGCTAAGCTTTTGGAGGATATGCACGCCGAACCGACTGAAAGCTTTTTGAACTTTGTCGAGTGCTACAGCACGGGTACAGACGAAAAGCGGATAGAGGAGGCGATACTGAGGCTCTATCATTTTTCGATAAGCTATCCTTTTCCCGAGGAGTGGCTTAACGATAGGCTTGGGGACTATAAGCTTGACGACGCGGACGGTTTGTCTGAAAAAAAATGGTTCCAATATATGGTGTCGTATATGAACACCGTGCTTTGCGAATGTGAGGAACAGATTGGCAAGGCGCAGAAAATAGCAGCTGGTGTGGGTGGCCCTGCGCAATATGCGGAAAATCTGCGGTCCGATTTGGAAATGATAAGGAAGCTCGAAACAGGCAAAAGCTATTCAGAGATGTATGCTCTTTTTAATGAGGCGGCGTTTACAAGGCTTTCCTCCAAAAAAGGAGAAGGGGTTGACGAGGGATTAAAGGAGGCGGTAAAGTCAATCCGCGATGATGTAAAAAAGAGCATTAGTGACCTGAAAAAAAATATGTTTATTGTTCCGCCGGAGGGTATTGTAGAGAGCATGGCGGAGTGTGACAAGGCAGTTTCGGAGCTTGTTTTGCTTACCTTAGAATATAAGCGCAGGCTGGACAAGGAAAAGCGCGACAAAAATATCGTGGATTTTTCGGATATGGAGCATCTTGCGCTGCAGATACTTGTAGAGAAGGACGAAAACGGAAAAATCACGCCCAGAGGTACGGCGCTGGAACTGCAGGATTATTTCTCTGAGATAATGATTGACGAGTACCAGGATTCAAACGAGGTTCAGGAGCTTCTGCTCAAATGCATATCGGGCGAGGAGAAGGGACATTACAACCGATTTATGGTAGGCGACATAAAGCAGAGCATATACAAGTTCCGTCTGGCGCGCCCTGAGATTTTTATGGAGAAATATGACACATATGTCACAAATACTGACGGCTGCACAAGAATAGATTTGAGCACGAATTTCAGAAGCCGCAGGGAGGTCACGGACTCTGTGAATTTCATATGCGGGCAGCTTATGAAAAAACAGATTGGCAATGTGGAATATGACGACAAGGCGGCGCTTAGCGCGGGAGCGGAATACCCATATCCCCAATCAGACAACGGCAATGAGGATAACATTTATCAGACGGAGCTGCTGATTGCATCGCCTGATGCGGAGGACAATGCGGACAGCGCGCAGGAATACACGGAAAAAGAGAAGGAGGCTATGCTTGTCGCTTCACGGATAAAAGAGCTTGTGGGAAGCTTTCCAGTGACTGACGCGGAGACAGGTAAGCTGCGCCCCGCAAGGTATTCGGACATAGTGCTTTTGTTTAGGGCGACTGCAGGCTGGGACGAGGATTTCAGGCGCATATTGTCCGAGCGCGGAATACCTGTGCATGTCACAAGCAGAACGGGCTATTTTGAGACGCTCGAGATACAGGGGATTGTAAATTTCCTGCGCGTGCTGGACAATCCGCTGCAGGACATACCATTTTTCGGCGTGATGAAGCTGCCGTATTTTAATTTTTCCGAGGAGGAAATAGCAAGGATAAGCTGCTATGCAAAAAGCCGCGCTGAAAATAAAAAGCTGTATTTATATGAGCAGGTTAAGCTCTATTTACAGACGCTCGGCGGTGACAAAGGGCAGGCGGCTGAAGCAGAAAAAAAGTATATTGAAAAGCTTTCGAGGCTGCTCGAAACAATAGATAAATTCCGCGCCATGGCGTCATATATGCCGATAAAGGAGCTGATACAGCAGCTGATACGCATTATGGGCTACGATATGTTTGTCGGCGCGCTGCCTGGGGGCGACCAGAGGAGAGCCAATCTTGAGCTTTTGCTTGAAAAGGCGGGGGCATTCCAGAAGACAAGCTTTTACGGGCTGTTTCATTTTATAAGGTATCTGGAAACCATGCAGGAGCAGGAGGTTGATTTTGGCGAGGCAAACATACTTGACGAGAATGCTGATGTCGTGCGCATAATGACAATTCACAAGAGCAAGGGCTTGGAGTTTCCTATCTGTTTTGTGTGCGGACTTTCCAAGCAGTTTAATCAGATGGATATGCGGCAGAGTATAATTATGGACGCGGAGCTTGGCATAGGCGTAGACTACATAAATCCCGTGATGCGCGTGAAGTCAAAGACGCTCAGAAAAAACACGGTTGCGCATAAAATGAAGGAGGACACGCGGGGGGAGGATATGCGCGTGTTCTATGTCGCGCTCACGAGGGCGAAGGAAAAGCTGATTTTGACAGGCTACGTCGAAGACCTTGAAAAAAAGCTTTCCTCATACAGCCATATAATGCTTGAAAGCGGGCAAAAGCTGCCGTATTCCGCGATAATGGCGGCAAACTCATATATGGATATGACACTGATGTCACTTATACGGCACAAATGCATAGACGAATTTGCCGAGGGGCGGCGCGGGGGATATTCGCTGCCGTATGAGAATGTGCAGATAA
Source organism: uncultured Lachnospiraceae bacterium (assembly GCA_947623805.1). GTDB lineage: Bacteria > Bacillota > Clostridia > Lachnospirales > Lachnospiraceae > COE1. Next base: position 18,442 of record CANQHZ010000042.1, on the reverse strand, counting down.
AGCTGGCGGTATATGAGAAGGTGGACACGGCAGCTGAGCAGCTAAAGGAGCTGGGCAAGGATATGTTCTTGGAGGCGCAGCTTGACGAGGCGCATAAATATGCAGATGTAGGGCTTTCACAACTTTTGGAGGAGAGGCTGCAGTACCAATATCCGCATGCGCAGCTAGAAGGATTAAAAGTAAAGACTACAGTTTCCGAGCTTAAACGCGCTGCCTATGATGAGGCTGACACGGAGGCAGATGAGCTTGTCAAAATGCCAAAGGAAAGCTATGTGCCAAGGTTCAGGCTTGAAACAGAGGATAAAGAAAAAGCAGAGCAGGAGACAGGCGGCGCACGATACGGGAACGCTGTGCATAAGAGCATGGAGCTTTTGTCCTTTGGCGAGGGGCTTGCATATGACAGTGGCGCGGAGGATATTGAAAGCGCAGAAAAGCGTTTATATGACGTAGTTAGGCGTGAGCGTAATTTATGGATTTCGGAGGGCAGAGTATCTCAGGTGGAGCTTGAGTGTGTAAAAATCGGCAGGATAATTGACTTTTTGAAAACCCCGCTTGCGCAGCGCATGATAGCTGCAAACCGCGCGGGAGCCCTTTTCAAGGAGCAGCCGTTTGTGCTTGGAATACCCGCTGACAGGCTAAATGAGCGTTATCCCGCTGACGAGACTGTGCTGGTGCAGGGCGTCATTGACGTGTTCTTTTATGAGAGTGACGGAATAGTGCTTGCCGACTACAAAACGGACAGGGTTGACAGCGATGAGGAGCTGATTGCGCGCTATAAGGCGCAGCTTGACTATTATCAGCTTGCGCTGGAGCAGATAACAGGGCAGCGGGTTAAGGAGCGGTATCTGTATTCGTTTGCGCTGAAAAAAGAGATTTTGGTGTGAATGTAAAAAGGAAAGCATAAAAAAGAGTTTGATTTAAAAGAGGATAGGGGAAGGTTATGTTTGAATATATTTTGTTTGACTTAGATGGAACGCTTACTGATCCCAAGGAGGGGATAACAAAGTCCGTGCAGTACGCGCTGGCGGACTTTGGAATTGATGAGCCTGACCTTGACAGGCTGGAACCGTTTATAGGTCCGCCGCTAAAGGAAAGCTTTATGGATTTCTATGGATTTAGCGAGGCTGACGCATTGCGCGCGGTGGAAAAATACAGGGAGCGTTTTGTGGTAACAGGGATTTTTGAAAACGAGATTTATCCGCATATTCCAGAAATGCTGGAGCGTCTGCATGAAAGCGGGAAAAAGCTTGCAATCGCTTCAAGCAAGCCGACAGAGCTTGTGGAGCGGATACTTGTTCATTTTGGGATAAAGGAGTATTTTGACTGCATTGTGGGCAGCGAGATGGACGGCAGGCGCAGCAGAAAAGAAGAAGTCGTCGAGGAGGCGCTCAGGCAGCTTTGGAATGGCTGTACAGATGATGAAATTTCGGAAAAAAGAAAGGCAACGGCAATGGTAGGCGACAGGAAATTTGACATTGAGGGCGCGAAGGCTTTTGGACTGGCAGGCGTGGGAGTTTCCTTTGGGTATGCGCAGGGAGATGAGCTTGAAAAGGCGGGAGCGGATTATATTGCCGCTACGGTGGAGGAGCTTGAGGGATTTTTAATGGCGGTATGAAGGGATTGGAGCATAAATGCAGAGAAAGAGAAAAGAAGTAAAGATAACGCAAAAGCGCACGACATTTTTTCAGAAGGCGTACTATATTTTAAAGCCGCTTGTCATATATATGCTTGTGAAAACGCTTGTGCAGCTGCTTTTGGTTATGACAGTAGTGTCAGTTCCGCTTGGCGGCGCAGCGGAGTTTGTGAGCCAGAATTATAATCAGATAAACGCTGTGATAAACGGCATAGCGTCGTTAGTCGGCGTGATATTTCTTGTGGGTGATTTTTTGAAGGAGGCTGCGGTTTCGGGAGAAGTAGACATTGACGCGGGAATGGCGAGGCAGTTTGCAGCGTATATGAAAAACGGATTTTTGGGATATGAAAAAGTAAACGCCTTGGGGCTTGCGGTATGCGCGATTTTTGGAGCGGTTTCAAGCATTGCGCTCAATGCTGCAGTTTCGTATGGACTGGAGCTTTTTCAAAGCGTCTCAGAAAGATATGCCAATGTCGAGCAGATACAGTATTCAGTGCCGCTGTGGCTGGGGATTGTTTTGTACGGGATAATAGCGCCGTTTGCGGAGGAACTTGTTTTCAGGGGTGTGACGTATAACAGAATGAAGCGCTTTTACAGCATTCCGCGCAGTATCGTAGTCACGGCATTGATTTTCGGCGCGTTTCATGCCAATCTGCCGCAGTTTTTGTACGGTACGTGCATGGGAATGCTGATTGCGCTTTGCTATGAGAAGGAAAAGTGTTTTGCCGCGCCTGTGGTTTTTCACATGGCGGCTAATATTACTGTATTTGCGCTGTCTATGGTTATCTAGCCATAATCTCCAATATCTCGCCGACATACATGGTATGCATATCGCCGTCTGCATACCATTTTTTTATTTCAGGCGAGATAAATGAGTCGTCTGTAATCTTCATTGCGGCGAGCTTCTGGCATAGAAGTATGAAATTGCCCTCATCTATGTAAGGGATTGAGTGCTTGTAAGCCCATGTGAGCCCTGCGTTTGCGACCTTATCCTCGTCCCTGCCCGAATGTGAGCCGCAGTAGTTTAGCGCGTCGCGGTAATTTTTGTCCATGAACGAAACGGAGAAAAAGTCTCCCGCGTCGATAAATTCCTTTGTATATCGTGAGTCGCGGATAAAGATAAATACTACATTTTTGCCCCAGAGCACGCCCAAGCCGCCCCAGTTTACGGCCATAGTGTTTGCCTTCTGCTTTGAACCAGCCGATACAAGTCCCCAGTCCTTGCCGATTTTCTCAAATGGATTAAATTCCAATTCCTCGATTGGATACGGTTGAAATGTGTGCATGATAAATTCTCCTTTTACTTGCTTGATTTTTGTGGTAATATTATAACTCTATATTTTGGAAATGTCACGCGTTTTGGGAAATTTAAGGTATGCTTTTATATGAAATAATGCTATAATTGCTGTATGGTTTATTTATGAAAATGCTGATTAATTCAGAGGTTTTTATGAAAAATATTAACGGACGGGGGATAAATCACATATGGCAGCCAACATTATGATAGTGGACGACGAAAAGGAAATAGCCGACCTGATAGAGCTGTATCTGATAAATGACGGCTACACAGTGCATAAGTTTTACAACGGCGCTGACGCGCTGGCATATATCAGCGCGCAAAGTCCCGACCTTGCGATACTTGACATAATGCTTCCCGACATAGACGGCTTTACGCTTCTGCAGAAAATCAGGGAAAAGCATTTTTACCCCGTGATAATGCTCACGGCAAAGTCAGAGGATACGGATAAGATAATGGGGTTGACAATCGGCGCGGACGACTACATAACAAAGCCGTTTAACCCGCTTGAAGTGACGGCGCGCGTCAAAACACAGCTGCGCCGCTATACTCGGTATAACAATGCGGCAGGCGCGGGCGGCATATCGGATATAAATAACGGCAAGGCGCAGGCAGACGGCACAATGCGGGAAACGGAATACGACATAAACGGGCTCATAATAAACAAAAGCACCCACCAATGTACGCTGTACGGAAAAGAAATTGCGCTCACGCCGATAGAATTTTCAATCCTATGGTATCTGTGCGAGAACAGGGGGCGCGTCATTTCCTCGGAGGAGCTGTTTGAAAATGTCTGGGGCGAAAAATTCATCGACAGCAACAACACGGTAATGGCGCATATTGGCAGGCTTCGCGAAAAGCTCGGCGAGCCCCCGCGCAAGCCTAAATTCGTAAAAACAGTGTGGGGAGTGGGGTACAAAATTGAATAAGCTTATTGAAAAGATAAAGAGCCGCAGGAAAACGGACAAATACAAAAACAGCGGCTACGGGCAGTTAAAGACAAAACTTTTTATACTTACGATTGCTATGATGTTTGGCGCGGTGATATTCATAATAAGCCTGTATAATCTGGTGTTCAGCGGACGTCTGGCAAACTGGGTAGTCACATTTCTTGACCGCTTTGTGGTGCATGACTATGACACGGCACTTGTCATATACAGGCATGTGATAAGAGATAACGCAGAGCCGATAATCGGGGCATCAATGCTTTGCGCATTTGCCGTGATGATGTGGATATATCTAAACAGATTTACAAAATATTTTGGCGAGATAAACCGCGGCATAGACGCGCTGATAGAGGAAAATTCAGGCGACATCATACTTTCGCAGGAGCTTTCAGCCACTGAAAAGAAAATCAACCAGATAAAGCATACGCTGGAGCAGAGAAAGCTCACGTCGCAGATAGCGGAGCAGCGCAAAAATGATTTGGTGGTATATCTTGCGCACGACCTCAAAACCCCGCTCACGTCGATAATCGGTTATTTGACGCTGTTAAAAGACGAAAAGCAGATTTCAGAGGAGCTTAGGGAAAAGTATCTTGGCATTTCGCTTGAAAAGGCGCTTCGGCTTGAAGACTTGATAAACGAATTTTTTGAGATAACGCGCTACAATCTGTCAAGCCTGACGCTCGAATACAGTCACGTGAATTTGACACGAATGCTTGAACAGTTAGTGTCCGAGTTTGAGCCGATGCTTGCAGAGAAAAGCCTTAAATGCCGTCTTGTGGCGGAGCGTGGCATAATGATAAGCTGCGACGTGGACAAGCTGCAGCGCGTGTTTGACAATCTTCTGCGCAATGCGGTAAATTACAGCGAACGCGACAGCGCGATATACATTTCAGTTTCCCAAAAGGAAAGTAATCTGAGCATAAAATTCACAAATTACGGAAGGACTATACCGCAGGAAAAGCTTGAGCGGATATTTGAACAGTTTTACAGGCTTGACGCATCAAGAGGCACGCAAAGCGGTGGCGCAGGACTTGGACTTGCCATTGCAAAGCAGATAGTAGAGCTGCATAACGGCACGATTATGGCAAAAAGCTATGATGATATGGTGGAGTTTGAGGTGGAGATACCTTCTTTGTAAGAAAATCGTAAGAAATTAATCACAAAAACGTATGAAAGCTGTATGACAAAACGAAAAAACAGCGCCCTTTACTTTGATACAATCATTGTGTCAAGGCAAAGGGCGTTTTTTTGTTAATTACCGTTTTTTGCTTCAAAATATTCATATTAGGTAATTGTGGAATGTGTTCTCAACCGTCCGAATTTAGTCAAAATATATAAAAATCGCGTCAATGTACTGTAAGTACATGGTGCAGCAAGCTGCAAGACGCCGCTTATTTTATATATTTTGCCTAAATTCTACGTTGTCGAATAGGGTTTCGCAGATGCTTACAAAATATTTATATATGAAAAAGGAGCAACAATGAAAAAGAAACAAATAGCAGTAATTTTTGGTGGCAGCTCGACAGAGTATGAAGTTTCGCTGCAGTCGGCGTATGCCGTGTTGAAGGCTTTGAACAGCGACAAGTACGACGTTTTTCCAATCGGAATAACACGACAGGGCGAATGGTATCGCTACAGCGGAAATCTTGAAAAAATAGAAAACAATTTATGGATTGCCGATGAGCAGAACCTTTACCCAATCGCGGTATCGCAGAGCAGAAGGCTGAGAGGGATAGTTGAGTTTGACAAAAATGACAGATATGTCACAAATATGCATCATGTTGATTTGGCGTTTCCAGTGCTTCATGGCAGAAACGGCGAGGACGGTACAGTGCAGGGGATGTTTGAGCTTGCGGGGATAGAGGTGGTAGGCTGCGGAACGCTTTCGTCGGCACTCTGCATGGACAAAGACAGGGCGCATAGGCTTGTTAGGGCGGCGGGTATTCTCACGCCCAATTCAGTGATAGCGACAAAGAGTGACCTGCCAAATATTGCAACGCTTACAAATAAGTTGAAATATCCACTTTTTGTAAAACCGATACGTTCAGGTTCATCATTCGGCATTACTAAAGTTCAGACGGAAACAGAGCTTATCCCAGCCATACAGTTTGCCCTTGAATATGACACGAATGTCATAATAGAGGAGAACATTGACGGTTTTGAAGTAGGCTGCGCCGTCTTGGGTAAAGACATTCTGACGGTAGGCAGAGTTGATGAGATAGAGCTTTCCAGCGGATTTTTTGACTACACGGAAAAATATACGCTCAGAACCTCGAAAATCCATATGCCCGCAAGGATAGACGCTGCGACGGAAAGACGAATACAGGAAACGGCGAAGATAATTTACAGGACGCTTGGTTGTTCGGGTTTTGCAAGAGTTGATATGTTCCTGACACCGACGGGCGAAATTGTATTTAACGAGGTCAACACTATTCCTGGCTTTACCTCACACAGCAGATATCCGAATATGATGAAAGGAATAGGCTTGTCCTTCGAGCAGGTATTGGACAGGCTTATAGGCTTGTATGTATAATGGAAATTTTTGTTTCAAATGAAGGAATTTACGAGGGAAATCTGATTTTGGTAAACAGCGATTTTCCTCTGCGCAGCGAAAGCACAAGCCTTAAGCCTGTAAATGAAAAATATCCGCAGGTTTTATTGCAGGCTGAGGCGGCGCAAATGTTGAGGCAGGCGCTTAGAAGAATTAAAGCTGCTGAATGTAAAGAAAGCATTGCGCTTGTAAGCGGCTACCGCAGTGAAAAGGAACAGACCGACATATACAAAGGCTCATTGAAGGAAAACGGAGCGGAGTTTACAGCAAAATTCGTAGCGCTGCCAAATCACAGTGAGCATCAGACAGGTCTTGCGATTGACCTTGGGATTGAAAAAGAGAATATTGATTTTATATGTCCTGACTTTCCATATGAAGGGATATGCGAAAAATTCCGCGCCGTCGCTCCGCACTACGGCTTTATCGAACGCTATCAAAAAGGAAAAGAAAATATAACAAAAATCGCACCTGAACCATGGCATTTCAGATATGTGGGCTTTCCTCATTCCGTGATAATAAGCGAAAATGATTTTGCGTTTGAGGAGTATATTGAATACCTGAAACGGTTTTCGGCTAACGGTGAGCATTTGAAATACGACAATGACAGGACACATTTTGAGATATTTTATGTTCAATCGGAAAAAGCATGCAACACAAAAATAATGCTTCCTTACCACACAGACGACGCAGCGCCCGCCTACGAAATATCGGGAAACAACGTTGACGGCTTTGTCGTAACTTGCGCTATGCATTTGAGAAACTCTATTCGACAACATAGAATTTAGTCAAAATATATAAAATAAGCGGCGTCTTGCAGCTTGCTGCACCTAGCCGATTTTTTATATATTTTGACTAAATTCGGACGGTTTAGAACACATTTCACAATTATTTAATAACATGCGCATACAAAAGGAGGATTAACAAAGATGGACAATAATAACGCCTGCACAGGCAAAGCATACACAGGCATAGACTATTTCAGATGCGTTGCCGCGTTCCTTGTTGTCGCGATACATACCTCAATATTCACAACCTACAGCGAACAATGCGATATGATAGCGACACGTATAATCGCGCGTATTGCCGTGCCGTTTTTCCTTGCAACTACAGGCTTTTTCCTCGCTCCCTCATACTCAAAGGACAACAGCAGACTGGCAAAGCTCGTCAAAAAAATGTCTGCAATTTACGCCTTTTCCATAATAATATACATACCAATAAACATATATAACGGCTATTTCTCAACGGAATATCTTTTGCCAAACATAATAAAGGATATAGTCTTTGACGGCACAATGTATCATCTCTGGTATTTCCCTGCAGTTATCATAGGAGCCACAATAGTATGGTTTCTCACAAAAAAATTTGGCATAAAAAGGACATTTGCCGCCACGCTATTTTTGTACGCAGCAGGCATTTTCGGCGACAGCCTTTATGGCGTATCACAAAAAATCCCTTTTGCGGAAAGCGTTTACCGCCATATTTTTGAAGTGTCCGACTACACGCGAAACGGGATATTTTTCGCTCCTGTTTTTATTGCAATTGGGGCAATAATTTCTGACAGACGTGTCAGTATTTCGATTAAAAAATATGTGGCAGGTTTTGTGATTTCATTTATTTTTATGCTCGCGGAAGGGATAATCGTGCATCGTGCAGGACTTGTGCGCCACGACAGTATGTATATTTTCCTTATCCCATGCACATATTATCTTTTCAGCCTGCTCACCTTTTGGCGCGGGGAGAGAAAAGCTTCACTCAGGACATTTTCGCTTGTCGTATATATAATCCACCCGCTGATGATAGTAGCAGTGCGGCTTTTGGCAAAGCTTACAGGTACGCAGGAAATATTCATTGAAAACAGCGTCGGACATTATTTTGCCGTGAGCATTTTTTCAGCGGTATTTTCACTGATATTTACACTATTATGCCAGAAAGTAAAGCGTAGAAAGATAAAAAGCGCCGCAGCGCCAGCAGATAATATGCTCACAGCACGCGGACAGCGCACATGGCTTGAAATCAATCAGGACAACCTAAAGCACAATGTCCAAATACTGAAAAACGCAATGCCCGAAAAATGCGAGCTTATGGCAGTAGTCAAAGCTCAGGCATACGGTCACGGAATGTATGAAACCGCCGTGTGCCTCAACAAAATCGGCGTAAAAGCTTTCGCCGTCGCCACAATAGATGAGGGAATAGAGCTCCGCCGCTATGGCATTCGCGGGGAAATTCTAATACTTGGCTATACAGACGTAAGAAGGGCAAAGGAGCTTCGCAGATATCAGCTCACCCAGACGCTGATAAGCTACAAATACGCAAGTCTGTTAGACAGCCAAGGCATTAGCATAAATGCCCACATAAAAATCGACACAGGCATGCACAGGCTGGGCATAGACTACAGGGAGGCAGGTGACATAGAAAAAACCTTTAAATTAAAGCACATACATATAAGCGGGATATACTCGCACTTGTGTGTTTCCGACAGTCTTAACGCGGAGGACATCGCTTTCACACAAAAGCAGATAAGCAATTTCAGACAGGCAGTCGACCGCATAGGGCAGTCAGGGCTTGCGCTTCCCAAAATCCACATTCAAAGCAGTTACGGCTTATTAAATTATCCTGAACTTGAATGCGATTACGTAAGGGCAGGGATAGCGCTCTACGGTGTGCTAAGTTCCCCAGACGACAAGGTGAGAAAACCGCTCGACCTGCGCCCCGTACTTTCACTCAAAACAAAGGTAATACTTATCAGAACAATAGAAAAAGGCGAAACCATAGGCTACGGCAGGGCTTTTACGGCAAGCCGAAAAACAAAAATCGCAATACTTCCCATAGGCTACGCCGACGGCATACCGCGCAGCCTTTCATGCGGAAAGGGCTATGTGATGATAAACGGAAAAAGAGCGTACATAGCGGGCAGGATATGCATGGACCAGACAGCAGTGGACATAACCGACATACCAGATGTCACCGAGGGAACTACCGCAACAATCATAGGCGATGGCATCCTTGCGCCAACCGCCGCAGACAACGCAGGCAGCATATCAAACGAATTGCTCAGCAGGATTGGTAGCAGAGTGGAACGATAGTATCGAAAAATTGAAAGCCATTGCTTGCTATTTGCGCCAAAACAGAATAAAATATAAACAGAAACAGACAATTCGAGTATAATTTCATTGCACGAGGAGTGGTTTTATGAAAACAATTAGTATTAGATTAGAAGACGCCATTTATGATGAACTGAGCGAAATGCTTGCAGCCATGGGGCAGACAAAACAGACCTTTTACGAAACATTTACAAGAACAGCGCTTAGGGAAAGAAGCATTCCGTTTATTATTTCAGCGCCTACACATAAGAAAACGGAAACGGATACAGAAAAATTAGAGGCATTTAAACGACTTGAAGAATCAAGAAAAAGGTTTTCTAAGGAGACTTAAAGTATAATGAAACAGCCAACAGAACAAAGGACAGTTCATTGTGAATGCGGCGATATTACATACCTGCTCACAAGAAAGCCAGTAAAAAACGTAAATCTGAGAATAAAGCCAGATGGACAAGTCCTTGTGTCAGCCAATAACAGAGTGCCCATAAAATTTATAGAAACATATATTAGTCAAAAACAGCAATATATCTTTTCGGTGCTGTCAAGATACGAAGAAAGAAGAAAACTAATTCAAAACACCCCAAAGAGATATGAAAGCGGCGAACATTACAATCTGTTAGGCAAAAGCCTATGCCTGAAAGTAGAAGAAAGCATAGAAGAAAGCGTACATACAGACGGAGCATATATTTTCCTGAAAGTAAAAAATAAAGACGATTTCCGCCATAAGGAAATTCTAATGGCAAAATGGCTTAAACAATACCAGACAATGATATTTCAAGAGCAGCTGCAGGAAACATATAAGCTCTTTCAAAAATACAAAGTGCCATACCCCGCATTAAAAATCCGATACATGAAAACCCGCTGGGGCTCCTGTCAGCCGAATAATGCAATCATCACATTAAACAGCAGACTGATTGAGACACCAAAGAGCTGCATAGAATATGTAGTGCTGCACGAATTTGCGCATTTCATCCATCCCAACCATTCAAAACAGTTTTGGGATTTCGTCACGATGCTGATGCCCGATTGGAAGGAGCGCAAAAAGGAGCTGGAAAAATGGGGCTGACCAGCTGGCTTTTCCATATAATATTTGCAAATCCAGCCGCTCCATGATAGGATAAAACATATAAAATGTCTGTTCGGAGGTAAAAATATGTTTTTTGCGAAACGTCTATTTGAAAAGAAAAATGCACCCCCAAAGGAAAATCTAAAAGAGGCGCCGCTGGAATACTGGGAAGAAAAATCATATATGATGGTTATCCCTGAAAATGAAGACGATTTGGCGAATCTAAATGATATCATTGGCAGGATTTCAGATATCCCCGGCATAACGGTTATGAAAAAGTGGGCTGATAATAAATCACAAGTGTTTCGCATGAACATAAAGTATGATAATGAAGAATACCAGATTGGGCTTTTTCCAGGCAGATTTTCATTGCCAAAGGTACTTACTAATTCATCATCATATTATTTTACAGAAGAAGAAATAGAAAAATTGGAAAATGCAAAGTCGGCTCTTACAATCTATATGGAATTTAAAAGCGACGCAAAGAAATCCTTTCATTTGCAGCTAAAGCTTGCCGTTGCCGCTTTTCCAAATTTTATTGGCTTAGTTGACGAGAGTGCGGAGCAGCTGCTGCCTGCAAAATGGGCAGTATTAGCTGCCAATTCAAGCGTAACTCCAGGACCGGGAGCTATGTATATCATTCATGCGGTATATAATGAGAGCGGCGAGATTTGGCTGCACACTCATGGGCTTTGCAGATGCGGACTTACAGAATTGGAAATTTTACAGTCAGATAAAGAAAATTATGAAAATCATTGCAATCTGATTAACGCTTTTGCCAGTTTTCTGATTGACAAGGACGGCGAATTTAATCCGCGGGCAAAAATCGCTTATTTAGGAGTGCTGTCTAATGGGGAACCAGTAGTAGCCATCTGCAAATCCTGGACGGAGGCAATTCATTATTACGACCGCTTGGAGACTGGCGGGATTGCTGACAGAAAAGAAGCGCATAATACAAGGACAAGTCCGATATTCCTGTATAAAACAGAGGAGGATATGAAAAACAATAATCTGAGCAAGGTTGCGGATTACAATGATTTGTGGGGAGAAAATCCGATATTTTTCTTTAGCAATAAGGAAACCGCCAGAATGAGAGCCCTTGCAATAGAAAGATTTGACTATTTGAAAAAGGCGCTGCAGGACAAAGGGAATAAAGCGCTTATAAAAATAGGATTGACTACTGACGGTGGGGAAGACTGCGAGCATATATGGTTTGAGCTTTTGGAATTTAACCATGATAAATTTAAGGCAAAATTGACGCAGGAGCCGTACCGCGTAAGCAATGCCCACAAGGGGGACGAAAGATGGTTTACCGTGGAGGAGGTAACAGACTGGATAATTTACACTCCTAAATTTACGGTAACTCCCGACAAAGTATATTTATTATAAATTTGATACAAAATCAAATTACCCCCTTTACAAATCCGCAAAAATCCCCTATAATGTGAAAAGAAAAGTACAATATAGCATACAAAGCGACCAAAGGCGGTTCAAATAGCGTTTTTTGGTTGCTTTTTTATATGCTTTTGTCAGACAATTCAATATACACAAAATAAATTGTCTGATTATCTGACAATTTCCAGACTTTCAAACTAACGCGCACCATACGCGCAGAAACGAGGTAAAAAGATGTTTGATGCAAAATTAAACCTTCCACGGGCGCCGCTCTACAGCCCCGAGTTCGAGCACGACAACTGCGGCATAGGCGCCATTGTCAACATCAAGGGTGAAAAGACGCGTGAAACCGTCGAGAATGCCCTCAGGATAGTTGAAAACCTTGAGCACAGGGCGGGCAAAGACGCAGAAGGGAAAACAGGCGACGGCGTAGGCATACTTATCCAGATATGCCATGAGTTCTTTGTGAGGGTGACAAAGCCCCTCGGCATAGAGCTTGGCGGCGAGAGGGAATACGGCATAGGCATGTTCTTCTTCCCCCAGGATGAGCTGAAACGCAATCAGGCAAAAAAGATGTTTGAGATTATCGTCGAGAAGGAGGGCTTGGAGTTTTTAGGCTGGCGCGAAGTGCCGTGCGTGCCATCAGTGCTCGGGCACAAGGCGGTGGAGTGCATGCCGTACATAATGCAGGCATTTGTGAAGAAACCCGCAAATGTCGAGAAAGGTCTTGCCTTTGACAGAAAGCTTTATATCGCAAGGCGCGTGTTTGAGCAGAGCTCCGACAACACATATGTGGTATCGCTCAGCAGCAGGACGATAGTTTACAAAGGAATGTTCCTTGTAAAGCAGCTCAGAACCTTCTTTACTGATTTGCAGAGCGAGGATTACAAATCGGCAATCGCCATCGTACATTCACGCTTTTCGACGAACACAAACCCAAGCTGGGAGAGGGCGCACCCCAACCGCTTTATCGTACACAACGGCGAGATCAACACAATCCGCGGCAATGTAGACAAGATGCTTGCCCGCGAGGAAAATATGGAATCCGAATTTTTGAGCCATGAGTTTCACAAGGTGCTGCCCGTGGTAAACGCGCAGGGCTCAGACTCCGCTATGCTTGACAATACGCTGGAGTTCCTCGTAATGAGCGGCATGGAGCTCCCGCTTGCGGTAATGATAACAATTCCCGAGCCGTGGGCAAACAACAAGACAATGTCACAGAGCAAAAAGGACTTTTATCAGTATTACGCGACAATGATGGAGCCGTGGGACGGTCCCGCGTCAATCCTTTTCTCCGACGGCGACATAATGGGCGCGGTGCTTGACAGAAACGGACTCCGCCCCTCACGCTATTACATAACGTCAGACGGACAGCTTATCCTTTCATCAGAGGTAGGCGTGCTTCCTATCGACGCGGCAAAGATAGTGAAAAAAGACAGACTCCGCCCAGGCAAGATGCTCCTTGTAGACACGGTAAAGGGCGAGGTAGTAGACGACGACACTTTAAAGGAAAGATACGCAAAACGCCGCCCTTACGGCGAGTGGCTTGACTCAAATCTTGTCACGCTAAAGGAGCTCAAAATCCCCAACGTGAGAGTGCCCGAGTACAGCTATGAGGAAAGGCAGCGCATGCAGAAGGCATTCGGCTACACATACGAGGAGCTTAAAACAAGCATACTTCCGATGGCGAAAAACGGCGCGGAGGCAATCGCAGCAATGGGTGTAGACACGCCGCTGCCCGTGCTTTCATCAAGCCATCACCAGCTTTCGCATTACTTTAAGCAGCTTTTTGCGCAGGTAACAAACCCGCCTATTGACGCTATCCGCGAGGAGGTTGTCACCTCCACAAGCGTGTATATCGGCAAGGACGGCAATCTTTTGGAGGACAGCGAGAGCAACTGCCATATGCTCAAGGTCAACAACCCGATTTTGACTACTACAGACCTTCTGAAAATCAAGAGCATGGACAAAGAAGGCTTCAAGGTTGCGGAAGTGCCTATCACATACTACAAGAACACAAGCCTTGAAAAAGCCATCGACAGGCTTTATGTCGAGGTTGACAGGGAATTTCGCGACGGCGCTAATATCATCATACTTTCCGACAGGGGCGTAGACGAAAACCATGTCGCTATCCCGTCATTGCTTGCCGTGTCAGCTATGCAGAAGCATCTGGTGCAGACAAAGAGAAGAACAAGCGTCGCGCTGATACTGGAGTCGGCAGAGCCAAGGGAAGTACACGATTTTGCGACACTCCTCGGATACGGCGCGAGCGCGGTAAACCCTTATCTTGCGCAGGAGTCAATCAAGGAGCTTATCGACAACGGCATGCTTGACAAGGACTACCACGCGGCGGTTGACGATTACAACGACGCTATCCTTCACGGCATAGTAAAAATCGCCTCAAAGATGGGCATTTCAACAATCCAGTCATATCAGGGCTCGCAGATTTTTGAGGCAATAGGCATAGGCTATGATGTAATAAACAAATATTTCACAAATACAGTGTGCAGAGTCGGCGGCGTGACGATAAAGGACATTGAAAAAGAAGTTGACGCGCTCCATTCAATGGCATTTGATCCGCTGGGGCTTACGACAGACCTCACGCTTGACAGCCCTGGACACCACAAGTCAAGGAGCGGCGCGGAGGAGCACCTTTACAATCCAGCGACAATACATATGCTGCAGCAGTCAACGCGCCTTGGCAGTTACGATATGTTTAAGCAGTACACGGCAATGATAAACAGCGAGGAAAGCGTGAGAAACCTGCGCGGTCTTATGGACTTCAACTATCCGAAAAAGGGAATTTCCATTGACGAGGTCGAGAGCGTGGACAGCATCGTGACGCGCTTTAAGACAGGCGCTATGTCATACGGCTCAATCTCAAAGGAGGCGCATGAGACGCTTGCAATCGCCATGAACACGCTGCACGGCAAGTCAAACAGCGGCGAGGGCGGCGAGGATTTAGAGAGAATGGTTATAGGACCAGACGGCTTGAACCGCTGCTCGGCAATCAAGCAGGTGGCGAGCGGGCGTTTTGGCGTGACGAGCAGATACCTTGTAAGCGCACAGGAGATACAGATAAAAATGGCGCAGGGCGCAAAGCCAGGCGAGGGCGGACATCTGCCCGCGGGCAAGGTATATCCTTGGATTGCAAAGACAAGGCACTCAACGCCTGGCGTAGGCTTGATTTCACCCCCGCCTCATCATGATATTTATTCAATCGAGGACTTGGCGCAACTTATATATGACCTCAAAAACTCAAACAAGGACGCGAGAATAAGCGTAAAGCTTGTGTCTGAGAGCGGCGTCGGCACTGTAGCTGCGGGCGTTGCCAAGGCGGGCGCTCAGGTAGTGCTTATTTCAGGCTATGACGGCGGCACGGGCGCGGCGCCAAAAAGCTCAATCCACAACGCAGGGCTTCCATGGGAGCTTGGCGTGGCGGAGACGCACCAGACGCTTATACAGAACGGTCTTAGAAATAAAGTGCGTATCGAGACAGACGGCAAGCTGATGACAGGTCGCGACGTGGCAATCGCCGCAATTCTCGGCGCGGAGGAATTTGGCTTTGCGACAGCACCGCTCGTGACTATGGGCTGCGTGATGATGCGCGTCTGCAACCTTGACACCTGCCCTGTAGGCGTTGCCACACAGAACCCTGAGCTTAGGAAACGTTTCAAGGGCAAGCCCGAGTATGTCATAAACTTCATGCGCTTTATCGCTGAGGAGCTTAGAGAGTATATGGCTAAGCTTGGCGTAAGGACAGTTGACGAGCTTGTAGGGCGCACGGATCTTTTGAAGATGAAGGAAAATCTGCCCGAGGGCACGATAAAGCTTGACTTGGGACACATTCTAGATAATCCTTATGTAAAGGAAAAGGCAGTATTTGATCCCAAGCATGTATATGACTTTGAATTGGAAAAGACGCTTGACGAGAGAGTGCTCTTAAAGCAGTTTGGCAGCGCGCTTGAAACAAAGCAGAAAAAGAGCATAGAGGTTGACGTAATGAATACTGACCGCGCTTTCGGCACGATATTCGGTGCGGAAATCACAAAACGCTATTACAATACGCTTGACGAGGATACTTTCCATGTACTGTGCCATGGCGCGGGCGGACAGAGCTTCGGCGCGTTTATTCCCAAGGGGCTTACACTGGAGCTTGTCGGCGACTCAAACGACTACTTTGGCAAGGGGCTTTCGGGCGGTAAGCTGATAGTGTACCCGCCAAAGGG
The DNA here is from genome assembly GCA_947623805.1 of uncultured Lachnospiraceae bacterium. Taxonomy (GTDB): domain Bacteria; phylum Bacillota; class Clostridia; order Lachnospirales; family Lachnospiraceae; genus COE1. Next base: position 2,226 of record CANQHZ010000042.1, on the reverse strand, counting down.
CAGCACCTTTAAGCAGGACGAAAACATCATTATCGGAAACGTGGCGCTCTACGGCGCGACAAGCGGCAAGGCGTTTATCAACGGCGTGGCGGGCGAGCGCTTCTGCGTCAGAAACTCAGGCGCCATCGCTGTAGTGGAAGGCGTAGGCGACCATGGCTGTGAGTATATGACAGGCGGGCGAGTGGTAGTGCTTGGCGGCACGGGCAAGAATTTTGCGGCGGGCATGAGCGGCGGTATCGCATATGTGCTTGACATGGACAACGACCTCTACATGAGAGTGAACAAGGAAATGGTATCAATGAGCGAGATTACCAACAAATATGATGTTATCGAGCTCAAAGATATGATTAAGGAGCATGTGGCATATACCAACTCCGAAAAAGGCAAGGAGATTCTTGACAACTTCGGCGAATATCTGCCTAAATTCAAGAAGATTATTCCTTTCGACTACGATAGGATGTTAAAGACTATCGTGCAGATGGAGGAAAAAGGACTAAGCGCGGAGCAGGCGCAGATAGAAGCATTCTACGCCAACACAAAGAAAAAATAAAGCGTTCGTTCATCTCAATAAAGATAATATGGAGGAAACTATGGGAAAGCCAACAGGATTTTTAGATTATGAGAGAAAGACCTCCGCGGCGCAGACTCCCGCGGAGAGAGTGAAGCATTTTAACGAGTTTCACACGCATCTACCTATGGAGGAGCAGCAAAAACAGGGCGCAAGATGCATGGAATGTGGAGTGCCGTTTTGCCAGGCAGGAATGAACATAGCGGGAATGACTTCAGGATGTCCGCTCCACAACCTTGTGCCCGAATGGAACGACTTGGTGTACACGGGCAACTGGGAGGCAGCATACGAAAGGCTCAAAAAGACGAACAATTTCCCTGAATTTACGTCTCGCGTATGCCCCGCACTCTGCGAAAACGCCTGCACCTGCGGATTAAACGGCGATGCGGTTGCGACAAAGGAAAATGAGTACGCAATCATCGAAAACGCATACGCTACAGGGCTTGCGGCGGCAAGACCGCCAAAGGTGCGCACAAACAAGACAGTTGCCGTCATAGGCAGCGGCCCGTCAGGGCTTGCCGTGGCAGACCAGCTAAATAAGCGCGGCCACAGCGTGACAGTATTTGAGCGAAATGACCGTATCGGCGGGCTTTTGATGTACGGCATACCGAACATGAAGCTTGAAAAGCACATTATTGAGCGCAAAATCAAGATAATGGAGGAGGAGGGCGTCAAATTCGTCACAAATGCCGACATTGGTAAGGACGCGAAATCAAAGAAGCTTGTAGAAGGCTTTGACAGGATAGTGCTTGCGTGTGGCGCGTCAAATCCGAGGGACATAAACGCCGCGGGGCGCGACGCTAAGGGAATATATTTTGCGGTTGACTTTTTAAGGGGTGTGACAAAGAGCCTGCTTGACTCAAATTTATCCGATAAAAGCTATGTTTCCACAAAGGGCAAGGATGTAATAATAATCGGCGGCGGCGATACGGGCAACGACTGCGTAGGCACTTCAATCCGACTTGGCGCAAAGTCCGTAACTCAGATAGAAATGATGCCAAAAGCCCCAGATACAAGGGCGGACAACAATCCATGGCCCGAATGGCCCAAAATCTGCAAGACAGATTACGGTCAGGAGGAGGCAATCGCGCTGTTTGGACACGATCCGAGGATTTATGAGTCCACAGTTAAGGAGTTTGTCAAGGACAAGAGCGGCAATCTCACGGCAGTAAAGATAGTAAAGCTCACATGGGAAAAGGACGCCGAGACAGGCAGAATGAACATGAAGGAGATAGAGGGCAGCGAGCAGACTCTCCCCGCGCAGGTAGTCCTTATCGCGGCAGGCTTTCTTGGCAGCCAGAAATATGTCACCGATGCCTTCAAGGTAGAGCTCGACCAGCGCACCAACGTAAAGACCGAAGCGGGCAAATTCAAGACCAGCGTTGACAATGTATTTGTCGCTGGCGATATGCACACAGGTCAGTCGCTTGTGGTAAAGGCAATCCGTCAGGGTAGAGAGTGTGCGAGAGAAGTTGACGAGAGCCTTATGGGGTACTCAAATATGTATATACAATAACATAATGAAAAATAAAACGTCCTATTTGCTGCTTAAAATAAAAGCGGATAGGGCGTTTTTTTATTATATACAATTGAAAGGTATTCGACAAATAAGATGTCGGATACCTTTTTTTCGCAGATTGCACACGTCTGTGAAAAAG
>CANQHZ010000041.1 GCA_947623805.1 uncultured Lachnospiraceae bacterium | reverse complement strand
AAGGAGAGGAAAAAATGAAAAAGCGTGTATTAGCATTAGTAATGTCAACAGCTATGATTGCTTCTGTACTTACAGCGTGTGGCGGCGGTTCAAACAGCACACCTGCAGCAGATTCAAACACAAGCACAACTGACACAAACGCGGACACAACAACGGAGGCAGAGGCTTCAGCAGATGCTGCCACAGAGGAGAAGCCAGATCTTGGCGGAGCGCCTGCAGCAGATGAGGTTGTTGTATGGGTTGCTGACAACGTAACTGATTTCACAAAGGAGAAGTTAGCAGAGTTCCAGGAGGCTAATCCTGATTATGCAGGTTTCTCTGTAAGAGTTGAGTCTGTAGGTGAGGGCGATGCGGCAAACAATATGATAACAGACGTAGAGGGCGGCGCGGATATTTATGCATTTGCACAGGATCAGCTTGCTCGTCTTGTTGCAGCAGGAGCTATTTCACCGATTACGGGTGATTATGCTACATTTGTAAATGAGCAGAATGATGCTGGCGCGGCTGCTGCGGCGACAGTAGGCGGTATGGTATATGCATTCCCTATTACATCAGACAACGGATATTTCCTGTATTATGATAAGAGTGTTGTTTCAGATCCTACATCTTTGGACGCTATTATCGCTGACTGCGAAGCAGCAGGAAAGAACTTCTATATGGAGATTAACTCAGGCTGGTATCAGCCCGCATTCTTCTTCGGCGCAGGCTGCACATTAACATATGATGCTGATGATGCAGGTAACTTTACAGCTTGCGATATTGACTATGCATCAGAGAATGGACTTGCCGCATTAAAGGCGATTATCAACCTTAAGAAGTCTTCTTCATTCCAGAATGGTTCATCAGCAAATACAGCTACTAACTATGCTGCTATTGTTGATGGTACTTGGGATAAGGATACTATTAAGAGCGTATTTGGTGATAATTATGCTTGCGCTAAGCTTCCGACATTTACAGCAGGTGATGCTCAGAAGCAGCTTGGTGGTTTCGGCGGATTTAAACTCATGGGTATTAAGCCTCAGACAGATGCTACAAAGCTTCAGGTATGCCTTGCAATGGCTCAGTTCCTTTCAAATGAGGAAACACAGCTTGCACGTTTTGATGCTGTAGGCTGGGGTCCTTCAAACGTAGCAGCTCAGCAGAGCGATGCTGTTAAGGCTGATGAGGCTCTTTCAGCACTTGCAGAGCAGCTTGCATGCACAATTCCTCAGGGACAGTATCCCAACGATTACTGGGATCTCGCGACATCACTTGGCGATTCAATAATTTCAGGCGACTATGACAATGCTACAGATGATGAGCTTATGGCAGTCCTTGAAGATTTCCAGGCTACTTGCAAATCATATGCAGGTCAATAAAAAGATAACAGACATAAAATTATTGCATAATTGAATACAGGGGGATATTTCCCCCTGTATTTAAAATATTATTAAAGGGCAGCGATTGGTTTTAAGCCGATTAAAGCTATTGGGCATAGGCTAGTGCCTTTACTATCGAGAAAATTATATAAACGGCGGCGTTTTTGTAATCGGATATTAATATCGTAAGAATATGAGAGGTCTGGAGGGATATTGCAAATATGGGAAAAGAAAAACAGCCTTCTGGCAAACTGGCTTCCGCAGGAAATGCGGTGGCGAATTTTTTTAAATGGCTGGGCGCGGACTTAGCCGATATTGGTTCTACATTTGTGAATGGCGATTGGAAAACCAAGGTTTCTTTCATTATTATGGGTTTTGGCCCGCTGATGCGTAAGCAGTTCGTTCGCGGAGTTGCGTTTCTGCTGGTGGAGATTGCATTTTTCTACTATCTGGTATCTTTTGGCTGGGGTTACTTAAAGGATATCAATACGCTTGGCACTCAGGGAAGGGGCTTTAATCCTGACGGAACGGTTTCCTATGGCGATAACAGCTTTTTGATATTGTTGTATGGCTTATTGACTATTACATTAATTTTGATGTTTATATTTGTGTGGCGTATGAACGTGCGCCAGAATAGAAATGCGGAGCTTATGCTTAAAGAGGGCAAAAAGCTTCCTACGGTTAAGCAGGATCTCATGTCGCTGTTGGATGAGCATTTTGACAAGACGCTGCTGGCGCTTCCTGTGCTTGGCGTATTTGTATTTATAATGCTCCCCATTCTCTTTATGATATGTGTGGCATTTACAAACTATGATGCCAACCATCAGGCTCCCGCGCAGCTGTTTACGTGGGTAGGCTTTGAGAACTTCAAGAACCTGTTTTCATTTGGTTCTACGGGCTTTGGCAATACGTTCCTGACAGTTTTGGTTTGGACATTAATTTGGGCATTTTTCGCGACATTCCTCAATTATTTCCTGGGAATGGCGGTAGCTATTTTGATAAATAAAAAGGGGATTAAGTTTAAAAAGCTTTGGAGGACAATTTTGGTTATGACTATTGCCATACCTCAGTTTGTATCTCTGCTTTATGTCGGCAAGATGTTTGCGGCGGACGGTCTTGTAAACGGATATCTGCTGAAATGGGGAATTATCAGTCAGGCTATTCCGTTCTGGACTAATCCTACGCTTGCCAAGGTTATGATTATTGTTATAAATGTGTGGATTGGTATTCCTTATGTAATGCTTATCTGTACAGGTCTTTTGATGAATATACCTGCAGACCTTTATGAGAGCGCTCGTATTGACGGCGCTAATCCGTTCCAGATGTTTATGAAGATTACGCTTCCGTATATGCTGTTTGTGACAGGTCCTTATCTGCTTACTTCATTTACGGGCAACCTGAACAACTTCAACGTTATTTACCTGCTTTCACAGGGCGGACCTCAGTCAATGAATTTGACGGGCAACGCGGGATATACGGATTTGCTTGTAACATGGCTGTATAAGATGACTATTAACAATACGGATTATAAGATGGCAGCCGTTATTGGTATTATGGTATTCGTGGTTACGGCGGTTATTTCACTTGTAGTGTATAATATCCTGCCTTCAGTTAAAGATGAGGAGGGATTCCAATAATGACAGCAAAAAGAAAAGTGAGCAACGGCATCGCTTATGCCGTATTGATTTTGATAAGTATTGTATGGCTTTTCCCGTTTGTGTGCTTAGTGCTGCAGAGTTTCCGCTCATATAAGCTTGAACATGGCGGAATGGTGGATTATCTTCTGCCCAAGACTTTTTCGCTGGATTCATACGCATACCTTTTCAGCTCAGATTGCCAGTTCTTTAGATGGTATGGCAACACGCTTACTATCGCTGTGTTTGTAGCTATTTTCCAGACGATATTTGTGCTCTGCGTGTCTTATGCGCTTTCACGAATGAGATTTAAGGGCAGGGAAGCTTTGATGCGCTTATGGCTTATTTTGGGAATGTTCCCTGGCTTCCTTACAATGATTTGCTTGTATTTCCTGTTGAAGCAGTTTGGACTTACTCAGGAGGGCGCTGTTCCAGGCTTGATATTGATTGGGTTTGCAAGCTCTGGTATGGGATATTATGTATGTAAGGGATATTTTGATACTATTCCCAAATCGCTTGATGAGGCGGCGCGCATTGACGGGGCAAACAGATTTCAGGTATTTACGATTATGCTTATACCTCTGTCAAAGCCGATTATCATTTATACCGCGCTTGTAGCATTTATGGCGCCTTGGTGTGATTATATTTTTGCATCATATGTAGCGTTCGGATATTCAGACAGCTACAACGTAGCGGTGGCTATGCAGCGCTGGGTATTTACAAATGACTATCAGGGATTTTTCACAAGGTTCTGCGCCGGCGGCGTATTGGTAGCGGTTCCTATTACAATCCTCTTTATGTGCCTGCAGAAGTATTATGTAGAAGGTGTAACAGGCGGTGCAGTAAAAGGTTAATAAAAAACAGAAAATCGGCAGTCGTTATGGCTGCCGATTTTTTAAGTATATGGTATTTATAATAGATAGTTTAAATGTAGAAATAGGCATTGTAAACAATCGCTGGAAAACGACATTAGAATTTTCTTCTTAAAATATAATGATTTAACATATAGAATTGCAAACAGGCAGGATGAAAAAATTATGTTATTTACCATAATATTGAGAAATAAATGAAAAATATTTTGCAATGAAAATTGAAATATAAGTAATTGGTTAGATACAGAAACAAGAAAATTAGGTTAAAGAATGGATTGTATGTAAAACGAAAATTTTGAGTTTGATTAGTTTTAACATAACAATATGAGCTGCACATTCGGTTTAGCTGCGGAAATGAGGAAATTATGAGTAAGGAATTTAAAAAGTATATACGAAAAATAACGGTGTTTGCGATAGCTGCGGCATTTGCCATTGGTGTGGCGGGCTGCGGAAACAGAAATGTGACACAAGTGTCAGAAAAAAGTACGGTTGACAGTCAGGAACAGAGAGAACTGGCGCAAGGTAGTCCTGCAGACAGTGAAAGCGGAGCACAATCAGAAAACAGTCAGACAGACGGTAAAGGCGGCGAACAGGTAGAAAGCAACCAGTCAGGCAGCGAAGGACAGTCGGAAAAAGGTCAGGCGGCGGAAATTGTATATGATTACGAGCAGGAGCTTAATATAATTGATGACAATTACAGAAACTACTATGAGATTTTTGTTTATTCATACTATGATTCTGATGGGGACGGCATCGGCGATTTGAACGGGGTGACACAGAAGCTTGATTATATTGCCGATTTGGGCTTTAACGGGATATGGCTCATGCCGATAATGCAGTCAACGACTTATCATAAATACGATGTGGTTGATTACAATACGATTGACAAAGAGTATGGCACGATGGAGGATTTTAAGTGTCTTGTTGAGGAGGCGCATAAGCGTGGCATAAGAGTGGTTATCGACTTTGTTATCAATCATACATCATCTCAGCATCAGTGGTTTACGCAGGCTTGCGAATACCTGCGTGGGCTTGGCAATGATGAGGAGCCCGATGCGGCAGAGTGCCCGTATGTGGAGTATTATCATTTTTCGAGGGATAAGGTAAATGGTGTTTATTATCCCGTAAGCGGGAGTGGCTGGTATTATGAGGGTTCATTCTGGTCGGAGATGCCAGATTTGAATTTGAGCTGCGAGGCGCTTAGGAAAGAGCTGGAGGCGACGGCGAAAAACTGGCTTGATATGGGCGTAGACGGTTTCAGAATGGACGCGGCTATGCATTTTGAGGAAAATGACGCGGCATTTAATACGGAGGTGCTTAACTGGCTTTATGAATACTGCAGGAGTATAAATGAGGATTTTTATATGGTGTCTGAGGTGTGGGCAGGCAAGGCGACGATTGCAGATTATTACGCGAGCGGCACGCCCAGCATGTTTAATTTTGACGCTGCGGACGCGGAGGGCAAGCTTATAAAGGCGGCGAGAGGAAATTATAAGGCGGCAAGCTTTGTGCAGGCTATGGCGGGTTATCAGGCTGATTTTTCGGCTGAAAACGCTGATTTTATAGATGCTCCGTTTATCACAAATCACGATATGGGGCGCGTCGCCAATGCGCTTATGAAAGATGAGAAGGATTTAAAGATGGCGTGCGGGCTGCTTATGACTATGAATGGAAGTCCGTTTGTGTATTATGGCGAGGAGATTGGCATGTCAAGCTCAGGCAAGAAAGATGAGAATAAACGCCTTGCTTTTGTATGGTCGGACACGGACAATACGGGAATGACAAATGGTCCGAAGGACGCTGACAAGGGCATAGAATTTGCGTTTGAAGGAGCCGAGCAGCAGCTTGAAAATCCGTATTCTATTTTAAATTATTATAAAAGGGCGATTAGGCTCAGAAATGAAAATCCTGAGCTTGCGCGCGGAGGGATAAAAATAATTGAGGCGCTGACGGCGGACAATCAGGCGGCAATAACAAAGACATACGAGGACAGTACGATAGGCATAGTGTACAATACCTCTGATGAGGAGATAAGCGTTATGCTTGGAGGCACGGAGCTTGAAAATATGCAGATACGCGGCTATCTTACACTTGATGGAGAAATAGTTTCGCTGTCGGATAAGACGCTCTCAATGCCCGCACAGTCGATATGTATATTAAAGTAAATGAATAGCTACTTGTTTTTTGAACAAAATTATATTATCATATAGTAGACGGTGGATTTGCCGTCTACTGTATGATAAAAGAGTGATTTGGAGGAGGCTGTTTTGTGAGGCTTTATATAATACGTCATGGCGAAACGCAGTGGAATGTCTTAAAACGGTTTCAGGGACATTCCGACATACCGCTGAATGACGAGGGCAGGCGTCTGGCGAGGATTACGGCGGAGGCGCTTTCAGATGTGCCTTTTTCGAGAATTTATACAAGTCCGTTAAAGAGAGCATTGGAGACAGCGGAAATTATAAAAGGTGGTAGGGACATTCCGATTATAGAGGACAGGCGTATCATAGAGATAAGCTTTGGCGAGTATGAGGGGCTGTGCTGCGATAAAGAAAATTATAATATCCCCGATCCTGAATTTATGAAATTTTTTGATAAGCCTCAGGAATACAAACCGCCAAAGGGCGCTGAGACGATAGAGGCGCTGAGGGAGCGGACAGCTGATTTTTTTGAAGAATTGGTGCATAATAAGGATATGGAGAAAGAAACAATACTTATTTCAACACATGGGGCGGCGCTTAGAGGGATATTGTCGCACATAAATAATCTGGGGATTGAAGATTTTTGGCGTGGCGGCGTGCATAAAAACTGCGCCGTGACTATCGTTGACGCAGAGGGCGGCAAAGCTTCCATTGTTGCTGAGGGAAAGACCTATTATGACTAATATGACATAGGATGTAATTTATGTTATTGCAAAAAATTGCAATGAATGTGCTAGCGTAAATGAAAGTTTATATTGTAACAAAAAACAATGATAAATGTACAGTTGTAAATGAAAAGGCATATTATAATTAAAATATGACGAAGGAAGGCATCTTATAGTGGAAAATGAATATAGCAAAGTAAAAGTAAATAATGAAATGGATTTTTGCTCTGTGACTGACATAGATGTTAAGACGGCGCTGGAAAAAGCGTTTATGAAAGCGAGAGTTTCATATTTCCTAAGATGGGAAAAACCGAGCCTTTTTTCCAAAATCTTTGGCAGCACAAAGCCCAATATAGTATTCTGTATAAACTCTGCCCAGCTGGAAACAGCCGAGGAGGTTATAAAAAGTCTGGGTGAAATGGAGTCGGAACTGAAAATGCTGCGCACAAAATCCAATAACCGTGTCGGATTTTGAATAAGATAGCCAATGCCTTTTCTCACATAAAAACCGAAAATCCCCTTGACATTTTCCCCCATATTGGCTACTATTGTATAAGGAAATAATCAAAAGGCAATGACAAAGAGGAGTATTCGCAAGCCCCTTTACAGAGAAAAAAGCCCATAGGCTGTAAGGCTTTTAAAAGGAAGAAGCGAAGAAGGTAGCTTTGAAGCCTGATATCTGAATACGGCGCGTATCACTAAGACTAAGGCACATTAAGTCATATATTGGCAGCAGTCGCATCACCGTCGTGGTAAGATTTCACGTTTTGTCCGCGTTACAGGGCAGGGCTTTGAATGAAGCCTGCAGAGGGAGAAATCATTTCTCCGAACAAAGGTGGTACCGCGTATTTACACGCCCTTTGCCGAGCAGTCGGCAGAGGGTGTTTTTGATATACGGGCATCTTGGATTAAGTTAGTAATTGGAGGAATCTATATGAGTAAGGAATTGGCAAAAACCTATGATCCTCACGGACTTGAGGACAGAATTTATGAAAAGTGGCTTGAAAAAAAGTATTTCCACGCAGAAGTTGACAGGAGTAAAAAACCATTTACAATCGTGATACCGCCCCCAAATATTACAGGACAGCTTCATATGGGGCATGCGCTTGACAATACCATGCAGGATATACTTATCCGCTTTAAAAGAATGCAGGGCTATAACGCGCTCTGGCAGCCAGGTACAGACCATGCGAGCATTGCGACAGAGGTAAAAATCATAGAAAAGCTCAAAGAGGAGGGCATTGATAAGCACGACCTCGGGCGCGAAAAATTCCTCGAGCGCGCATGGGAGTGGAAAAAAGAGTATGGCGGAAGAATCATAAGCCAGCTAAAAAAGCTTGGCTCATCGTGCGATTGGGACAGAGAGCGCTTTACCATGGACGAGGGCTGCAATAAGGCTGTTACAGAAGTATTCTGTAAAATGCATGAGAAAGGCTATATTTATAAAGGCGCGAGGATAATCAACTGGTGTCCCGTATGTAACACCTCTATTTCAGATGCCGAGGTTGAGTACGAGGAACAGGCAGGACATTTGTGGCACATCAAATATCCAGTGATTAATGACGACGGCACGGAAACAGGAGAATATCTGACATTTGCAACGACAAGACCTGAGACAATGCTTGGTGATACGGCTGTGGCAATTCACCCCGATGATGAACGCTATGCGCATTTGAGGGGCAAGAAGCTTCGTCTGCCGCTTATGAACCGCGAGATTCCGGTAGTTGAGGACACATATGTCGATATGGAGTTTGGTACTGGCGTCGTAAAGATTACGCCTGCGCATGATCCGAACGACTTCGAGGTAGGCAAACGCCATAATCTTCCCATGATAAACATAATGAATGACGACGCGACTATAAATGAAAACGGCGGCAAATTTGCGGGAATGGACAGGTATGCGGCGAGAAAAGCGATTGTTGACGAGCTTGACAGCTTGGGGCTTCTTGTAAAGATTGAGGATTACAGCCATAACGTAGGCACGCATGACCGCTGCAAGACCACGATTGAGCCGCTTGTAAAACAGCAGTGGTTTGTAAAGATGGACGAGCTTATAAAGCCTGCGGTAGAGGCGGTAAAAAACGGCGAAATAAAGCTCATCCCCGAGAGAATGGAAAAAACCTACTATAACTGGACTGACAATATCAAGGACTGGTGCATATCAAGGCAGCTGTGGTGGGGGCATAGGATTCCAGCGTATTACTGTCAGGACTGTGGCGAGATAGTGGTTGCAAAGGCCATGCCCGAGACATGCCCTAAGTGCGGCAAAAATCACTTTGAGCAGGATCCTGACACGCTTGATACATGGTTTTCTTCGGCGCTGTGGCCCTTTTCAACGCTGGGCTGGCCTGAAAAGACTGAGGATTTGGAGTATTTTTACCCTACAGACGTGCTTGTGACGGGATATGACATTATTTTCTTCTGGGTAATCAGAATGATTTTCTCAGGCTATGAAAATATGGGAGAGCGGCCGTTTAAGACAGTGCTTTTCCATGGACTGGTACGCGATTCGCAGGGCAGAAAGATGTCAAAGTCGCTTGGCAACGGCATCGATCCGCTTGAAATAATAGAAAAATACGGCGCAGATGCGCTTAGAATGACGCTCATTACAGGAAATGCGCCTGGAAACGATATGCGTTTTTACTATGAGAGGGTTGAGGCAAACCGCAACTTCGCAAATAAAATCTGGAATGCGTCGCGCTTTATCATGATGAATATTGAGGGCAAAGAGGTAACTGACGCGTCAGGTACGCTTGAACCTGCGGACCGCTGGATTATATCAAAGCTCAACACGCTTGTAAAAGACGTGACCGACAATATGGAGAGCTTTGAGCTTGGCATTGCTGTACAGAAGATTTATGATTTTATCTGGGACGAGTTCTGCGACTGGTATATTGAGATGGTGAAGCCGAGGCTTTATAATTCAGACGATGCCGCATCACAAAATGCCGCGCTTTGGACGTTGAAAACGGTGCTTATTGATGCGCTTAAGCTTTTGCACCCGTATATGCCGTTTATCACGGAAGAAATTTTCTGTACGCTTCAGTCTGAGGAGGAGTCGATTATGATTTCCAAGTGGCCTGAGTTTAGGGCGGACAGGAGTTTTCCGAAGGAGGAGAAGGCTGTCGAGATTATCAAGGAGGCTGTGCGCGGTATCAGAAATGTAAGGACTTCGATGAATGTCGCGCCGTCAAAAAAGGCTCATGTTTTTATAGTTTCGCAGAATGATGAGATAAGGAGCGTTTTTGAGGAGGGCAGGCTTTTCTTTGCGCCGCTTGCGTATGCGTCTGAGGTGACGATACAGGGCAGCAGGGACAATATTGCCGACGATGCTGTGTCGGTAGTGATTGCAAACGCTGACATATATATTCCGTTTGCGGAGCTGGTGGACATCAGGCAGGAGATAGAGCGTCTTGAAAAAGAAGAAAAGCGCCTTGACGGGGAGCTTGAAAGAGTAAACAAAATGCTCAATAATGACAAATTTATGTCAAAGGCACCGGAGGCAAAAATTGCCGAGGAGAGGGAAAAATTAACAAAATATACACAAATGAGGCAACAAGTTACAGAACGACTTGCGCAATTGAGGTAAATGGTGTTAGAATATAACTATATGGATACCGCTTTGAGTTCTTGGAGGTGATTTGATGGTTAATGCTAAATCCTATGTAAGAATTGCTGAGGATAATACAGAGGCGTGGCTTTATCTGTGCGCGCCTGAGGACGGCTCGAGCTACGAGAAGTCCGAGGTAATGCGTTATCTTCAAGTAAATAAGGTGGTGGCAGGCATAAATGAGTCGCACATTGCTGCTATGTGCAAGAAGAAAATATATGAGCGTGAGGTCAAGATAGCCACGAGTGAGAAAGGGCTTCCGGGCAGAGAGGGCTATTATGAGTTTATGTTCAATACCGAAAAGCCAAAGCCTGAGATACGCAATGACGGTTCGGTTGACTATAGGAGTATGAGCCTTGTACAGAATGTTGACGAGGGTGAACTTTTGGCGATTTATCATCCTGCTGTGCAGGGGACGTCGGGGCGCGATGTCACGGGCAAATTTGAAAAGCTTAATCTTTTCAAGGAGCTTAAGCCGCTTACAGGCAAGGGCATAAGTAATGAGGGCACGCCTAATGAATATTATGCGACTAAGTCAGGAAAGATAGAGTATGATGGAGATGTCCATCTTTCCATAGAGGAAGTTTATGAGGTGCGCGGAGGCTGCGACCTTACTAACAACGCGCTCATTGAGTTTAACGGAGATGTCATTATATATGGCAATGTCGAGGCGGGCGTCGTCATAAATGCGGGCAAGAGCCTTACCGTAGAGGGCGTAGTGGAGTCGGCGACCATCACGGCGGGCGGTATGGTCTGCTTGAAACGTGGTATGCAGGGCGCGGGCAAGGGTTCTATCACGGCAGGTGGTGATGTGTTTACGGAATTTTTGGAGTATACAAGAGTGAACGCATCGGGAAGCATTCAGGCAAACGTTATCTTAAATTCCAATGTCGAAGCGGGCGAGACTATTATGCTTACGGGAAAGAAAGGCTTGATTGCGGGCGGCAGCGTGCACGCCATGAATGGTATCAACTGTATCAATATGGGCAATCAGTCGGAGATTAAGACAAGGGTGCATGTAGGCGTAATGCCTGAGATGATGGAACAGCGCATAGCAGTGAATGAGGAATATGCCAAGATGCACGAGGAGCTTGACGATATAGTTGCGGGCATGGCAAAGATACTTAGGGTAAGGCAGCAGACGGGCGAGCTGAGCGACCAGCTGCAGACGCGCCTGAATGAGCTTAGGGTGCAAAAGGACGAGGTATATGCTAGGTGCATGGACGTCAAAAAGCGTGTTGACAAGCTTGAAAATATGGTTTTGCAGGCAAGAGATGCCAAAATAAAAGTGACTGGAAATATTTACAAGGGCGTTACTATATGCGTGGACGACCACGAGATGAATATAAATAGGGATACAAGCTTTATGGAATATAAGGCGCAAAATGGTATCATAGTGGCAACCGTAATAGTTATGTAGTATATATTGAGGGCGGTTCGCAGTATTTTGTTATTTCTGCGAGCCGTTTTTTGGTTTTATTTTAATTATGTTTATTGATATGATGGCGGACAGCTATGAGGCTGCGGAAGAATTTCTTTTGGAAGTGCCCAAATTTACAACAAAAAATCCATTGGAGAAAACACAGGGATTTTATGCCTTTTTACAGGATTGGGACCAAGGAAGCTGCGCGGAGGACCGCCTTGGCAGTATCATACATATAGCGGGGACAAACGGCAAAGGCTCTGTGTGTGCGTTTATCGAGAGTGTCTGCATGGAAGCAGGAAAAAGAGTGGGAATGTTTACCTCACCACATCTGGTGACTATGAGGGAACGGTTTAGGATAGACGGAGAAAATGTTTCGGAGTATGAGTTTGTCGCGGCGTTTAACTGGCTTGGCGAGAGACTTGCAGAGTACAATGCGTTAAATTCGTCAAATCCGCCATATGAGCCGAGCTTTTTTGAACGACTGTTTTTTATGGGTGTATATATCTTTTCAAGGGCAGGTGTAGAGTTTACTATACTCGAGACGGGGCTTGGCGGGCGGCTTGATGCTACGAATGTGGTGATGACGCCAAGGCTTTGCGTGATTACAGAGATAGGCTTCGACCATATGGAGTATCTCGGAAATACGCTTGCGCAGATTGCGGGTGAAAAGGCGGGCATAATCAAGGCGGGCGTGCCTGTCGTGTTTTGCGGCAGGAGAAACGCGGTTAATGACGTAATAAGATATAAGGCGTCGCATTGTGGCGCTGATTGTCATTGTGTGTCAAAAAAAGACTACAAAATAAATGAAATTAAGAAAAAATACATTGATTTTTCCGTGCGTAGTCGTTATTATGATTATGGTAGACTTAACATTAAAGGCACTGCGCTTTATCAGGTGGAAAATGCTGCGCTTGCAGTCAGGGCGTGTGAGCTTTTGGGATTTGGCGTGACGGAGATTAAATCTGGAATAGCAAAGATGAGCTGGTCAGGGCGCATGGAGGAGATATTTCCAAATGTTTATATAGACGGCGCTCACAATGAAGATGGAATAGAGGCTTTTGCGGCATCTGTAAGCAACGGCACGAGAGGCGGTTTTTGCGGTAAGTGCATTATTATATTTTCGGCTGTGAAAGATAAAGAATATGACAGCATGATAAAGAGGCTTTCTAAGCTTGAGGCGGTCACGGAATTTGCTGTGACGCGAATACCGGGTGAGCGCGGTACTGATTTGGCAGAGCTTGCAGATAAATTTAGAATGTATTCGGAAAAAGAAGTCAGGACGTTTGAGAAGCCGGAGGAGGCGCTTGATTATGCGCTTTCTGCTAAGGGCGAGAATGGGCGCGTGTATATTGTAGGCTCACTTTATTTAGTGGGGATTATAAAGGCACGGGCGGCGGAGTTGTGATTTTTGGAGGAAGCTTATGATAAATTTTGAGGAAGAATTAAAGAAATTTCACCCCAGTCTTGAGGTTGAGGACGCAGAAAATACGATTTACAGTCAGGACGTGACGGATATGGCGGACATACTGGTGAATCTGATTAGGGAAGCGAACGAGAAAAATGTTGAAGAATAGCGTCGCCTGCGGGAATGGGGGAACTTAAATGATTTGCTATAATTGCGGTTGTCAATTATCAGAGAAGAATTTCTGTACCAACTGCGGTGCAGATGTCGGCATATATAAAAAGATTATGTATACGGCAAACCGTTTTTACAATGACGGCCTTGAAAAAGCGCAGGTAAGGGATTTGTCGGGTGCGATTTCAAGCCTTAGACAGTGTATAAAGTTAAATAAAAACCATATTGAGGCACGAAATCTTATAGGGCTTGTTTACTATGAGCGCGGTGAGGTGGTTGCGGCGCTGAGCGAGTGGGTTATCAGCAAAAATATCAAGGATGAGAAAAACATTGCAGACGATTATATAGATATGCTGCAGAATAATCCGGGGCGGCTTGACACGTTTAACCAGACAATTAAAAAATACAATATGGCGCTTAATTACTGTCACCAGGACAGTCTTGACCTTGCAGTCATACAGCTAAAAAAGGTTATATCAATGAATCCGCATCTTGTGCAGGCAAGAAATCTCCTGACGCTGCTTTTCATAAATAATCAGGAGTGGGAGCGTGCAAAACGCGAGGCGGAGAGAGTGCTCAAAATAGATGCAAACAATACGATGGCATTGAGATATTTGAGGGAGATTGAGTCGATGCTGCCTACGGAGGAGGAGCATCCCACAAAGCGCAAAAAAGAGGCTGTCGTATACAAGAGCGGCAATGACACTGTGATACAGCCTGTCAAGAAAAAGGAAACGGTCGGTATGTCTATGCTGCTGAATGTGCTGATAGGCATAGCGATAGGAGTAGGCATAACATGGTTTATGATAGTGCCTGAAAAAGTGCAGCAGGAACAGATTGCGTCCAACACGAAGCTTAATACTATAAATGGGCAGCTTGACGCGAAGACCGCGCAGGTGGACGAGCTGATGTCGCAGATAGATGAGCTGATGTCAGAGAAAGATATGCTTTCCGAGAGTTTGACAGCGGCGCAGGGCAACGGTTCTGCACTTGAGGCGAATACGGATTTGATAGAGGCGGCGCTCATATTTTCAAGTGATGAGGGCGATGTGATGGAGGTTGCCGACAATCTGGAGCTTATAAGCGAGGATTATCTGGCAAATGATGCGACGGAGAGCTTTAAGAGCCTTTACAATATTATAAAGGATTCCATTTCGGAGAAAGTGTCAAAAAACTGTTATGATACAGGCTTTAGCGCGTATAAGGCAGGGGAGTACGACACGGCGATAAATGATTTAAAAAGGTCATATGAGTACAACAACGAAAACGGCGATGCGCTTTATAATCTGGGAAATGCGTATTATAAGAGCGGTGATACCACTTCTGCCATTGAGATATACGAGGATGTCATTGAGAAGTTTCCAAACACGGAAAAGGCGAGGAAATCCAAGGGCTACATAGAGGAAATCAGAGGAGGCTGATACTCACTAAAGAGGGCTTTGTCTTGAAAGGACAAGTCCTTTTTTGGTGCAAAAAATGGAACGATGCTTGAAAGGGAGGACGCGGACATGGAGCAGAGGACGCAGGAGTTGGCTGTCATTGACAATTATTTATGCATTAAAATGCCAAGGGAGGTGGACCAGCACGAGGCGGCGGGAATAAGAGAAAGCGCGGACAGGCTTATATTGAACGACAATGTCAAAAATGTTGTTTTTGATTTTGAAAACACTACTTTTATGGACAGTTCGGGACTTGGCATAATAATAGGCCGCTACAGGAAGATTTCATGCTTTGGTGGAAAAGTGTACGCTGTGAATGCAAATGACAGGATACGGCGCATACTTAAAGGGGCGGGAATGTCGTCCATAATAGAAATTTTGTAATCATACAGACAGTTTAATGAATGGGAGAAATTAAAATGAGCAGTGTAAAAAATGAGATTTATTTTGAGTTTGATGCGGTATCGGAAAATGAAAGTCTTGCGCGCGTGGTTATTGCGGCTTTTCTTGCACGGCTTGACCCTACCGTGGAGCAGATAGAAGATGTAAAGACCGCCGTGTCTGAGGCTGTGACGAATGCCATCATACACGGTTATAAGGAGAAAGGTGGCAGGGTGGTTATGCAGGCGGCTATTTCCAAGGACGGAGTGTTTGAGGTGCATATTTGTGACACGGGTGTCGGAATTGCGGATATAAAACAGGCGATGCAGCCGCTCTTTACTACGGATGCGGACAAGGAGAGGTCGGGAATGGGCTTTGCTTTTATGGAGTCGTTTATGGATAAGGTATCTGTGGAGAGCAAACTTGGCGAGGGCACGAAAGTACATATGTGGAAAGTGTTTGACGATTGCGCCGTGGAAACAAAGCCGATTTTGCAGGCGGCATTATGGAACAGTGACGGCAGGGTGTAGCTATGGAAGACAGAGAACTGTTTCTGAGGGCGCAGGGAGGAGAAAAGGAGGCAAGAGATGTACTTTTTGACAGAAATACAGGGCTTGTACGCCATGTGATGAAACGGTTTCTTTCAAGAGGCTTGGAGGCGGAGGACTTGTTTCAGATAGGTGCTGTGGGACTTTTGAAAGCGATTGACAAGTTTAATCCTGATTATGGTGTGTGCTTTTCGACTTATGCTGTGCCAATGATTATGGGTGAGGTGCAACGGTTTTTGAGAGACGACGGCATTATAAAAGTAAGCCGCAGCATAAAGGAAAACTTAAATAAGCTTAGGGGCGTGCGTGAGCAGCTTGTACAGCGGTTTGGTAGAGAGCCGACGCTTGCAGAGCTTTCCACTGAGTCAGGCATTGGCACGGAGGACATTGTGCTTGCCCTTGAGTCAGGCAGGGAGGTAGAGTCCATATACAAGACGGTTTATGAGACGGATGGTGGCGAGCTTTGCCTTGTGGATATGCTGGGAGAGAGCGCGGAGAGTGACGGCGTGTTGGACAGGCTTTTTGTGGACGAACTTTTGGCGAGACTTGGCGAGAGGGAAAGGAGGCTTATCGTGCTTAGGTTTTTTGAAAATCGCACGCAGGTTCAGGCGGCAGCGGTACTGGGCATGAGTCAGGTACAGGTGAGCCGCATGGAAAAAAAAGTGCTGCTGCAGATGAGAAAAGAGGCCGCGGGCTATAAAGTTTAACCGTAAATTGTCCGATAAATAAGATATAAAATAGTAGGCAGTGTGCCATGTAAATATTTAATTCACATATTGAGAAAGGTTGGTATTAATGATGAATGGAATCAATTACAACGCATTAATGGGAAATTCAGGACTTTACTCAAATCAGTCAAGCTCTATTTTTGATGAGGCAGTTAAGAATGCGACAGCGGCAAACAGCAAAGCGGCTGAAAGCAAGGCTGACAACAGGCAGGCAAACGCAGATAAGGATACATACGAGCATAGCGCGAGCACAAACAAGGCAGGTTACAGCAGACCGAGCTATATAAGGAATAATACAAAGGCGGAGACCGAGACAAAGTACAAGGCGCTTGATGCTGATGGTATTCAGGAGGGCATAGAGCTTAGTGATAAGGCTAAGGCGCTGCTCAAGGAGCTTAAAGAGAAGTACGGCGACAAGATGGAGATTGCCGTTGCGGAATGGTCGAGCGATGATGAGCAGGATTATTATGCTGGTCTTACCGATAAGGCTTACAGCGTGCTGATTAATCCTGAGCTTTTGGAGCAGATGGCAAATGACGATGAGGTTAAGCAGAAATATATGGATATCCTTGGTGGAGCGGACGATAAGTTTAACGCTTTGAAGGAAGGTCTTGGCGAGGATGCTGAGAATATCAAGGGCTTTAGCATCACTATTAACGCTGACGGTGAGGTATCGTATGCTGTCAAGCTTATGAAAGATATTGCGGAGAGCAGCAAGGCGAACGCTGAAAAGACCCAGGAGGAGCGCATTGAGGAAAGACGCGAGGAAAAGAAAAAGGCGGAAAAGGAACGGCTTGAAAAGGTAGAGGCTGAGTCGATTGATGAGCTCATCAAGGCTATAAAGGAGAAGCTGCATCCTGAGACTGTTGAAGAAGATGATGAGAACGTAGAGGAGCAGGAGGCAGAGAAAGTAGTTATTTCTGAAGCCGGGATGAACTAAAAGAGAGAAAAAATATCGTCTAAGCCGCTTGTCGCGTGAGGGATATTTTCATTATCAAAAATAAATACAGGCAGATGGTTTGTCGTATCATCAGTCCAGACGAGTGTATCGTGTGGGATATGGAGCGAAAAGCCGCTGCCTTTTTTTATGCGCTTTACGTAGTCGTCGATTGAAGCGAGTGGAGTATCAAATTCCATGCCGTAGATATCGCCGCAGTCTGTGACGCCTACTGTGTGTATGTCGGAGCCTGCTGTCATGGTGATGTCGTTTTCAAGGGCATAGCGGTATGCCATGCGGTTTTGCTCATAAGGGTTTCCTGCGTTTGCGACTTCAAAGGCATCGCACTGGAAAGGGTGGACATAGATTTCGGAAAGATATCCGCGCTCTCTGAATGGGTGTGCCTGCACGACGAGCCCGCCGTCTGCTTTTATTTTTTGGTAATGTGTGATATGGTCCCACTCGAGCATATCGGGGTGCTTTTTGAGCCAGTCTTTGTCAAGGCCGTATACGAGAAATTCGTCGCCCCAAAAGCGTGCCTCCCATGCAAAAAATACCTGCAATCCCTGTCTGTCGCCCTCTGCCTTGGCGTCCTCGTAGCCGCGGCAGAAAAGGTCTACTCTTTCTTCCCATGGCAGGTCTTTTGGTATGCTGCAGTTGCCGTTGAAAAAATGGTCTGTGACGATTATGCCGCTGTAGCCGAGCTCTTTATAATATGATATGTACTCGGCGCCGCCGCTACGTGCGCATTTGCTGGCGGCTGATGTGTGTAGGTGGGTTTCGTATATGTATGGCATTGGTGGTCCTCTTTTCGTGTTTTATGGAAAACAGTATATCATATAATGCGTGAGAAGTGTAGACAATTTGCGAAAAAACGGGATTGCAAGACGAAAAACATGGTGATATAATCAGGCATATGGAGATAACAAGAGATTGGACTAAGGTACAGGAAAGAAAAGGCTGCATTATCGAAAAGCTGTCATATGTAAGCAATGGGACAGCTTATGCTGTAGATGGAGTACATGTTATTTTAAAGCCGTCGGAGCAGGAAAGAAATGTTGCTAAGATTTTGAGTGAAAAATATGGCAAGACTGTTGAGCTTGTGCCGAGGATTGTCTATCCTCAGGGAATGCAGACACCGGATTATCTTATTGATGGTGAGCGGTATGATTTGAAATCACCGATTGGAAGCGGAAAACAACTTCTCTATAACATGGTGGTTAGAAAAAGAAGGCAATCCTCAAATTTTATTTTTGATATTACCGAGTGTCCGTTGTCAAATGATGAAATTAGGCAGCAGGCAATGGCGTTATATTACTCAAGACATACAAGGTTTATTGATAAGATTATAATAATGCGCAGCGGAGAAATACTAAATGTATATAGCAGACAATAAGAAAGGCCATTTTCCCGCCCGGTCAACCGATTATGAATCGGGACAATGGGGGCAGGAAATGACCTTTGCTTAATTATTATATATCATAATTTTAGAAAAAATGCAACTATGTTTACTTTACATAACTGATTATTTTAACTAAGTATTATCGTTTTTGGTATATTTAAGTAGGTAATTGCGAAATGTGTTCTAAGCCGTCCGAATTTAGGCAAAATATATAAAAATCGCGTCAATGTACTGTATCGCAGATACAGTACATAGGTGCAGCAAGCTGCAAGACGCCGCTTATTTTATATATTTTGCCTAAATTCTATGTTATCGAATAGAGTTTTGCAAATGTATAGATTTCTATAAGGTGTGGAAGGAGGAGATGCGTGTGGAGCAGAGGCGGGTGCCGCTGTTGGAAGCGGTTGATAGGCTTATTGGTACGAAACCTGCGTATTTTAGGATACCTGGTCATCGGTTGGAGCGTGGGATATGTGAGGATTGGACTAGAAAGACAGGGACAGGGATATTTGCATATGATGTGACGGAAACGCCTTTTACTGACGATTTGCATTGCCCCGAAGGGGCGATAATGGAGGCGCAGGAGCTTTTGAGCAGGCTTTATGGCGCTGACAGGAGCTTTTTTTTGGTGAACGGAACTACCTGCGGGAATGAGGCTATGATAATGAGCGCGGCGTTTGCGGGACAGAAGATAATGATTGCGAGGAATGCCCACAAATCCGCCATGATGGGGCTTGTGCTTTCGGGGGCAGAGCCAGTGTACGTTATGCCCGATGTGCTTTCGGACTGGGGGATTCAGGGCGGGATTTCTCCGCTCATGGTGCGCAGGACTTTTGAAAAGAATCCTGACTGCAGGGCACTTTTTCTTGTCAGCCCGAGCTATTATGGAGTAGCGAGTAATTTAAAGGAGATAGCGGATATATGCCATGAGTTTGGCGCGCTTTTGCTTGTAGACGAGGCACATGGGGGGCATTTGTATTTCAGCAGTAGCCTGCCTGTGGGAGCGCTTGAGGCGGGGGCGGATATGTGCGTGCAGAGCATGCATAAGGTGACGGGGGCGCTTACGCAGAGTTCTGTGCTGCACGTAAAGCGTCATGCGGGGATAGAGCTTGACGTGGAAAGGGTGGTTTCCAGCCTGCAGCTTGTGCAGAGCACGAGTCCGAGTTATCTGCTTATGATTTCGCTTGACTGCGCGAGAAAAGAGCTTGCGGTAAACGGAAAAAAAATGATGTCGTCAGCGCTGGAGCTTGCGGAGTATGCAAGGAATGAGATACGGAAAATAGACGGTTTTCGCTGTATGGGAGAAGAAGTGACAGGAGTGTCACAAATTGACGGGGTTGACCTGACGCGTCTTGTTATCTCTGCAAAGGATATCGGGCTTACTGGCTTTGAGCTTGATGCGTTGCTTTTTGAGAAATATGATGTGAATATGGAGCTTTCGGATTATGAAAATGCGCTTGCAATAGTGACATATGCTAATACCCGAGATGATATGGACAGGCTTATAGAGGCGTGCCGTATGATCAGCATGGGAAAAACAAAGTGCATGGCGTGGCGTGGTGGCAGCAAAGAAAATGACACATATGTCACAAATATGCCGCTGCCGTCTGTTCCAGAGCAGGCGCTTACGCCGAGGGAGGCTTACTTTTCAGAAACTGAGGAGATTGAGTGGGGCAAGGCAGCAGGAAGGATTGCGGCTCAGCCGATTGCGCCGTATCCGCCTGGAATACCGATAGTATATGCGGGCGAGCGGATAAGCGCTGAGGCGTGGGAATATATAGAAAGCTTTCGCAGAGACGGCAGGCACATTCATGGGGGAGTGAACGGGAAGTTTGACACGGTAAAAGTAATTGCTGGTAAGATCAATATTTTAAAAAGTTGATATTAATAAATAAATAAGTAAATTGGGATTTATAAAATGTAAAAGACTTTTAATCGAAATAAATACAAAAGGGTTACTGCATAGACCCGTCGATATATAATAAAGTGGAAAACTGCGCAAAAAAGAAAGGAAGTTAGAGTTTACGAACAGTACAGCAGCTCTTAGTACAGTTAGAACAGCTAAGATGGTTTTAAGAGCAAAAGGGAGACAATAACAAATGAGTGAATGTATAATTTGTAAAGGAAAGGCTCAATTAAGTGCTTTGGGTTTTTCAATAGTTGATGCGAGTGATTTTTTGATGCGAGGTGCGTTTTGGTTAGGTGGAACAAGTGATATATGGACATTTAAGTATATGGGAAAGGATATAGATACTTTTATTACTGATGCGCAAAGTCAAATGCATAATGGAATACGATTTGAGAATACGCAGATATATAAGATAATCAACGGTTTAATAGACAATAAAATTTGTTTTGCAATGTGGTATGATGAATATATAGAGGAACTAAATGTGTGTAATACAAAAGATGAAGTATTAAAAACTTGTTATGAACAGATAATGAATGAAAGTGGAATGTGTGAAGTGTATATTGTGTTCAATACTGCCCAAAAATAATTTGGCAATTTTGCAGTTGTTGACTGTCTTTGTCAACATTAATATAGTTCAGTTCCCTGCACGGTACGATTATTATATTGACATTGTTGCGTTTGCTGATGTCGGATATTTTTATATTATAGGATATGAGATTGGCATTGTGAATATGAAACAGAAAAAGGAAGAAATTTAATGTGAATTTTGTTGTAAAGATAGATGTTTTTTTGTATAATTGAAGTGTGGCAGATGTCATAGATTTTTAAAAATAGAGGTGTTAAAGTGCAGGACGATACAAAACGGGCTCAGGAAGTCAATGCGACACGTCCTAATGCGACACGTCCCAATGCGACACGTCGCATGGCAAAGCGTACCGCAAAAAACAGTGTGTTTTTAGATCTTTTTCAAGATAAGAAGAATTTACTTGCATTATATAAAACATTGCACCCGGAAGATACGGAAGCCACAGAGGATACATTGGATATTGTTACGATAGACAATGTATTGACAGATAATTTATACAATGATTTGGGCATAATGGTAGGTAACAACAGATTGCTGTTGCTTTTGGAAGCGCAGGCAAGTTGGACAATGAATATTTTAATCAGAATATTATTGTACTTGGCACAGAGTTACCATGAATATTTTGTGCGAACCAGCCAAAGCCTGTATAAGAGCAGGAAAGTAAAAATGCCAAAGCCTGAGCTGTATATTATATATACAGGCAATAAAGGCAGAAAACCCGATACCATATCTTTATCAAAAGAATTTTTTGGCGGTGAGGATATTGATATTGAGGTAAAAGCCAAAGTGATATATGAGAGCGACAAGGACAACATTATCAATGAATACATTGTTTTTTGCAAGGTTTTTAATGAGCAGATAAAAGAGCATGGAATGACAAAACAGGCAGTTGCAGAAACAATCCGTATTTGCAAGGACAGGAATATCCTAAAACAGTATTTAAGCAGCAAGGAAGTGGAGGTAGTAACGATTATGATGAGTTTATTTGATGAGGAACAGATTATGATGACTTATGCAAAAGATATTGAAAAGGAAACAGAAAGAAAGACAGCCGAAAGAATGATAAGAAAAGGAAAAATGACATTGGAAGAAATTGCGGATTGTGTTTCGCTATTGTCATTTGACGAATTAAAGGAGATTGAAGCTGAGGTCATGCAGTTAGCATAGCTAACAATTTAATATCAAAATAACAACGTAAAGGCGCATGGAAACAGTAAAATGTAAACCATGCGCTTTTTTGCTGCCCAAAGGAGAAGCATAAGCGACAATATTTAGACCAACAATCATAATGAGATTAATGTCCTGTTTGCATATGACTTTGACAAGCTGCAACAGGATTTTGCGGATGGTATAAATATAAATATATGAGTTTTCAAGCCATGTGAAACAGCTTGGCGGAGGTGTGAAGCCGTCGGGAGCGGCTTTGCGTGGCTTTTTGCCTGCAATAAGAAAGTAATAAGAAAGCCATAAATCGAGATGATTTAAAATTTTAGAATAAATAAGTAAAATACTGTAAAAGATAACAATGATGGTCTGCTGGATTAATATTTGGCAGATTATCATTGTTTATTTTTTTAATGCGCAGGACATTTAGAGGCACTGGGGCGGATAAGGAATAGCGCGGAAAGGCATGGTTTTTGTGGCAAATAAGGTGTTGTACATTATGGCAAAGCAGAATGTCTCTGTTTCGCAGGATGATGTAGAGCTTGCGGACGCGGCGGAGCTTTACTGTGAGGATAAGACGCTGCTTGCAAAGGCAAATGCGCTCAAAATACATCATTTCAAGTCGGGAAAGCCTCCGAGGGCGGTAATCAGCATACTCAAAATCATAGAGGAGCTTGACGGTCTAAGCCCTGGGGTAACCGTGGAAAGCATTGGCGAGACGGACATTATAGTAGAAAAAGCCGCTTTCCAGAAGGACAGGGAGGAGGACAAGACAGGCATAGGCGAGATTGTAAAGATTATTTTTGTCGCGCTTGTCTGCTTTTTTGGCTCAGCATTTACGATTATGGCGTTTCACAATGATATTGCGCTTTTTGACATACTTTCAAGGATTTACAGGCTTGTGACAGGCGCGGAGTCAGACGGGTACACGGCGCTTGAAATATCGTATTCCATAGGGCTTGCCGCGGGGATTATCATTTTTTACAACCATATAGGCGGGAAAAGGCTTACGTCTGATCCTACGCCGCTCGAGGTGGAGATGCGAAATTATGAGCGTGACGTAAATCAGGCGATAGTGGAAATGGCAGACAGGCAGAAGGTGGAAGAAAGCGTTGGCGGGAAAGAGTAATGAGGACAATTTTACTTTGGATTTTGGGGATAAGCTTTGGGCTTATGGTGTCGGCGGGAGTGTTTACCGTGCTTTTCGTGGTGGGGCTTGTGCCGAGGTTTGCGGGCAGGACTAACACGGCAAAGTATGAGATTTTTTATGAGGAATGTCTTATTGCGGGCGCTGTGCTTGGCGGGCTTTTGAGCGCGTTTCCGCTGGAGGGCTGCAGCCTTTCCGCGGGTACGGCGGGAATAGCGCTGCTGGCGGTTATAGGAGTTTTTTCGGGAATTTTTGTCGGGTGTCTTTCGATAGCGCTTGCGGAGGTGCTTGACGGTCTGCCGATTTTTGCAAGGCGCGTAAAGCTGAAAAAAGGAGTGACCGTCGCTGTGGCTTCAATAGCGCTTGGAAAGGCGGCGGGTTCGTTTGTTTATTTTGCGGCGGGATTTTTTAATGGTGTATGACGCTGGTTAAAGGAGGAAATGTAATGGCGACTCAGGAAAAAAAGAAGGAATATCAGGATTATGTGGAGAAAAATTCTCCCAAGACAAATCTGGCGGTTCAGATGGCGAAGGCGTTTGTGATGGGCGGGCTTATATGCTGTCTGGGGCAGCTGATCGTAAACGTCGCGCAGGACAGCTTTGGACTTGACAAGGATACGGCGGCGAGCTGGTGCTCAATGCTGCTGATTTTGCTCAGCGCGGTTTTGACTGGCTTTAATATTTACGGCGGGCTTGTGAAATGGGGCGGAGCGGGCGCGCTTGTGCCGATTACGGGCTTTGCAAATTCCGTGGTATCGTCGGCGATTGAGTACAAGACGGAAGGGCAGGTATTTGGAATCGGGACGAAGATTTTTACGATTGCAGGGCCTGTGATACTTTTTGGAATTGTGACGAGCTGGGGGCTTGGAGTGATTTACTGGCTTGGGAAAATCGTAGGATTTATCGGATAAGCGGCATTGAGGGGAACAGCATACTGTGATATAATAAGGACGTTGAAAAGCGTTCTTATTTTTTTGCGAATAGAGTTTTGTAAAATATCTATTATTTTGATTATAGGGTACGGAGGAATTTGCAATGATTGTGACTGTGACGTTTAATCCTGCGGTTGACAAGACTGTGGAGATAGAGAGGCTTGAAAGGGGAGGATTAAACCGCATTAAGCGGATAGAGCTTGACGTCGGTGGAAAAGGGATAAATGTATCAAAGACCATACGCGAGCTTGGCGGGGAGAGTATAGCTGTGGGATTTCTTGCGGGAAATACTGGGAGAATGATTGAGCGCGCGCTGGGGGAAATGGGAATACGGACGGATTTTATTTACGTTGACGGAGAGACGCGGACAAACACGAAGGTGATTGAGGCGGATGGCGTTGTGACAGAGCTGAATGAGGCAGGAGCGGCGATAGATAGAGGGAAGATTGATGCGCTTTTGGAAAAGCTTGAGGGGTATGCGGATGAAAATGCTCTTTTTGTGCTTGCGGGGAGTGTGCCGTCGGGAGTTGATAAGATGATTTACGCTGATATAATCAGGCTGGTACATAAAAAGGGCGCGTGCGTGCTTTTAGACGCGGACGGTGAGCTTTTTAAGAATGCGCTGGAGGCTTGTCCTGAGATGATAAAGCCGAACCGTGAGGAGCTTGAAGAATATGTAGGGCATAAGTGCGAAAATACGGGTGAGCTTGTGCAGGCGGCGGGAAGGTTAAGCCGTAAAGGGATAGGGCTTGTGGCGGTTACTATGGGGAGTGACGGAGCGATTATTGCAAAAGGAGACTGTGTTGTCAAAAGCAGGGCGCTTTCAGTCGAGGCACATTCAACGGTAGGAGCGGGGGACGCGTTTGTCGCGGCGCTGGCTTACGCATGGGAAAATGGGATTGGTGATGATGAGATGATGCGCCTGTGCATGGCGGCATCGGCAGGAGCGGTCACGACAGTGGGGACTAAGCCGCCTGCAAAGGAGCTGGTGGAGAGATTGAAGAAAGAGGTTGTGGTTGAGAGAGTGGGTTGACAGCGTAAAGTGGGATTAGTTATAGCTGTATTTTATATTGTTTATGGGTTTCTTTTGCGTTCAAAAATATTCCCAGCACAAAAACTATAGCAATAGGCACGATTTCAATACCCCTTATCCCCGTCAGTCGGAACAGGTAATTGGTATTGAAAAAGATGTCGTCCAAAGATAATGACACAATAATTCCAGCGAAAACAACAGGGAGCGTTTTCATCAGCATTTCAATATAATTGTGGCTTGTCCCAGATAAATAAAATACAATTCCACCAATTCCGTTTGTGAGAACAAAGACAAGCCACATCATTATATAAATATATTTGCCGTATTCAATATCCGTAAAAGCGGGTATCTCCGTAATCTGAAATGAAAAAATGCTGCAATTAAAAAAATCATTTGAGCCTGTGCTGCGCCAAAGCAATAAATAGCCAAACAAAATTGCCGCGGTAAATACAGAGAGGGAAAACAGCATACTTAGATACTGCAGACGATATATTTTTCTGCCTGTCTTACTGCTGTATTGTCCCTGCCGAATATTACTTCCGTTATCGTTTACCATAACAGGAGCGGCAATAAAGAGTGTCAATATCATACATAAAATAGAGATATTTACAAAATATCGGTTTGCATAAAATACAAACTCATTGGGCAGAAGGCTTCCCTGTCCCTTTGCCTGCTGTAATGTGGAAAGGATGGACACGGCGCTTTCTTTTGCCCTGCTGGACAATTTCATTTCATTTGCGGACTCTTTTCTTTCAATGCTGTTTTCATAGTCCTGCATCAGCCGTTCGTACTCCTGATAATACATGGCGGAATATTCTGTATTTGCTGATATAAAATCCCTCATTTTTCTTAAAGTATCATAGGAATAGCCGTCTGCTCCGTTTAAGGCGTTTTGCATATAGGAAAGATAATCGTCATAAGTAAACACATGATTTTCCGCAAAATAGGATTCTGTGGAAATGACAGCCTGCCCTGCGGAAAGGCTTTGTGAATAACATTGTTTGATTTTTTCAAATTCCTGTGGAGTAATATCCTCCCCATATCGGGAAAGCCAATCACGGGTAATACCTGTTCTTGTTCCAAAAGCGTCTTCTCCGTCATGCGTTACCGTTACGGAGCGAATCTGCGGAAGTAAAAAAGTGGAGGTATAAGCAAACACAATAAGCGCAATCAATAAAAGACGTTCTTTTTTCCAAATTTTTTTAAGCTCCTGACCGAACATTTATAAAAGCTCCTTTCTCTTAAATCTTTTAACCGTGGCAAAAAAGAAAATAACGCAGACCAATAAATGAATGGCAGCCGACCAAACCTCCTGCCAGGGTATCAGCTCATAGACGCCTAAGTCTGTAAACCACAAATGTTGATGAAGGGTGAGCATAGAGATGGAAAAGGTATTCAAATAGAACAGCCACCACAACTCCTGATTCACAAAGAAAACGGACAAAAAATACGGGGAAATCAAAATAGCCGCATTAATCAAAAAGCCATTTGCTGAATGGCAGACCAAAATACTGACGCACGAAGAAATGAGCTGCCAGACTGCAAGCAATATTATTTCTAAAAGCAGGGAAGCCACGAAATATTCTTTTACCGTGAAACTCGCCCATGTAAGAAAAGGCTTATCAAAAGGAAGGTTGTCGTCTCGTACTTTATGAAAACAGCTTGCCACATTGGAATCCCATATCCCGTCTAAATCCCATACAGAGAACAGAATCAGCAAAGTTATGACGTATAAAAACAGAATACAGCAGGCGTTTACAATTCCCGCAGCAACCATTTTATCTTTGACGAGCGACCGCCCCCTGCGGCTGCAATATACAATCGCTGTCGTAAAATTCTGCCGTTCCATAACCATAGTATAAATGGTTAAAAAGGAAATCAGTATAAATCCTTCAATCAGGAGCGATTTTAGCACATAGGTGAACAATGCATCATGCACCTTGTTCGTGGCGTCGGCTGCATAGACAGACAAATCAGCGTTGGCTAAATTTAACTGTTGCACATAATTGTTTAATTTCTCGTATTTTTTCATGAGCAGCCCAGTAAGGAAGGGCGCTCTCGTGTAATATTCGTCATAATACCAGTCTTTTCCCATTGTCACAGCGTCAAAAGAATCATATATTTTTTCCGCATCAGCGCAATTCGCTATAAGGCGGTTACGAAAGGGATTCTCTGGCTGCGCATTAAGATATTCTAAAAAGGCAGCGTTAGCCTGATCGCCAGTGATATTGACTGTTTCACTCACATAGCTTACAAAGTCGCGTTCATCACTTGTTAAAGCAATTATTGCGAAATTAAATATGAGGCATGCCCCAATAAATAAATATAACACTTTATTCAGCAGTAATTTTTTTATTTCCAATCCTATCAGCTTCACTGTTATTTCCTTTCATCACGATAAACGATCAGGAACACATCTTCCAAATTGGGGGACACTTTTACGGCTCCTTCCAGATATTTTTCACTGTAAACACGCAGCACGGTTCCCATATCAGTCTGGCGTTCATATAGAATTTCATAGGATGACTGCACTTGGCTTCCGACAGGTATTTCAAAGACATTGCCGCTTAAAGAGGAACATATTTTTGTCGGAGCTTCGCAGCAAAGCAGCTTATGATTTTTCAGCAGAATAATCTTATCCGCGATTGTCTCAATGTCTGAAACAATATGCGTAGACAGGATCACAATTCGGTCTCCTGCCAGTGAATGAAGCATAGAGCGAAAACGCACCCGTTCTTTCGGATCAAGTCCTGCTGTCGGCTCGTCCAGTATAAGTAATTTTGGATTGTTGAGCAGAGCCTGTGCAATCCCAACCCTTTGAATCATGCCGCCAGAAAACTGTTTCATTTTTTTATCCGCAGAATCCTTCAAATAAACCTTTTCAAGAAGTATATCTATTTTTTTATCCGCGGTGCGTTTATTGATTCCTTTCAACGCCGCCATATAGCGAAGGAACTGTCGCGGAGAATAGTTTTTATAATATCCAAATTGCTGCGGCAGAAATCCGAGGATATTTCGATATCCCTCATCTAACTGACGTATATCCGTACCGTCCCAAAGAATTTCACCTTTAGTTGGGAAAGAAAGAGTTGCAAGCATTTTCATCAAGGTGGTTTTTCCCGCTCCGTTAGGAGCCAGTAATCCATATACGCCATGGTCAAATTCAATATTGATATTTTTTAGCGCCGTGAAATTACCATATTTTTTGGTGACATTATTTACTGACAGCATATTCTTTTCCTCCCTTGCCAGCTATCATATAAATGTATAATGCTGCAAGATACAGCAGCAGCAATACTGCGGTTACGGTGTACACAATAGTAATGGACAATTCTATAATAAATTTCTCTATGTGTTCATTAAAAAATATAAAGGCAATGCTGTTTGCGATAATCCAAAGGAGGGGTGGTAAAATAAATGATTTTCGTCCCCGCCCCTTTAATTGGAAAAGAATGAGTAAAAGCCCATAGAGAAAAATGGCTGAAAATGAAATACCCAGTAATCGCCAAAATAATATATCAGAGTGAAAGAAGCTGCGCTCTGAAAATAGTATAATGAAATTCAGGACAAGATTAAGGCTGCTGAAGTATAACATTCTGAGAGCCGTTACTTGATACAGGTCAAAAAAACAGACCATTTTTATCTCATACATCTGTTGCTGGTATTCTTTCCATGCTGTTAAAAGATAAACAGCCATATATGCAAACGGAGAAGCAGCTAATAAAGAACAGCATAAAAAGTTATCATTTACCCTCCAGAGAACAACCCAGCCTATAAATGCCGCCAACAGTCCTATGAAAATACAGTCGCCCATATCAAAAAAAAGATATTTGGGGATACAGAAACGAAACGCTGTTGTCAGTTTCCTTAGTCTGTCATGTGGCGAAACAATCCCTTTTTCTATGATTTGCTGAATTGCAAGATTCTTTTTATCCTCCGGTAACCTCTCTATATTCATCATAAAACTCCTTTTTGATTTTTTTCTGCAGCCTATAATAATAAGATTTTACGGTTCCTTCCGAAATGTCCAGACTTAGTGAAATCTGTTCAAACGTAAAATCACCATAAACATGAAGTCTGTAGACCTGCTGTACGTTAAGCGGAAAACAGCTTACGTAGGCTTCTATTTTATACAGCAGCTCTGATTGCCCGATTTGCTGTGTAAAATCATTTTCATCTGTTGCCTCGGTTTCATCTAATGCAATCATCTGCGGTACTTTTTTTCGGCGGTAATCTATAATTTTGTTTGTGGCAATGTGATACAGCCACGTCCGAAAGGAAGCCTGTTCTTTTTTGTATGTCTTTATGGATCGCAGCATTGAAATGAATATTTCCTGTGTCAGATCATAGGTATCGGCGTTTCCGGATAGTTGACGGAATACGTATCTGTAAATTTCGTCATAATAGGAGCGGATTAAAAAATCAGCGTCTTTTTTAGAACCGAATAATCTGATATTTCGGATCCATTTTATTTCTTCCTGTTCCTTCAATGCTTCTTTCATCCCCCTTTCTTTTTTTATATTCGTATCAAAACGTGAAAAAGTTGCATCTAGTATAAAATTTTTAAATATTTAACGCAATATACATTGATTCCCTGCCATACAAAAAAAAGAGCAGATAAAGCTAAGTGACGAGCAGGGGGAACAGGCAGGGCAGATAATGATTGCAAAAAATCAGGCAAATGAAGTTTAAGCACTATTTTCCTTAAAATGCTTGCCAGTTGGCTGCTGTCTTGTTATAATAATGAGCGTCGCTGACAGAATATCTGTCAATGCACACATTCTAAATTTCGTAAACGGACTCACGCTTAATTCTTCATTTTAGAAATCTTAAGCAAAATTCCCCGCGAATGGAGTACAACATAACAGGGCATACGCAGACAGCGCTATACAGAAAAGGAGGAAGATATTTGACATTAAAACTAAGGCAGACTATTGTAAAACAGTCAAGAACATCATATAATAAAGACAGGCGGACAGCAGATGTGCGGCTGCAGAAAGGACATCGGTTTGGAGATTGAAAACAGGACACGATGGCACTCAACATTCTGCACGAGCATGGAGCTTGAGCTGATGGAAAACGAAAGTGGTCTTAATTACGAGAAGGAATACAGCTTGAGCAAAGAGCCGCTTAGAATTGACCTGCTTATAATCAAAAAGAATCCATATGAAAAAATAAAGAACGAACTTGGCGCATTCTTCCAAGGCTATAACATAATCGAGTTTAAGTCGCCTGATGACAAGCTGAACATAGACACATTTTACAAGGTAATCGCCTACGCCTGTCTGTACAAGTCAGAGACAGGCACAGTGGACGGAATCCTTGACACGGACATTACAATTACGCTGATACGCGAACAAAAGCCCATGAAGCTTTTGCAGCAGCTGTCAGAGAAATATGACATAGTTACGACAGGGAGGGGGATATACTACATAGAAGGATTGCTTTTCCAGCTGCAGATAGTAGTGACGCAGGAGCTGGACAGTTCCGAGCACATATGGCTGAAGTCTATGACGCGCAGCATGGATATCTGTCAGGCAGAAAAGCTGTTGGACAGCTATGAAAGCCTGCAGGATGACAAGTATCACGCTAAAGCAAAAGCAGTTGTAAGTTTGGCATCAGATGTAAACACATTTGTGTTTAAGCAGATAATTTTGGGAGGTGGAAAAATGAACGAAGAGTTGAAGGAAATGTTGTTGCCAGAGCTTGGCGAGCTGAAACAGCTGCTTGCTGCAAATCAGATAGAGCTTGCGGAGAACCGTGTGGAGCTTGCAAAAAACAGAGCAATGATTGCAGAAAAGGACGCAGTGATTGCGGAACTGAGGCGGAAGCTTAATGAGGCAGGAGCAATGCCCTAATAATGGTTAATTCATGTGTCCGTTTTACGAATTTGGAATACACGCCAATGCGGCATGCGCAAGCACTTTTGAAATAATTGGCAACTGAATAAAGAGTTTCTTTAA
>CANQHZ010000040.1 GCA_947623805.1 uncultured Lachnospiraceae bacterium | reverse complement strand
CAAACAGCGCCTTTTAAGGGCAAGGAAAATCTTAAAGGAAAGGTTTGGTGAAAGACTATGAAAAAAAATATGTCAGATAAGTTTCCCAATGTGCCCCCAAAAGTCCACAGAGCGGTTTTGGACGCGTTGGATACATTAGACGCAATGGACGCGCCCTTAATTGCATTTGACGCCCAAGATAATTCAGAAATGATTGCAATGTTTGAAACATCTGAAACGGCAAAACAACCCAGACCAAGATTAAAGCAAAAAACAGAAAACGAAAAGGAGAATAATGATATGTTTAAAAACAGAAAAAACAAATACGCAGCCGCCGCCATAATCGGCGCGGCAGTCCTCGCCGCAGGCTCAATCACAGGCTATGCCGCGCTCAAATATCTCACGCCGTCGCAGGTCGCTATTGAATTTAAGGACAATAAGCTTGCCAAAGCATTTGAAGGCGAAAACGCAATATTCATAAACGAGACACAGAAATACGACGATTACACAATATCACTCCTCGGCGTGGCAAGCGGCACTGACATCAGCGATTATATCTCGTCAGACGCGGCGCTCGGCGACAAGACAATGTACGCTGTACTCACAATGGAAAAAACAGACGGCGCGCCAATGCCTGATACAAGCTCCGACGAATACGGCTTATTTACGTTTTTTGCCTCGCCATACATTCAAGGGCTTGCGCCAAAGGATTTCAATATCTACACTCTCGGCACAGGCTACAGCGAGTTTGTAAAGGACGGAGTGCAGTACCGCCTGCTGGAATTTGACGATATTACGATATTCGCGGACAGGACAATTTATATTGGCGTAAGCGAAGGCACAGCATATGACGTCTCGGCATATATATTTGACGAGACGACAGGCGAAATAAGCAAAAACCCCGACTACAGCGGCATAAACGCCCTGTTTACGCTGCCAATCGACAAATCCTGCGCGGACGAAAAAGCGGCGCAGGAATGTATCGACAAAATCAACGCCAAAATGCACCCAAGCGAAAGCGACAAGCCTGCAAGACAGCCCGAAATGACAGACGAGCAGCAGGAGTTACACACATTTATGAACCAAGTCACAGGCGAAAACATAGGGGAATATCTGGAAAGAGTAGAAAGCACAGTCCAAACCCTTACGCCGGACAAGGATAATTATCTCGAGTATTCATGGGAGCTTGAATCGGGCGCGGGCGGCAATGAAAGGCTGCTCCTTGACTGGATAGACATTGCGCCAGGTGAGACAGTGCTGCTCGGCTGGTCGTCATCAGGCGGTACGATAGAAGGACTATGCGTCCCGACACTCACAGACAATGGCGATGGCACATACACATTTGCAGCTTATGTTTACGGACAAGATTAAAACACCACAAAAAACCTCGACGTCACAGTCGGGGTTTTTTGATTTTAATTGTCTCATAAAATGCAAAACGAGGACAATTTAGGTCAAAATAGGGACAACGTACTTCACAAATCTTAAAGATGTGGTATCGTAATAGCATGACAGCGATAAACAAAAATTTATAAAGCGCAGCAGATAACTTAGTGCTTTCGATGCTTGCTGACAGAGAGGACGATATCGAGTGCAAGCTGACGGTCCTCCTCGTCCATGTTCTCCAACAGCGCGGCTATTTCCCTCGCTTGCGGTGACAGACATTGTTCTTCTGACTTTCCACAAAGGTCGTAGAGCAGATAATCAATGTTTACGTCCAGGGCATTTGCGATGACGTTTAATGTCTTTAACGAAGCCATATTGTGTCCTGTCTCAATACGGCTTAGGCTGCTGACGGAAATAGAACATTTTTCAGCAAGCTGCTCCTGGGTTAAGCCCTTAGCTATTCGGGCGCCGGTTATGCGCTTACCAATTAAAAATCCAATGTTTTCCACAGTTTCACACTCCTTAATTTAACAAGAGTTTAGCAACATAAGTTGAAAATGTGAAATACATAAAATGCTTAGTACATTTACAAATATGCGTAGCGCGCCGCACTTTTATGATAGTTCATATGCGGCACGCAGAAAAGGGGTAAAATGAACTTATTTAATGATGCGCCACAGATGGAGTTGATGACCGATGCCTTGATGATGACCTTTTCGGTTTTGCATTATACGGGAAAATCAGTAGTATATGTGCTCGAAGCAAGTATGCGGTGGATTACGCTTATGTATGATGCCACGAATGATGCGGGGTATCAGGACATGCTGATGGCGGAAATTATGGCATACATGAATTTAGGCTTTTCGATGCCGAAGAAAAATCCCATATTGGAGAACGTTGTCAATAGGGAAAGCATTATGAAAAACCTGTACGGGCTTAGGCGCGGACAAAGGATAAGCCTGACCAAGACGCAGGTGCGCTCGATGATTGGCAAGTGGAAGCCCTCAAAAGCATCGCCTATGACGATAAATCAGGTAGTGGACGACATAATAGAGAAAGTAAAGAACAGGCAGACGGGTGTATACAGGTACTCTTGCCACTCCGGAGAGCAGGACACATATGAGCTTGTCATTACGGATGAGGAAATGTTTTTTTGGGATATAAGGAATTTTAAATTTTATGTTTTTGAGGATTAAGCAAGACAGAGCAAAAGCACGTTCAGTAAATGAAGGATATGAAATTGGAAGAACAGACAAAAAGCTGCCATATTGCAATAATTGACGATATGGCGGCGGATGCGGAGCTTATACGTGACGTAAGCAACAAATATTTTGAAAAACACAAAGGCTATAGGTACGAAATTGAAATGTATAAAAGCGGCGGACATCTCATGGAGCAGATTAAAGAGGGAAAATACTACGATATATATTTGCTTGATGTAGAAATGCCGGAAAAGTCAGGACTTGAAATAGCAAAGGAAATAAAAGGCTGCTATCCCGATGCGTTTATCGCGTTTGTGACAAATCATATGCAGTATGCGCTATCGGCGTTTGAGGTAGGTGCATCCAGGTATATCTCAAAACGCCAGCTTTTTGATAAGCTGCCGGAGGCATACGACCATTTACTTCCCAAACTTGACCTTTTGGACAATCGGGTATATGTAATTGAAAGCGTATCAAATATAGAAAAGATTTTGTACAGAGATATTTATTATATCACTAAGTACAGCAAATATCTGACAATACACCACAGACACGGAGAGACTAAGGTGAGGAAAACACTTTCGATAATTATGGATGAGCTGGACTCGCCTGAATTTATATACATTGATAAAGGCTGTATTGCGAATATGGCACACATAGCCTCGTGCAAAAAAGAGGAGGTTGTAATGCGAAACGGCGACACGCTCAAGATAAGCCGTCCAAGATATAAGCAGGTGAGAGAGTGCATAATGGCATATTGGCGGTGCGAAAAATAATAAACGCGCATACACAGGCGCGGCTGCGGTAGAAATGACAGCAGTCGCGCTATTGTTATGTCTAAGATTTTAAGAAAAAAATAAATATTCGCAAGGGACTACCAAAAAGTCGGTAATATATGCTATAATCTATATAATTATGGTAATCGCAAAGGCGGCGTCGGCTATGTATAAAAACTTTATTAATAAGATTATTAATTATGACAAAAAATTTCTGTTCAGCGTTGCATATTACTTTTTCCTTGCGTTTGTGGCAGTAGTGACGTTGTGGATATTTATAAATTCGCCTGTACAGAGGCATTTCAAAGCGCTTGCGAACAATGACGTGTGGTTTGGGGACGGATGGCAGTACGTCAATGATGACGGCACGGTCGATGAAACCACTCAGATAGTTCCGCACAGTGAACACTACCTGCGCTTAGACTCGCATGACAATCATATAAAAATAAAAAAGACACTTGATTTTACGCCGGAGGAGGAAGATTACATATGCTTTCGCGTCAGGGCGCAGCATGTGAAGTTTTACGTAAATGATGAGCTGTACTATGAGAAAACCCTCCAGGAGCAGTATAAGGCATACACAGTCAGAATGTACATGCTGCACCAGTTTCCCGCAGGTGGCTTAAAGGCGGGCGATGAGATAACGCTTGAGCTTTCCGTAGAAAAAACTTCCTATTTTATAGTGCAGTTTTTTTCTCTGGGCGACAGATACGCGCTCTCGCATTACATACTGCAAAAAGCGATGCCAAACATCATGGCGTGCGTGTTTGCGGCGATTTTGACCGTGCTTGCCATGATGACAAGACATTCGCTCTTTCTTGATGAAAGGGCTCAGGGTGAAAGCGCCCTCAAATGGCTCATAATATTTCTCATAACGGCAATGATTTACATAAGCATGGATAGCGGCTGCATGGAGATATATCTCGAGCGCATGGCGTTTACCAACTGGCTTGGCTGCGTATCACTTTTGATGCTGCCCATTCCGTTTATACTGTATACGCAGTATGCGTTTTTCCCGGGGCATAAGCGCTATGAGATACTTGCCCTGATAAACTTTGTGATAACTCTGTCAAGCATCATAGGATATGTCACAGTGGCATATAATATAGCAAACTCATATATGTACGTGCATATACTGATAGGAGTTGCCATCGTGTGCTGCTTTATCAGCTTTGTGCAGGAAAAAATGCTGCCAAGTCCGTATGTTGTCATAGGCTACCTATCAATCTGCGCTACAGCGGCGGCAAGCATATTCGGATACTGGGAAGGGCTTATCTATCCCGCCTCTATGCTTTTTGGCTACGGATTGGTGGTATTTGGATTATGTATGCTTTTATGGACCGTGCAGAGCAATTCCGAGTTCAGAAAAATGCGCGAGGAGGCTGACCTCGTGCTTATGCAGCGCGACAAGCAGGAGGCGGAGGACGCAAGCGAGCAAAAAAGCCGTTTTCTCTCGCACATGTCGCATGAAATCAGGACACCGCTCAACGCCGTTATCGGCATGAATGAGCTGATAATGCACGAGACAGATATCGAGCAGATACGCAAATATTCCGTCAATATCCAGAGCGCCAGCAATTCTCTCCTCGCGCTGATAAACGACGTGCTTGACTTTTCAAAGATAGAGACAGGTAAGATGGATATAATAAATTCAACTTACTCGCTTTCTTCCGCCCTAAATGATGTTGTCCTGATGACACAGGTCAGGGCAGTGGAAAAGGGGCTTGAGTTCAGGCTGAATATTGACAAGGAAATGCCCGATGTCCTGCGCGGCGATGAGGTCCGCATAAAGCAGATAATCCTCAATCTCATGACAAACGCCGTGAAATACACGGAAAATGGCTGGATTGAGCTTAATGTGAATACATCATATCCGTCGCAATATCTGGACGAGCGTGAGGACATAAACCTGAATATACAAGTTTCAGACAGCGGCATCGGTATAAAGGAGGATGAACGTTCAAAGCTGTTTGTCGAGTTTGAGCGTCTTGACAGAGAGAAGAACAGGAGCATAGAGGGCACGGGTCTTGGGCTTAGCATCACATCTCAGCTTATAAAGATTATGGGCGGCAAAATCGAGGTCGAGAGCGAGTATGGCAAGGGCACTAGCTTTATGGTATCGATACCGCAGAAAGTAGTCTCGTCCGAACCGATAGGCGATTACAAAAAACGTTTTGAGCGTCTTTGCAACGAAAAAGAGGAGGAAACGTTGGAAAGCTTAGAAAACATGAGATTTAACGGCAAAACGATATGTGTGGTTGATGACAATGACATGAATTTGGAGGTTATCGCCTCAATACTTGAAATGCTTGAAATCACAGTAGGCAGAGCGACAAACGGCAAAGAGGCATTGGAAACGCTGCGCACAGAAAAGTTTGATTTGATACTCACAGATGACATGATGCCGGAGATGAGCGGCACGGAGCTAATGGAGCATATAAAAAGCGAGAAAGACGGCGCCAATTACGCGACCCCGATAGTAGTGCTTACGGCGAACGCCGTGGTGGGTGTCAGGGAGGAGTATATAAACAAAGGTTTTGATGATTATATGACAAAGCCTCTTGATGTTGACGTGCTGCAGAAGATACTCGTTAAGTATTTAAAATAAGAAAGATAAATTTTTTTGAACAAAATTTATAAAAAAATATTGACTTTTTTATATAAAAGACGGAAAATAGAATAGTTTTAAGATATAAGCATAAGATTAAATCTTAAATTGAGATATTTGTTTTGTTTTGACTATTGTACGGAGGTATCAAGGTGATTAAAAGAGAAGTGACTGTAAAAGACATTGATAAGAAATATGAGCATCCATTGGCGGAGATAGTGCAGATAGCCAGCCAGTATAAGAGCGAGGTTCTGCTTGAGTACGATAAGTACAGGATTAACGCCAAGAGCATTATGGGCATTATAGCTTTTAATCCCTCTGCGGGCATGAATGTGGTAATATCCGCGGACGGAAATGACGAGGCTGACGCAGTTGATTCACTGGAGAAGTTTCTTATATGCAGCTAATGTGAGCGGACGCGGAGCAGGCAGTCATCAGATTAATGGTCGGTTGTACTGGTTTTACAAGGTGTCGCGCAAAAGCGGCGCCTTTTTTGCGGCTTATGTGGCGCACCCCGAAAAAATGTGATATAATCAATCTATACTTTCTGCCGTTGTTACATAAAATATTATTTATTGAAAGTAAAATTTCAGAAAGGCCCTGCGGACAGCGCGGCCGGACAGATACTATCAATTAATGATATAATGATAATGGAGGCAGAAATATGAAAATTGCATTTTATTCGACAAAACCTTACGATAGGATATACTTTGAGCCGATGAGCCATGATTACGGCATGGAAATTCACTTTTTTGAGGTTCCCTGCAATGCTGAGACAGTGTCGCTTGCAAACGGTTATGACGCACTATGCATATTTGTAAACGACTATATAAACGAAGCTATGACAAAGCAGCTGGCTCAGATGGGCGTGACAGCGATTTTGCTAAGATGTGCAGGCTTTAACAACGTAGATATCAAAGCGGCGACTAAAAACGGCATTCACGTGCTGAGAGTGCCGAGCTATTCACCCGAGGCAGTAGCGGAATTTGCGATGGCGCTGCTGCTCACGGTAAACAGGCATACACACAGGGCGTTTACAAGGACGCGGGACTTCAATATGAATATAAACGGTTTTATGGGTACGGATTTGCACGGCAAGACGGCGGGAGTAATCGGTACCGGACGCATCGGACAGGCGATGATACGCATATTGAAAGGCTTTGGCATGGATATAATCGCCTACGACCCATACCCAAACGACAATCTGGATATAGCTTACGACACTATTGAAAACGTATTCAAAAAATCGGACGTCATCACACTCCACTGTCCTCTCACTCCGGAGACAAAGCATATAGTGGAGGCAAAGACTATAGAGCTTATGAAAGACGGAGTGTTTCTGATAAATACCTCACGCGGCGATTTGATACGCACGGAGGACTTGATAGAGGGGCTTTTGCAGAAAAAA
This sequence comes from uncultured Lachnospiraceae bacterium, assembly GCA_947623805.1. Taxonomy (GTDB): domain Bacteria; phylum Bacillota; class Clostridia; order Lachnospirales; family Lachnospiraceae; genus COE1. The sequence continues at coordinate 25,008 of CANQHZ010000040.1, read as the reverse complement.
TTTGCCGGGGTCGGACTTGATGTGTACGACGAGGAGGGCGGCGTATTTTATGAAGACCGCTCAAACGATATAATAGATGATGAAAATCTTGCGCGGTTGTCAACTTTTCCAAATGTGTTGATTACCTCCCACATGGGATTTTTCACAAAAGAGGCGGTCCGCGCCATAGCCGAGGTCACGCTGGAAAACGCCGATGCTGTCCAAAAAGGACTTGAGCTAAAAAATGAGGTGACAGAACAATAGAAGCAACAAGGAGATTTTTATTACAATGGAAAACAGACATACACTGATGCGCCATAATATAATAAGGCCGATGAAAATAACTGTCAGACCGGTTTGGCGCGACGAGTGGGCGGATGCTATGTCTCTTGCGTGGCGCACATTTATGCTGTTTGAGGCCGCGGACTATACGCCCAAGGGAGTGCAGAGCTTTCAGGATTTTATCAATGACGCGGTCCTCTATAAAATGTTTATAATGGGCGAGTACCAGCTTTTCGGCGCGTTTGACCGCGATAAAATGATAGGAATGATAAGCCTGAGAAACCGCACCCACATTTCGCTGCTTTTTGTAGACTGGAAATATCACAAAATGGGCGTGGGCAGGCAGCTTATAGAGTACGTGGGCGATTATGTGCTCAACGAGGAGGGGTACAGCCGCATGACGGTCAACGCCGCTCCATATGCGGTAGGCTTTTATCATAAGGTCGGTTTTTACGACACGAACGAGGAAGAAACTAATGACGGCATAAGATACACCCCGATGGAGTGCGTCATTAATATTAATAAAAACTAGGAGGGAAAAGCGATGGCGGTAGAGTATATTACAAGTAAGAATATGTGTCTGTTGATATATCAGACGCTAAGGCTGATGAACAAGGGCGTGGCGCATCACAGCAGGCGCGTAAGTTACATTATGTCCAAGCTGCTTGAGTGCAGAGGCGGCTATGAAAAGTATGAGATAGCGGATTTCATGGTGCTTGCCCTGCTTCACGACATAGGCGCGTACAAGACGGACGATGTGCGCATGCAGCTTACCTATGAGGCGAAAAAGCCGGAGCCCCATTCGGTATACGGATACCTCTTTTTGAAGTATCTCTCGCCCCTTGAGGAGCAGTCAAAGATGATACTCTATCACCATGTGGACTATACAAAGACAAAGGACCTTGACTATCGCTATCGTTTCGAGCTGGAGCTTTTGAAAGTAGCCGAGATAATAGATGTCTGGCAGAAAGCGTTCGGCGATAAGTTTGATTACAATGTCATAGACCAGTATTCAGGGACAAAATTTCACCCCGAGGCGTGCAGTCTTATAAAAGAGGCTATAGACAAATATGACATCATTACAAAGCTTCGCGATGTAAGCTACAAGGATGATTTTTACGACAGTCTGGAATATGTGCTCTTGTCAGATGACGAGAAGGATAAATACCTCAAAATGCTTATGTACTGCACGGGCTTAAAGGATGAGGAGATTGTTTCAAACACGACCGCCATTATATATATATGCAGGGAGCTTGGACGCAAGATGCGCATAAGCGAGGTTGACAAGAATGAAATCTATTATGCGGCGCTGCTCCATGACATAGGTATGCTCAAGATGCCGCGGGAGCTTTTGAACGCGCCCAGAGTGCTGAGCGAGGAGGAAAAGAACTTAATCCGCACGCATGTCGAGATAACGGGCAATACCTTAAAGGGAAGGATTTCAGACCGAATTGTGGCGATAGCTACGGCCCATCATGAGCGTTTTGACGGTTCAGGCTATCCAAATGCGTTAAAGGGCGGCGTGATGGACACCAGACAGGCTATTTTGCAGGTGGCGGAGTCAGTGGTAAATTCGCGCAGGGAAAAGCCTTACAGACCTGCTTATACCGACGAGGAGATTATAAACGATTTGAACGAAGGCATAGTTTCGGGAAAATATGACGGCATAGTGGCTGACACATTCCTGAAAAATTACAAAGAAATAATAGAAAAAGCATCGCAAAAAGCTGATGCGGCGCTTACCACATACCAGAAACTGCAAAGAAATTACGAGCAGGTATACAAAGGATTTGTTTAATTTGGAGGTTGTTTGGTTATGTTTAAGCTGGACAGTCCGCTTATGAATTTTTTGAACAAAGTTGCGGACATTATGATTTTGAATATTATTGTTATAATATTTTCACTTCCGCTGTTTACAATGGGCGCGGCGTTTACCGCGGCATACTATATCGGCTACAAAATGGTAAAGAACGAGGAAAGCTATATAATAAGGGGCTTTTGGCATTCGTTTAAGGACAACTTCAGGCAGTCAACTATACTTTGGATTATTATGCTGGCAGTGGCTGGCATTATAGCAATGGACTATCGCATCGTGTTTTTTTCGGGCATGGAATTTAGTAGAAATATGCGGATAGTAATGATTGTAGCGACAATTGTTTTGGCTATGGGAGCGGTATATATTTTTCCCATGCAGGCGCGCTACACCAATACGATTAAAAATACGCTGAAAAACTCGTTTTTGATGGCGCTTGCGCATCTGCCGACATCGTTTGTGATGGTAGTGGTTTTTGCGCTGCCTGTTGCGTTGGCGTATTTTATTCCACAGATTTTGCCCGCGACTGTATTGCTCGCGCTGGGGTGTGTGCTTTATTTTCAGTCATTCCTGCTTATGAAAATATTCGGAAAGTATGAGAGCATGCTTTTAAACGGACAGGAGCAGGAGGATGGAGCCGAGGAAAATGACGGGGAGACAGATGAGGCGCAGGATAAGGATACAGTGCAAATAGACGAAACGTTGGAGACAGATGAGGATACGGACATAAGCAAAAGCATAGAAAACGTAGAAAATACAGAGGCACAGACAGAGGACGACAGCCAGACAAGCGAAGAAAATTAGTCAATATGTATATTAAATGGATAAACCATTGGACAAATTGCTTATCGGTAAAAAGCTGATAAGCAATTTTTACATATGGAAACAAAAAACTTTGTTTAATTGTGGCATAGCATTTTGATAAAAATTACTTTATACTAATAACATCTTATAAAATCAAAATATTAATTTGGGAGGCATTAAAAATGGCAAGTTTATCTTTAAAGAATGTTTGCAAGGTTTATCCTAACGGCTTTGAGGCTGTTAAGAACTTCAACCTTGAAATCGCTGACAAGGAGTTCATCATCTTCGTTGGACCTTCCGGCTGCGGTAAGTCTACAACACTCCGTATGATAGCAGGTCTTGAGGACATTTCTTCAGGCGAGCTGAAAATCGGCGACAGAGTAGTAAACGACGTAGAGCCCAAGGACAGAGATATCGCGATGGTATTCCAGAACTATGCTCTTTATCCTCATATGACAGTATATGATAATATGGCATTCGGTCTTAAGCTTAGAAAAGTTCCCAAGGCTGAAATCGACAAGATGGTTAAAGAGGCAGCTAAAATCCTTGACTTAACAAAGCTCCTCGACAGAAAGCCCAAGGCTTTGTCAGGCGGTCAGAGACAGCGTGTTGCCATGGGACGTGCAATCGTTCGTAATCCTAAGGTATTCCTTATGGACGAGCCTCTTTCAAACTTGGATGCTAAGCTTCGTGTACAGATGCGTATTGAGATAGCTAAGCTTCATCAGAGACTCGGCACTACAATCATCTACGTTACACATGACCAGACAGAGGCTATGACACTTGGTACTCGTATCGTAGTTATGAAGGACGGCGTTGTTCAGCAGGTTGATACACCGCAGAACTTATACGAGAAACCGCAGAACCTGTTCGTAGCAGGCTTCATGGGTTCTCCGCAGATGAACTTCATCGACGCTACAGTAGAAGTTAAGGGCGATACAGCATACTTAAAGGTTGGCGGACTTTCAATCGGTCTTCCTCCCGCTAAGTCTAAGAAGTTAATCGAGGGCGGCTACAACGGAAAGGTAGTTACATTCGGTATCAGACCTGAGGATATCTATGATTCACAGATGATGGTTGAGGCTAAGGCTGACAGCACATTTGAGACAACTATCCGTGTATATGAGCTTCTCGGTGCAGAAGTATTCCTGTATTCTGATTTAGCTGAGTTCCCTATCACAGCGAGAGTTGACCCGAGAACTACAGCAAGACCTGGCGACAAGGTTAAATTTGCTATCGACGTTGAGAAGATTCACGTATTTGACAAAGAGACAGAGAAAGTTATTACAAACTAGTCTACGGCATACTCAAGCCCCCGACATATGTATGGTGTCGGGGGCTGTTTTAATATATTGAAAATGGGGGATATTGATGATTTCAAATCAGGTTATTCAGACAAGCATAGATGAGTTAAAGAGCATTACAAGGGTAGACTTATGTGTTGTGGATGTTGAGGGAATGCCTGTAGCGTCTACTTTTGACAGTGAGGAAATGTTAGGTGATTTAGTGGAGGGCTTTATCGAATCGCCGGCGGATAGCCAGATAGTAAACGGCTACCATATGCTCAAGGTACTTGAGGAACGCGATGTTGTTTATGTGCTGATTGCGAAAGGGACGAGCGCCGATACCTACATGATAGGCAAGATAGCCGTAAGCCAGCTCCAAAATCTCATAATAGCTTATAAAGAGCACTTCGACAAAAACAATTTTTTCCAAAATTTATTGCTGGACAATCTGCTTTTGGTTGATATTTACAATCGAGCCAAAAAGCTTCATATAAATTGTGAGGCTCCCCGTGTTGTCTATCTGGTTGAGGCGCAGAACGACAAGGATAATATAGCGATGGAGCTTATGAAAAATATTTTTGGAGAGCAGCAGGGCTGCTTTATCACGGCAGTGGAGCAGAAAAATATTATCCTAGTCAAAGAGGTAAGAAACAAAGAGGCATACGCCGAGATAGAGCAGACAGCGCAGGTTATTGTGGATATGCTGAATACGGAGGGCATGCTGATTGCCAAGGTGGCTTACGGCACGATAGTTTCCGAGCTAAAGGAAGTGTCAAAGTCATACAAGGAGGCAAAGCTTGCGCTTGATGTGGGCAAAATCTTTTATATGGAAAGGTCGATTACGGCATACAATATGCTTGGTATAGGACGCTTGATTTATCAGCTTCCTGTAAATCTATGCCGCATATTTATCAATGAGATATTCGGTGACAGCATACCCGAAAGCATTGACGACGAAATGCTTACCACGGTACAGAAATTTTTTGACAATAACCTGAATGTTTCCGAGACCTCAAGGCAGCTTTTTGTGCACAGGAATACCCTTGTATACAGGATAGAAAAGCTTCATCAGGCGACAGGGCTGGATATAAGGAAATTTGATGACGCGCTCACTTTCAAGATTGCTCTCATGGTCGTTAATTATATGAAATATATTGATTCAATGCAGTAAAAGTGTCATACCCCCCGATTTGTGGACATACATTAGATTATTCAGAATAATAATTTAATGGCGCAACGGGGGGATTTTTTATGCAGTTTTTTTATATTGATTATATGAACGGGGACAAAAAAGAAAGGAATATGGGATTTCTGCGGGTTGAAAACGATGGCATAAGTGTAGGTCTGCGCGGAGTGCCCGCACAGTGCGGTTCAAGTTGTAAGGTATTTGCTCTAAACTGCCTTGGTGATAAGTGCCTTTTGGGCGAGGTGCCGATAAAAAAAGGATGTGGCATGGAAAAGCTCGGCTGGACAAAAGAGGTAAACTTTAAGGACTGCCTTGGGATTGAGATACCGCTGTACGGTTCGCGAATAGGGAAATGTGTCTTGCGGGAGCAGTCTGACATAATCATGGCAAGGATAAATGAAAAGCAGTCGTCCGAAAATGTGATAACACCAAAGCACATTCAAGGACAAGCGGAAAAAGCACCAATGCAGGCAGCAGGTGGGAATATGCGCAGGGAACTATCTGACGTACAGGGGAGTGCAATTGATGAAATAGGCAGTTTCAACGAAGACAAATGGACCCGATTGCTGGAAACTTATCCGCAGGTACATATTTTCCCAGAGGCGCAGTCGATACTGATAAAGCCGAAAGATTTGATTGTACTCACGGAAAAATATCATAATCTTGGCTCTAATTCCTTTGTTCTGCATTCGTATTATAATTATCGTCAGCTCCTTTTGTTCTGCTATCCGCTTGGCACGGAGCCTGAAAAGAGAAAAGAGCAGAATATTCGCGCTGCAGAGAGAGACAGAAAAGCGTCATGCGTAGAATACTATCTGGGTGTACCGGGCACATACTATGAACGTGAACGCAGAATAGCTGAAATGTTTGGCTTTGAGGGCTTTGAAAATGCTGAGGCCAGAATGCATGAGGAGATAAGGCGAGGTGTGTACAGCGGATGCTTTGGGTACTATATGAAACAGGTGGAAATATAGCAGTGCGGTAACATAGCCGCAGGCGATAAAACCCGAAACAATGCAATAAGTTTTATGAGACCCCACGCAAATGTGTATTTGGAATATGCTCTCTGCATATTGCGACAAATGAGTGCAGCGTTTCCTCGATATGAGAATGAAAGCCCTTTTGGATGACGTTTTCGTTTTCCTCGTACGATTGCAGAAAGTATGCGTCTGCGCCGGATAACCATTTAGAAATGACATGCATGTCACTTTCTCCATGAAATTCTTTCACTACAGTAGTGCGAAATTCATATGTAAAAGAGGTGTCCGTGTTTGAAAGCAGGATATCCGCAGAGCGCCGAATGTTTGACAACAAAACATCATGTCCGCTTTTTTCGTTGCTTTTGGCTATATATGGATTATTATCAAGTCCGATAGTTGTCTGATATTTTTCGGGCGAATTTTTGATATCCATAGCGCAGTAATCTATAAGGTGCTCGTTTTTAAGTAGCCTCAGCATATCGGGATTAGAGCCGTTTGTGTCAAGCTTTATGCTATAGCCGAGCACTTTTATATTTTCAAGAAATTCAGGCAAATCAGGATTTAGGGTGGGTTCTCCGCCAGATATGCACACACTTTCAAGTATTCCTTTGCGTTTTGACAAAAATGCAAGTATTTCTTCCGGAGCGTAAGGAGGCAGCAGAGTAGGGTTGACAACCAAATCTCTATTGTGACAGTACGGGCATCTGAAATTGCAGCCGCCAAGAAACACTGTAGCGGCTAAGTGTTCAGGATAGTCTAAAAGTGTGGTTTTATTAAGACCAAGTATGAGCATATGCCATTCGCCTCCAATATCTGTAATTCATTATATCACAAATTTCGATTTCAGTGAAAATCAATTAAAAAATCAGTTAATAATCAATGACAAGCTAAAATCCGAAAATAAAAATTTTTTCAAAAATTATTCCAATATATACATTATATACATTTGCATATATTGTGTTATTAGTGTAATATAAAAATAGTGTATGATACAGAGACGGCAGCGCGGACTGCATTATGGAGGAATTTGATGGGGACGAGAACAAGGAAAAAGAATGTGGCGGATGTAAGTATAGTTATAATGGCTATTATTACAGTGGTATCTCTTACTTTTGCGGTAGTTTTTGTCGTGCTGTATATAGCTGCTGCCAAGACGGCGGCGGGACTTAGGAGTGAAAATGAACAAATGCAGGAGGAACTTGCGGTTACAGCCATTTCGAGCGATGTAAATGCCGTAAATTCTGATTATTCGGATGAGAGCGATATTGTGCTTCCGAGCGGGCAAAGCAGCGGGAATATAGATGAGCTCTTGGCTGAAAGAGAGCATGAAGTCGAGGCTTCCATAAAGCAGAAAATGAAAGAGCTGGTCATAAGCGATGATGGAAGTCCCTTAAAGATGCTGCGCGCATTTTTTCCCGAAAATCTTATCTACTATGACGAGGAGGAGTATGTGTTTGCGCCTGTGGATGAGAGTTTGAAGATGCATAATATTCTTCCGGAAAATCTTGTTGAGAATGATGCGGGAGAGATGGAATACATAGAAAACGGGGCAGTTACTTCCCATAAGGGTATGGATGTGTCTAAATATCAGGGAAGTATTGATTGGGATAAGGCAAAGAACGACGGAATTGAATATGCGTTTATTCGGTTAGGCATACGAGGATACAGTACGGGTAAGCTGGCGCTTGATGAGTATTTTGAGGAGAATATGAGCGGTGCGGCTGCGGCGGGTGTAGAGAGCGGGGTGTATTTTTTTTCGCAGGCAGTGAATGAGGCTGAGGCTTTGGAGGAGGCGCAGTTTGTGCTTGACAGTATTGAGGGGTATGATGTGAGATGCCCGATTGTTTTTGATGTAGAGCTTATCTTGGGAGAAAACGCGCGTGCTAACGGACTTAGTATGGAGGAGAGGACAGATGTGGCAATTGCGTTTTGTGAGGCTGTGAAAGAGGCGGGATATACGCCTATGATTTATGGGAATATTAAGTGCTTTACAAAACTGTTGGATATGGCGAGGCTGGAGGACTATGAGAAATGGTATGCGTTTTATGATGATTATATGTATTTTCCGTATGAGGTGAGGTGTTGGCAGTATACGGAGAAAGGGAGAGTTGATGGAGTGGAGGGGGATGTGGATTTGAATGTTGCTTATGGTGAGGTTTGGGAGTAGTGGAGGAGACGACCGACTTTCTTGGAGAATGGTTACAATTATGGAATATGATTAATAGGAGGTTTTGGGTATGGAAAATGTGATTGAGAGGTTACAGGAGATGATTGATGCGAGTGAGCGCATTGTGTTTTTTGGAGGAGCGGGGGTGTCTACGGAGAGTGGGATTCCTGATTTTAGGAGTGTGGATGGGCTTTATAATCAGAAGTATGATTATCCTCCGGAGACTATTTTGAGCCATACTTTTTACGTGAAACGTCCGGATGAGTTTTTTAGGTTTTATCGAGACAAGATGTTGTTTTTGGATGCTAAGCCCAATGCGGCGCATTTGGCGCTTGCGAGGCTTGAGGAGAAAGGGAAACTTACGGCTGTGGTGACGCAGAATATTGACGGGCTCCATCAGGCGGCGGGAAGTAAGTGCGTCTATGAGCTGCATGGCAGTGTGCTTAGGAATTATTGTGAGAAGTGCGGGAAGTTTTTTGATGTGGGGGCGATTAAGAATTCTGAGGGGATTCCGACTTGTGAGTGCGGCGGAAGGATTAAGCCTGATGTGGTGCTTTATGAGGAGGGGCTTGACCAGAGGACGCTGCAGGGGGCTGTGAAGGCTATTAGCGAGGCGGATATGCTTATTATCGGGGGGACGTCGCTTGCTGTGTATCCGGCGGCGGGATTGATAGATTATTATAGGGGTAATAGGCTGGTATTGATAAATAAGACGCCTACGCCTAGGGATGCTATGGCGGATTTGGTGGTTACGGGTAGTATTGGGGAGATATTTTCGCAGATTAATATATAAAAACTTAGATGTTCTATGTTATTGAGCAGGGGTTTATAGTGTTTGATATATTGGGTAATTGCGGAAGGTGTTCTCAACCGTCCGAATTTAGTCAAAATATATAAAAAAGCGGCTAGGTGCAGCAAGCTGCAAGACGCCGCTTATTTTATATATTTTGCCTAAATTCTAGGTTGTCGAATAGAGTTTTGCAAATGCCTATTGATATATGATAATTAGGTAGTTGTGAAATGTGTTTAAAAACATCCGGATTTTGCTAATGTTTATATGTCTGTCATATTTTAGAAAGGGAAAATGAAAATGGGGTTGGAGTGTGAAGTGGGAGATGTATTGCGGTTGAAAAAGCAGCATCCTTGCGGCAGCTTTGAGTGGGAGGTGCTGCGTGTGGGTGCGGATTTTCGACTGAAATGCGTTGGTTGCGGTCATCAGATAATGTTGCCGCGTCGTCAGCTTGAAAAGAGTGTGAAAAAGGTTATTGCTGCGGAGGGTAGGTAGGGTTAGATTTAAAATTTAATATAATAAACAGTATAAAACAGTTGACAACAGTTGCCAACTGTTTTATACTGTTTATAACAGAGGGACGCCTTTGTGTCGGTTCATGAACTAATGATTATTAAAAATGTCGGCAATTGTGGAGAAGGAGCTTCGCAAGGTGCTGGATGACATTGTAAAGGATATCTTGAAAGGTGATGATTAGGGTATGGAGTTAATAATAAATCATACGTCTGTGCAGCCTATTTATGAGCAGATAGTAAGCCAGATAAAGGACATGATAATGCATGGCGAGCTTGTGGCGGACGCTATGCTGCCGTCTGTGCGCACGCTTGCCAGGGAGCAGAAGGTCAGTGCGCTTACGGTCAAAAAGGCGTATGATTTGCTTGAGGAGGAGGGCTTTGTTGTCACTGTGCATGGCAAGGGCAGTTTTGTGGCGGCGGCGACGCAGTCGCAGATGCTTGAGGAGAAACGCAAGGAAATTGAGACGGAGCTGGAGCGCACGATACGGAAAGCAAGAAGTTATGGGATATCTTTAGAGGAGTTGCGGCAGATTTTTTCGATAGTGCTGGATGAAATGTAGGTATTTTGTAGGCAATACGGAATGCGTTCTCAACCGGCCGAATTTAGTCAAAATATATAAAAACGCGGCTAGGCGCTCCGCGAGACACCGATTATTTTATATATTTTGCCTAAATTCTACGTTGTCGAAATAGGTTTCGCAAATGTTTATTGTGTTTAATAATGAAAAGAAAGAGTAGGGTAAGAATATGGTTAAGCTAAACGGTGTAAAAAAGAATTACAAGGATTTTCAGCTTGATTGTTCAATGGAAATAAAAAAGGGACAAATTACGGGGCTTGTCGGTAGAAATGGTGCGGGAAAGAGTACGACCTTTAAGGCGATGCTGGGGCTGATAAAGCCTGACGAGGGCAGTATAGAGATATTCGGCAAAAGTTCCGACAGGCTTACCGCCAAGGACAGGCAGAAAATAGGCGTCGTCATGTCTGATACGGGTTTTAGGGGGGCGCTTACGATTAACGATTTAGCCACGATTTTGAAAGGTTTTTACAGTGATTTTTCGTGTGACGATTTCAAGGAAATGTGCAGGAGGTTTGAGTTGCCGCTCAACAAGAAGCTTGCTGATTTTTCGACGGGCATGAACCGCAAGCTCCATATACTGGCGGCAATCTCGCACAATGCGCAGCTCCTCATACTTGACGAGCCGACCGCGGGGCTTGACGCCATTGTGCGGGACGAGATTTTGAGCATACTGCGCGAATATATGGAAAACGGGGAGCGCAGCATAGTGATAAGTTCGCATATTTCAAGCGATTTGGAGCGTCTCTGCGACGATTTGTATATGATTGAAAAGGGAAAGATAGTCTTGCACGAAGATATGGATGTAATTCTTGATGAGTACGGGCTTTTGAAGCTTACATCCGAGCAGTATGGCAAAATCGATAAGAGATACATTATCAAAAGTAAACAGGAGAGCTTCGGCTATGAGTGCCTGACGAATAAGACGCGGTTTTACAGGGATAATTATCCTGATATAGCCATCGAGCGCGGAAATATCGACGAGGTAATCATAAATTTAGCAAAGGCGTAATCCCCCAAACAATTACTATGATAATTCGTAGGGAAGTACAGGTAACTATAAATTCAGCAAAGGCGTAATGCCAAACAATTACTACGATAATTCGTAGGGAAATACAGGTAACTATAAATTCGGCAAGGGTATAATACCGAGTCTATGATTTGCGGGAATATCCTGCGGGGCTTGCGACAGTGCTGTTCGCGCAAGCCTGAAGCCGCGTGCGGCTTTGAAAAACAGCATAGAAATGAGGTAAAGATGAAAGGTTTATTTATACATGATATTAAGACGCTGAAAAGCATGAGGTACTTTTTGGCTATTATAGCGATTGTTTCAATAGTGACGACTGTAACTAACGGTTTTACTTTTTCAATACCGTATATGACCGTATTTTCGGCATATGCCGCGATAAGCCTGTTTGATAATGACAAAACAATGGCATATATGTTTACGCTTCCGGTCAGCAGGAGCATTTACGCAAAGGAAAAATATATATTTTCAATAATATTTATGCTTATATGCTCGTTCGCATTAAGCGCGATAGGAGGTATGGTGTATTTTGTGGAGCAAGGCGCAATGCCAAATTTGGTGCAGCTTTTGTCAATTGAGGCGGTTGCCCTTTTTGGTGGATACGCGGTTATAATTTATGTGATACCTATTATTTGCAAATGGGGAAATGAAAATGGGCGCGTAATAGCAAGCATGTTGGCAATGGTCGGCTTTTTCCTGATATTATCAGTTATAGACCACTTAGATGAGGCAGTTATAAAAAGGCTGCTCGATTTTGCCACAGGCATCGTCAATATTCCCGCAGGCGCGCTGGCATTTATCGGAGTGCTCATAATCGCGCTGTTTGGGCTGGTTTCCTATGGCATTTCATCCAGAATAATAAAAAATAAGGAATTTTAATGTGTAACTGCGCTATTTATTTATATTTTTATAGAATTTGGCAGTATACTATGGTATTATGAAATCAGAAAGAAAACGTTGGTATGTAAAACGAAAGGACGTGGTATTGTGACAGTACAGCAGCAGGTATGCAATCGCATTATTAATATGTCGGATGAGGGTGCTATTTTCATTAATCAGGTGATAAACAATATGAATCCTGTGTTTTTTACGAATAAGACTGTCAGTGTGGCGGACAATGATATTGATGTTTCTAAAAGAATAGGGGCGGGGAAAGGAATATTGACTGATTCCGAAGATTTTGACAAGTGGAATGATGAAATTGCAGATTTGTTTGAGGGTGTCGCAAAATGAATTATCTAGCAGATACGCATATTTTGATTTGGGCATTATTGGACAGCCCTAAACTATCTGAAAAAGCAAGGACAATCCTGCTTGATAGGGATAACAATATTTATTACATTGATACACTATTTAACCAAAGGGGCAGCCGCAAAAAGGCTGCCCTTAATTTACTTATGCCTACAACGCTTCGACAAGTCCCTTGTAATATTCATACTTGCTCACTCTAAGACATTCGCCGTTTGTAAGCTTTACATAAAATCTGCCAAAATCTTCGATATACTGCGTATTCACGAGATACGACTTATGTATTCTAAGAAATCTGCAGCTTTTATTCTGTACAAGCCGCTCGACATCGTCAAGCTTTTTATAAAAGGCATCTGTGCCCTCCTCTGAGACGATATGCGTGCGTCGGGCGTCTGAGGCAAAATATTTTATTTCCCCGACAGGGAGCTTTACATATGACGGTCTTCTGTAATATTCAAAGACCTCCTCATCATGCATGACAGCCTCATACGCAAGCCCTGCGTAAAACCAGAGCTGCTTGCGGCTCTTATTTGGCACAAGGTATAACGGCTCGAGCATGATATCCTTGTCGGACAGTGCATATCCGCTGGGGGCAGTCACGACGGACACCATATTTTTGTGGTGCTTTTTTATTGCAAGGGCTGCCCTGCGCGTAAGTCCGTCTTCATCTTCGGGATTATAAAAAAGCATATCGGGAAGTGTATTATTTGCGAGCTTTAGCAGTTCGTTTGCATTGTGGCAGCAGTAAGTTGACACTGAAAGACCGCGCCGCTCAAAAAACTTGTTTATCTCACTTTCAATATAATATAATTCCGTATCAAGCTGAAAACAAAAAGCGATGTTAAGCATTTTAGAAATCCTCCATTTCTGATGTGCCGATAGATTTGAATTGCTATGACAGCATATGACAAAATATGACAAAAACACAATACAGAAAGTATAGCATTGGATAGTAGAAATATATATAGGAAAATAGTACTAAATAAAGGCGTGTGTTTACAGACGGAGCAAAATCATAAAGAAAAATATGACAGAATATATTTAGATAAGCATTAATTAGGAGACGCAAACCAAGGCGTTTATACTCATTTGGTTTAAAACGTCTTGGCGCGGCATGGTGCGGATTATGGCAAGAATTTCAAATATGCTTATCCCGGCGCTGATATTTTATATAGTCGCAATGGGCATTTCACAAAAAAAGGACATATACCAGAGCTTTACAAAAGGCGCAAAGGAGGGTATGAAAACTGTAATGGGAATTGTGCCGACGCTTATAGGTCTGATGATAGCCGTGGGAGTGCTGAGAGCGTCGGGCTTTTTGGACTTTTTCTGTGGGATGGTCGGAAAGCTCTTGGGCGGGCTGATAGCGGATTTCCCAAAGGAGCTTATATCGCTTTTTACTGTGAAACTCTTTTCGGCTTCTGCGGCGACGGGGCTTGCGCTTGACATATATAAGCAGTACGGTACGGACTCGTTTGCGGGGCTTGCGACATCGCTTGCACTGGCAAGTACGGAGACGGTATTTTACACAATGTCTGTGTATTTCATGGCGGCAAAGGTGTCAAAGGCGCGTTGGACGCTTGCGGGCGCGCTCTTGTCGACATTTGCGGGAATAGTGGCAAGCGTGGTGATTGCGCTGTATATGAGCTGAGCTTTTTGGCTGTGACGAAACTTACTGCTTGACAAATGGACATAAAAATACTAGCCTATTATATAGGGAATAAGGTTTGCGGGTAATGGATATAAAACATGAAGGGGATAAGGCGCAATGGAAAAAATTCTTATTGCAGAGGAGGATTTTGTGCTTGCCGAAAAGCTTTGCGGCGCGTTTTCTGACGACGAGACAATGGCAGTCACTTGCGGCAGCATAGAGTCGGCGCTCACTCTGGCATATCAGACGGATTTTCGCGTAGTGATACTTGATGAAATCATGCCCGATGGAAACAGCATAGATTTTATAGAGAGCATAAGGAACTATTACGGTGAAAAGAGTGATGTTGGTATAATAGTGCTTGTGCCGAATGAATATATAGAGGATAGTGTCACGGCATATATGCACGGCGCGGACGACTGCGTTTCAAAACCGTTTAGCACTGCGGCGCTTAAAGCGCGGGTGGCGACGCTGCTAAAAAGGCATAAGCATATGTATAATTTTGAGGCGAGCAGGCGCTTTGACGCGATAGGGTCTGCCTCTGAAAAGGGTACGCGCGGCGAGCATATGGTGGCTATTGACAAATATATTTTTGATTTTGACAAGCAGGAGTTTCGCTGTCTTGGTGAGGCTGTTTCGTTGAGCCGGATAGAGCAGGGACTTCTTAAAATCCTCGTTGAGAATAAGGGCGTAGTCTTAAAAAAGGCGGCTTTAATGGAGCGCATGAGGGCGGAGACGGGTATACAGACAGACGAGAACACGCTTATCAATACAGTTATGACTTTACGCGCCAAGCTTGACGCGGGTGATTACATAAAGACGGTCTATGGCATGGGTTATATGTGGACGAACCGTTTGCTGTAGCAAAGCACCACTGATACATTACAGACCGGAGGCTGATTTTATTGTCATCAAATACGGAAAACTGGAAAAACTATTGTGTGACGCTGATTTTATTTATTGTCAATGTCGCGGCGTATATTTTGTATATAAAGGTTGGAGAGGCGGTCTATGACATGGGCAGCCTTTATGCCAGGGCAGTAATCAGCGACGGCGAGTTTTACAGGCTGATAACATGCACTTTTCTACATGCGGATGCGGCACATATAATTGGAAATATGCTCTTTGCGGTAGGGCTTGGCGAGATGCTTGAGCGTGAGATAGGGCATCTGCGGTTTGGCATTCTTTATCTTATTTCGGGCTTGGGAGGCAGCCTTTTTTCGCTTACATATATGGTAATGTCGGCGCAGGAGTACCGTTCGGTCGGCGCAAGCGGCGCTATTTCAGGTCTTATAGGAGCGCTTCTCGTGCTGGTGCTGGTAAATCATGGCAGGTACGGTGCGGTCTCGCTTGGCAGAATAATTCTTGGAATATGCTATATGATATATACAGGCGTGCAGTCTACGACAACGGACAACGCGGCGCATATAGGCGGTTTGGTGTGCGGATTTTTGACAATGCTGATAATGTATCTTGCCAGAAGGGGGAGGGGTAATCTGTGAAAATAAACATTTATTACGGCGGCAGGGGGCTTATAGGCGACCCTACGCTGTATGTGTTAAACAGCATACAGGAGGTCTTAAGGGAGCTCAATGTCAACGTGGAGCGCTATGACCTTTACGAGTACAAAAATAATATTGTCACGCTGCCGCAAACCTTGAAAGACGCTGACGGCGCTGTGCTTGCGACGACGGTCGAGTGGTACGGTATAGGCGGGTATATGCAGCAGTTTCTCGACGCGTGCTGGCTGTACGGTGATAAGGAAAAAATCTCGGGCATATATATGTGCCCCATAGTCATGTCAACTACATACGGAGAACGCGATGCCATGACAAGCATTATTGAGGCTTGGGAAATACTAGGCGGATTGCCATGCACTGGTATATGCGGTTATATCGCGGACGTATCCGAGCTTGAGGAAAATATTGGATATTCGCGCGTCATAGAAAAGCGCACGGAGGATTTGTACCGCTCTATCAATCAGAAAACGGCGGTTTTCCCGTGCAGCAATCAGGCGGTCAAGCAGAAAGTATCGTTTACGTCAGGGCTTAACCTTACGCCGCAGGAGGCAGCGCAGCTTTCAGAGCTTGCAAGCGATGATTTGTACGTGCAAAAGCAAAAGGAAGATATTCAGGAACTTGCGAGCATGTTCAAAAATCTTCTCAATGAAAAGGAGCCTGACGACACGCTGTTTTTGCGGGATTTTAAGACGCATTTTCGTCCGCAGGCAGGTTTTAGCGCTGTGTACAAATTTGTCATTGCGGGCGCGAGAAACCCGCTTATCGTAAAGGTTGACCGTACTGATATGGAATGCTATTACGGAGATGTCGAAAACGCAGATGTGGAAATGCAGATTTCTTCGGACATAATGAACGATATTACCCAGGGACGCATGACTTTCCAGAGGGCGTTTATGTCGGGCGATATGAAAATGAAAGGCGACTTTAAGGTGCTGCGTACACTTGATTTGTTGTTTGCGTTTATTTGAGGAATTTTTTGTAAAAATAAAATCTGCGCTGTGGGCGCTGAAGAAAAGAGGTAAAAAGACTATGAGAGACGAAAACTGTATTTTCTGCAAAATCGCAAATGGGGAGATACCATCGAGGACAATCTATGAGGATGATGATTTCAGGATAATACTTGACTTAAATCCCGCGACGAGAGGTCATGCGCTTATCTTATCGAAAAATCATTATAAAAATCTTTATGATATGGATGACGATATGGTTTCCAAGGTGCTTCCGCTTGCAAAAAAGATGGTGCATCATATGCAGGAAAAACTTAAATGCGACGGTTTTAACCTGATTCAGAATAATAATGAGATTGCGGGTCAGACGGTATTCCACTTTCACATGCATTTAATACCGCGGTATAAGGACGATAATCAGTCATTTGTCATGAGTCCGGGAAATCCGGAAATAATAAAGGATGAAGATATTGATAAAGTGAGAGATATGCTTAATTCATAATACATGTATATACAGACGGCAGGGTGCTAAGCCCTGCCGTTTGCCGCGTTTTCTATGAGATTGATTATTGTGTCAATGGAATTTCTCTGACTGCTGTTCTGCATTGCGTCTATATATGACTGGCGCGTAAAGTAAAGCTCGTGTACTTTTTCCACCAATGTAGCCCCTGTGAGATATTCTTCGTCCGCCACCATTGCGAAACCCTGAGACTCAAAGCTCTGAGCGTTTAAAATCTGGTCCCCGCGGCTTGCATGTGTGGGGAGAGGTATTAAAAGCGCGGGTTTTCTAAGCATCAAAAGCTCGCAGATAGCGTTTGCACCCGCACGTGAAATCACGATATCAGCCATGGCAAATAAGTGTTTCAGGTCGTCCTTTACATATTCAAACTGTTTATAGCCCTCTTTGTTCAAAAGTAAATTGTCAATCTTTTCTTTCCCGCAGATATGCACTATCTGATAGTCTGCAAGCAGCTGGTTCAGCGCCTCCCGCACGAGTGTATTTATACCTGCCGCTCCGAGGCTTCCGCCGATAACCATGATAACGGGCTTGCTGTTATTGAAACCGCACATTTCCATACCGCGTTCACGGCTTCCGCGTGAAAGCTCCTCGCGTACTGGTGAGCCTGTGAGGACTGCCTTGTCCTTTGGCAGATTATTTAATGTCTCAGGGAAATTACAGCAGATTTTTGTTGCTACGGGTATGCATAGCTTGTTTGCAAGCCCGGGCGTCATGTCCGATTCGTGTATGATGCAGGGGATTTTTAATGATGCCGCCGCTCGCACTACAGGCACGCTCACAAATCCGCCTTTGCTGAAAACAACATCGGGCTTAAGGGTCTTAAGAATTTTTTTTGCCTCCGTAAAGCCTTTGATGACGCGGAAAGGGTCACTGAAATTTTTGGGGTCGAAATATCTTCTGAGCTTGCCCGTGGAGATACCATAATACGGAATACGGTAATCCTCTATCAGCTTTTTTTCTATTCCCTCATATGAACCGATGTAATGTATATCATAGCCAAGTTCTTTAAGCTTTGGAAAAAGCGCGATATTAGGCGTGACATGTCCTGCTGTACCGCCGCCTGTAAAGACAATGCGTTTCATAATTTAAAGCCTCCGCTTCTTTAAATTTATAATGTGTATTTTACTAATAATATATTCGCGCATTTATTAATGTTCGCCTGCTTTGTAAGCTTCGAGTGCTCGGGCGAGCTGGTCGGGGCAGGAGGTACTTTTGAAACCGCATTTTATGCCTTTTAATTTATTTATTGCGTCGTCGACTTTCATGCCTTTGACAAGGCTTGAGATGCCTTGGAGATTGCCATTGCAGCCGTTTGTGAATGATACTGAGCGTATGATGTCGCCGTCCACGTCTAAATCAATCATGGTTGAGCAGGTGCCGTTGGTTTTGTATTTCATAGTGTTTTCCTCCTAAAAGATATGTATTATATAAAATTTTAGCAGTCAATTTTGTACAAGTCAATAATGGGGAGGGAAAAAGTTTTTAATCCTGCTTGGCGGGGTTTACGTGTACCATTATGTGTTTTACTTTGGTGAAGTTTTGTTCGATGGCGTCGTGTACGCATTCGGCGATGGAGTGGGCTTCGCGTAAGGTTTTGCTGCCGTCGGCGCTGATTTCTATGTCTACGTATATTTTGTTGCCAAATACGCGGGTGCGCAGGAGGTCTATGTTTAATACGCCCGGCTGTGATATGGCGCAATTTCTTAGCAGGGCTTCGGTTTCTTCGTCGCAGGCTTTGTCAACCATTTTGTCTACGGCGTCCATAAAGATGTCGTATGCCGCTTTTTCGATAAAGACGCATATTATGAGGCTTGCCAATGAATCCATTATGGGAAAGCCCAGCCGCGAGCCGAGTATACCGATGAATGCGCCGACTGACGAGAGCGCATCGGAGCGGTGGTGCCATGCGTCTGCCATCAACGCGCCTGAATCTATTTTTTTTGCCACATGGCGGGTGTATTGGTACATGGCTTCCTTTACCAGTATTGAGATTATGGCGGCAATAAGCGCGAGGCGCTTTGGCATTTCGAGAATTTCGTAATTTCCTGAGAGTATGTTTGACAGAGATGTCCAGCCGATTCCTAAGCCTGTGGCGCACAATATTGTGGCGAGGATGATTGCGGCTACGCATTCAAGGCGTTCATGACCGTACGGATGGTCCTTGTCAGAGGCTTTGCTTGAAAGCTTGACGCCGACAATCACGACAAAGGTGCTGAATACGTCTGACGCGGAGTGAATGGCGTCACTCACCATTGCGCCTGAATTGGCAAAAATTCCCGCAAACAGTTTAAAAATTGAAAGAATTGTGTTTGTGATGATGCTTACGAATGATACTTTCATGGCGGATTTTTCATAGTTATTTTCCATGCTTATACCTCGCTTTCCATTGCTGCATATGTAAGCCTGGCACGATTGCAATATTTACCGAAAACGACATTTAAGCAATTGCCGCATTTATATTGTTTTGTGGGTATTTGGGGAAAAATGCAGAAAAAGAAACACCCACGTACCAGTATTAGCAACTACTGTCCCGCAGATGTTGAGGCTATCCGCTGCCGCGTATGCGACCCGACTCCAAGACGCATATGCGCCTCGGTCTGCTCAGTTTGTACTGTAGCTTTATGCAGTGCAAAGAGTTTAATTCAATATAACATAAGTATATGCCGATTGCAAGTATAAAGTAAATTGTGAATTTTAAAATTTTTTGTTTTTTTCAAAAAATCGGTTGACAAATTGTTTTTGATAATGTAAACTGAATAAGTCTGATACAGATATACAGATAAAATAATGCGATAGTGGCGTAGTTGGTAACGCGCGACCTTGCCAAGGTCGAGACCGCGGGTTCGAGCCCCGTCTATCGCTCTTTAAAACCAGCAGGTTTAAGCCGGACTTAAATCTGCTGGTTTGCTTTAGTCTACGGAGGGCGCATCCAGAATGAATATCGGCATTTTTGATTCCGGGATAGGAGGAATGACGCTGCTGCATCAGGCAATGGCGGTACTCCCGCTGGAAAATTATATATTCTATGCGGACACGGACCATGTACCCTATGGCACCAAAAGCAAGGAGCAGGTAATCGGCTTTGTCGATGATGTCATGCGATTTATGCTGGGGCATGATTGCAAGGCTGTGGTGATAGCCTGCAATACGGCTACAGCCGTAGCCGCAGAGGAAATGCGCAACAGATATGCCATTCCGATAATAGGTATAGAGCCGGCGGTAAAGCCTGCGCTTGCGGCAAGCCACGGCAAGCGCGTACTCGTAGCTGCGACGCCGCTCACGGTCAGGGAGAAAAAGCTAAAGGAACTGGTTGAGCGTGTTGATTACAGCCATCTGGTGGATTTGGTCGCCCTGCCGCGTCTTGTGGAGCTTGCGGAGCACGGAGATTTTGATACGGACGAGGTGACGCAATATTTGCAGAAAGAGCTTTCCGGATATGATTTGGGACAATATGGAGAGTTCGTGCTGGGCTGCACGCACTTCAATTTTTTCAAGGATACCTTTCGAAAACTTTTGCCTGCCGATGTGAAACTGATAGACGGGAGCGAGGGTACGATTAGGCACTTAAAAGATGTGCTCGCAGAGCGTGGTGAGCTGAAAATTTATGATAGTCAGTCGTTTAAGGACGAGTTTGGGTTTCAGGGAAATATTAAGGGCAGCAGCGAAAACGGCGCAGCGCAGGTCAGTATACCGTATAAATGTGACATGAATGTCAGATATTTTTATTCGGGCAGAGAGCTCACTTCGACAGCAGAGCTTGAATATATGCGCAGGCTTCATGAAAGACTAGAGCGGATGCATGAAATTTTTTGATGGTTTTCAGTTAAAGTTATAATCAAATCAAGACATTATCAAGACATTGCAGCGGGCAATCACGCAGCTCATGTTCATGTATGGCATAGCGCGATTGCCTGCTGTTTTTTCAATAATAGCTTTCTTTAAATACGACGATATCCTCAAGTCCGGCAATGTCTTCAATTGGGTTTGCCGTACATATGACAAGCTTTAAGCATTCGGATTTTTTAAGTTCCTCTAAGTCGGTCACGGAATTATTCTGAATATCTAGCAGCTCAAGTGTCGGCATCGCGCTGACAAAGGATAAGCTGTCAATATTTGCGTCTTCTGCATAGAGCTTTTTCAACCCTGAGAAACATTCCAAAAACTTTTCAATCTCATCTGTTACCTGATTGTCATTATCTAAATGCTCTTTATTTGACAAATCATAGATATCCGTATTATTCAGATTGAGGCATTCTATTTGTCCGTAATCTGACAGATTTGTCATATCTATGTAAAATGAGGCGTGCTCGGCGTATAGCTCTCTTATGTTTTCCGCCTTTAGCAAAGGTTCTATGCTTCCTGACAAATATGTGTACTCCAAATCCAGCACTTCGATATTCGGATGCGCGGCAATCTGAGCGATAGTTTCATCCGAAAGAGAACCGCTTTCGATATTTAGTCTGCGTAGGTTAGGAAATTTCAAAAAAACATTTTCCCCGTTTTCGCCGAAACAGTAGTAGCTTGGGTAATAAATCGTCAGTTCTTCAATGCTGTCAGAGACATTTAGCAGACTTAAATCTTCATATCCGCCAATTCCTAGTTTTTTGAGTTTGGCGAGCGAAAGGTCAGGCATACTTTCTGACTTGTAAGCGCCGTAAATGCTAAGCTCCGTGAGTGCGTGCAGCTGTGATACAAAGCCGTAATCCCCAACGTCTTCATTGTAAATAAGATTAAGCTTTTCAAGCTTTGTGCAGGCAGCGAGAGGAGAAAAGTCCGTGACCTTGCTGTCTATAATGGTAAGCTCCCTTATATCAGGCATATTTTCCGCAATAAACTCCACGCTTTCCATATCGGGTGAGTCCAGATAAAGACATTCCAGCCCCTTGAGTTTGTAAAGCGCTGATATGTCTCCAACATAATTTAGTGATTCGAGCGTGACATTTTTCAGCCTGGGAAATTCTTCAAGTATATCCAGATTGCCGATAAAGCCGCAATTAAGATAGAATGTTTCTACATTCTCAAACTCGGAAAATTTGTCAGTAGAGCCATACAGCCCGTAAATGCCAAGCTCCGTTATCTGTGAAAGCTCAATCATATTTCCTATGCCGTCGGGCACATCATCCGCGTATAGTGATGTAAGCTTGGTAAGTCCTGTCAGATTAAGCCCGTAATCGGATACGTATCTAATGTCAAGCTTTTCAAGCTCTTTAAAGCAGACAATATCCGATGCTTTAAAATCCTGGCTTACAGGATAAACCGTGCCTGCCGAGCCATCGGAAAGCATATAGTCTACCGCTATGTAATCATAATTAATCTCATATATTTTAAGCTCTGTAAAAACGTTTAAATCATTTCCGCTCAAAGACGATATGTCCTTGCCACAAATCTCTGAAACGACTTCCCTCATCGCGGGCGACTCAGGCAGCATTTTCTGTGCCGCATTATCGGGGAGTTCTTTATATAAGGCTGAGGTACTTTCGTCAGGGGTGTTAAGCGCGCGCCTTACCTGTGTGCGGTCGCGGCTAAGCATACCGATAACGCCGACTGTCACGGAAAAGATAATGTTTATAAGGACTATTATGCCGAACACGGCAAAAATAGTGGCAAGTCCCTTATTTAGACGCTTTGGAGCGCCGCCTAGGGTATTTACTTTACGGATTTCTTTATAGGTAGTCAAATTTTTATTGCCCGCAGGTTTAGGCGTGTCGGTCTGCTTTGGCAAAGAAACGGACGGCGTATCGTAGGCGTCATTTTTATTTGTGTATACGCTTGGATTAAAGCCAGATTGAGCAAAGGACTCATTGTATCCGCAATCGGTACAGCTCAACACTCCGTTGACACGCACCATTTTTTTACTACATAAAGGACATTTCTTGCTTTTCATTTTTCCAATACATACCTTTCAGCTAATTTATTCAAGGTTAAGCCGTTTAGTCATTATGTGGTAGCTTGCAAAAATCAACCCCGCGGCAATCGCGACACTTATTAGAATGACTATAAAAAGCGTCATCTGCGCCGAAAGATTGGCGGAAGACATTACGGTACGCCAGTATTCAGAGCTATGTCTGCTGTCAAAATTCCGCGCGCCCGAAAAGAGGTAAAACGCCTGAAAGCCAAAAAGAATTACAATCTGCGTAAAAATGCGCTTTACAATTCTGATGACAAGATACGCTATTACAGCGCCGGCTACGCGGTGCTTTGTATAGAGCTGTCCGAGGCTTATTGCGCCCATAAGTCCTATCACGGAGCAGATAAGTGATACAATGCTGCAGCAGCACCAGTAAATAATATAAATCGGATATGCGTGGAGTCCAAAGCCGTCGCGCAGCACCTCCACAAACGTATCAATCAGAAAGTTCCAGTCCTCATCAGCCGTTCGCACGATAAGGGCGGACAAAGTCACATAAACCGATACGCATACCAGCAAAATGATTATCAGGTAACTCAAAGCTGCCGTCACGGTCTTTGCTATAAGGAGCTGCTTTGCGCTGACAGGCAGCGTGTGCGTCAGATACCCTTGGTCTGTGTAGCAGGTCTTGTAAAACCTTACCGCTATGATTATAGTTATGCCGATTACGCACCCGACGACGCCCGCATAGTAAAGCAAAAATGTCATTACGCTGACAGTGGAGGAAAAGTTTTCTATGATTTTATCTAATTCGGTATTCATAGTCATTATTATAGTACATGTAAAAACTGTAATCGCGGAAAGCAGGCACATCATGATAACAAGCGGCGCAAGCATGCCTTTCCATTCGTGTTTCATAAGCTTTCCTAGCATACGTACACCTCCCTGAAATACGCGTCAATTGTTTTTCCCATCTGGCGGCGTATCTGTTCCGCTGGCAGATAGAGCATAAGCGAGCCGTTTTTCATAAAAATAACGTCGTCGAGAACATTCTCAACATCGGAGATTAAGTGCGTAGAGAGCAGGATTGACGCGCGTCTGTTGTAGTTTGAAATAATCGTGTGCAGGATATAATCCCTAGCCGCCGGGTCCACGCCTGCAATCGGCTCGTCAAGGATATATAAATCCGCATCGCGGCTCATTACGAGTATAAGCTGTACCTTTTCCTTAGTGCCCTTGGAAAGCGCCTTAAAGCGTGCGTTTATGTCTACGCCCAGCCTGTCCAGCATATCGTAGGCGCGCTCGACAGAAAAGTCGGCGTAAAAATCCGCGAAATAATTTATCGCGCTGCTCACTTTCATATTATTGTCAAAATATGTGCGTTCGGGCAGATAAGAGATTATCCGCTTTGTTTCAGCCCCGGGCATGAAGCCGTTCACGAATATGCGCCCACTTGACGGAGCAAGCAGACCGTTAATCATCTTTATCAACGTGGATTTGCCGCAGCCATTCGGACCCAGTAATCCAATAATGCGTCCGCGCGGAATGGCAAAGCTCATATGGTAGACTGCCATATAGTTTCCGCTGCCGGGGTACTTCTTGCACAGGTCGTCTACCTGCAGAAGCGGCATAGAACTGCCGTAAAACTGTTCTTCCATAATTTTCTCCAATTCTGCCGCTTTGACGGCTGTTTTGATTATAATACCATATTACTACAATAAATAAATACAAGCTATATGTCAATAAATTTTAATTTGTTTTTTCTTCCAAATTAGCAAGCCGTCTTGACAAACCGGAAACATCCTATATAATAAAAATATGGCATATTGGTGCATCAAACGACAATATTTTTAGAAAGTGCGACAGGCAA
>CANQHZ010000039.1 GCA_947623805.1 uncultured Lachnospiraceae bacterium | reverse complement strand
TTAGCTATAAAAAAATGCGAGAAACCCTTGGAATTATCAAGCTTCCCCGCATTTTAACTGTCAAAGATGGGATATTAAGTTTACAATTAGCGCATAAAAATGTCAACCATTTTATTTCTATATGGTTGACATTTTTATGTGCTGTCATTTTTAATTTTTCCAGCCAATATCCGCTTACTTTACATTCACTGTTCTCGTTGATAAAGGTTACAGAATATCAATGCACTGGCTTATTGAGCCACAATAAATTCCGCTCTATTTCCTTAAATGCTTTCACTGATGGCTGGTTTTCTATGTGTTTACCTATGTGCTTTTCCATCCAGACCGTATCGTACCAGCGGCCGAATTTATATCCGCATTGATGAAATCTGCCTGTCATATGGTATCCCAGCTGCTCGTGAAACCTTACGCTGTCGTTCGTTAGATACGCGTCCTCCTTATCCGTATACGCTATACATGCATTCAGATTTAAAATCCCCTGCGCCCCTAAAGCTCTTTCAAGCGCATCATACAGAACCTTTCCCGCACCAATATGGCGCTTATCCTGTTTTATGTAAATAGAGGTTTCCACCGCCCAGCCGTAGGCGGCTCTCCCATGAAAAATTCCCGCATATGCATACCCCAAAATCTCCGTGTCCGTATATGCTATCAAATACGGATATTTTTCCAAGGTCTTTTCGATACGCGTCCTAAACTCCTCTACAGTCGGTATAACATATTCAAATGTTATCGCTGTATTTTCCACATACGGAGCGTATATTTTCAAAAGCGCCTCCGCATCCTGCGATTGCGCTGTCCGTATATAAATTTTCTCCATCATTTGATTTCTCCCGTGATATTAAAATAATTCCATCTACTTTATTTCCGACATTTACATTCATACTCTTTATATATGCCTATACGACATCTATACCGTCTGGCTTAATTCTACTCATCTTTCATCTGCCTGTCAAATATCATTTTGGCAGCAGTTCTTCACT
Source organism: uncultured Lachnospiraceae bacterium (assembly GCA_947623805.1). Lineage (GTDB taxonomy): Bacteria > Bacillota > Clostridia > Lachnospirales > Lachnospiraceae > COE1. The sequence continues at coordinate 31,763 of CANQHZ010000039.1, read as the reverse complement.
TATTCATTCAAAATTTGATACGAAGTATGCGTAAATATAAACAGGGCGCTTATTCAGACATTGAACAAACACCCCTACACAAGCAGTTTAAACTAACTCAAATCCTATATTTTATCCGCATATGTCACATAATATTCCTCCGCCTTTTCCTTAGTAATGCCGAAAAGCTTTTGAAGATTGCCTATGCTGCGCTCTTTGGATATGTGCTCCTCTATATTGTTAAGTATGAGCGCTCTTATTCCCTGATTAACGCCCTGCGCTATTCCTTGTGCCATTCCCTGCTCTTTCCCTTGTTCTACTCCTTTATCATATCCCCTGTCATATATGCTCTGCCCCATTCCGCTCATCTTATCAACCTCCTCTCGAATTTGCGGATTTCTGTCCATGTCTATGTATTTTTGGATGTTGTCTTTGTCGGAAGTGAATACTGCGTTCAGGTATTTGAATATATCGTAATCAGGCGTTTTGCTGCCGCGTCTGATTATTACTACTTCCATCAAATCGTAGTTTTCTTCCAACTCGTCTATATGCCCTATGAGGTCTTCTTTTACAAAGTGATACCTTGTCACAGTGTTTTGAAGCTTTTCGGGTATGTTTTCATTGCATACCCATATGCTGTAGGCTTTTTCAAGGCTGTTGTAGTCCGTCGTTTCCGTGAGAATGCCAAGCTGCGAGGATATTTCTCTCGCCACGTAGTATGTGCCACGTTTCGTTATCGGGTATTTTACATTATAGTCGTTATGCACTTCAAAATTTATATGCAGCGATATGCAAATCATTTCATTCGAAAGCCTTGGATTTTTGGCTTTAAAGCGGCAGTCATAATAAATCGTTTTATCTGTCGGTGAGGTCATCTCCGTGCCTGCGTCCTTTATCCGAAGCGGCAGGTCGCTTACCGTATCTGACAGGCTTATTGAATCTGCGTCTATCAGGGAAATTATTTCATCGTTCGTACAGTCCTTAAATTCGGCGACTACTTCTTTTAGTATCGGCGCAATAGCTTCGCGGTACCTGAAAAATGCTTTGCACATCGCGTCGTATTTCTGTCTGCCGTCCATTGCGTCTATAAGCTGTATTATTTCATCGTTCATCAATAAATTATGCCTTTCCTGTAATTTTAATATATCATCTATAAGTGGGGATTTCAAGATTATAAGATTAAATGGCTGACTTTAATTCTATGATTTTGAAATTCAAGATAAAGTTAATTTAGAATAAAAATTATAATAAAAATATGGCATGTGTACCTTTTTGAACAAGTACTGTATTAGAATAACATATACAAAAACATTTGTAAACTCAAATGTAAAAAATAGAACAAATCTCTCCTCTCGCGCCTTAATGCTTGTCTTTCCAAAACATTTACAAAAAACACCCGCCTGCATAACACAGACGGGCGTTAAAATTCTCTTATTCCATTAGTTATTATTTCTGCTTTGCTTTTTTAGCTTCCAGAGCCTTATCCGTCGGCTTTACAAGCACAAGGCAGACAACAAGTGCTATAATGTAAAGCACTACCGTAGCATAAAGCACTGTCTGGTAGCCTGTAGGATTTACGCTGGTGCCATCGTGGTCTATCCACTCGCCGAAATGATTTACAATCCATGTGGCAAGCTGGTTGCCTGTAAGACCCGCAATGCCCCACGCCGAAAGCGTAAGTCCGTGGATAGCGCTGATATTGCCCATTCCGTAATGGTCGGACAAAAGCGTAGGAACATTTGAAAAGCCGCCGCCGTAGCCTGCGTTTACGACAAATATCAGGCACAGCACAAGCACTGTAAGCATGATATTGCCCTCGCCTTTTGCGATACCGCCCGTCACGATTATGATTGCGGTAAATACAATCGAAAGCGTGAAAATAATCTTATAAATCGTATTTCTGTCTTTCATAGTATCAGCCCATGCCGAAAATCCAAGACGCCCGCCCGCATTGAATATAGCCGAAACCGTAGAAATGATTCCTACGACACCGCCAAGACCGATACACTTTACAATCATCTTCTCCTGCGAGATAAGGGGCAAGTCCACAAGTGATGTTGATATAGAACATCAGCCAAATGCCTATGTAGTTTGTAATGGGCTTTGACTTGATGACAGTAAACATATCCTGTCCTTTTTCCTTCTTCTGTGGCTCATGCCAGCCAGCAGGCTTTGCAAGAAGAAGATGACCCACAAACATCATAATAAAATAAACTACCGCCAAAATCCAGAACATCTTGTAAATGCCGCCGTCGCCCAGATTGTCAAGCAGCGCCTGCATAATAGGGCTCGCGATAGCCTTTGCCGCTCCAAAGCCTGCAACCGCAAGACCTGTAGCAAGACCTTTCCTGTCCTCGAACCAGAGCATAAGAGTTTTTACGGGTGAAAGATATCCTGTACCAAGACCGATACCCATGATAAAGCCATAGCATACATAAATGCCTATCAGCGCCAGCATACTGCCCCTGTGGGCGCCGCCGTAGTAAATAAAGAAACCTGTACCCGCCATACCGCACGCGAAACATATCGCCGCGATAAGCGAAGACTTGTGGATATCCTTCTCAACTACGTTGCCAAGAAACGCCGCCGACATTCCGAGGAAAAAGATTGCGAAGCTGAATGCCCACTCAGTCGCACCCTTTGAAAATCCGATGTAATCGGCAATCTCCTGACTGAAAATTGACCAGCAATAAACCGTACCGATACTGCAATGCAGCAATAATGCGGGAATGGCTGCCCTGCACCATTTGTTGGTGCGCCATCCGCCCTGTGTGTTTTGAACGTTTTCTTTCATATGCATTACTTCCTTAACCTTTATGTAATTTAGACAATCCCGATTTATATGCGGAAATGACTGTTTTTATTATACACCCTATTTGGGGTTGTTTCAACATAAAATTTTCTTTTTGAATGTTCACCTTGTAACCAAAAACGCCACGGACAACACAGTCCATGGCGTTTTTTAATTCAACAAATATATTTACTCCTCAAGTTTGAAAAATCTCATATCATTTTCCAGCTGTGACGAAATCGACATCAATGTCTGCGACTCCCTCATCAAATCCGATATCGTGCTGTTTAGTTGCTGCATCGACGATGCCGTTTCTGAGGTTGAGGCCGCGTTTTCCTCTGATATTGCCGAAAGATTCATCATTATGTGAGATACCGTGGCACTCACATCATTACATTCTACTATCGCGCTCCTGATGACTTCCGTCTTGTCTCTTGACTGCAAAATACCGTTGTTTACTATTTCAAACTGATGCTGCGTCTTAATAAGATTTTCGTTCTGCTCGTTTGTCGCTCGGCTCACCTCATCCATTATATCCATCGTTTCCTTGAAATCGTTTATCAGGTTTGATATTACTTTAAAAATAGTATCTGCCGAGTTATTTGACTGGTCCGCAAGCTGCTGTATCTCCGACGCCACCACCGCAAAACCTCTGCCCGCTTCGCCCGCGCGCGCCGCCTCTATGCTGGCATTTAATGAAAGCAGGTTCGTCTGGTCCGCAATTGATGAGATAAGTGAAACTGCTTCCTCAATTTCTTTCACTGAATCGTTTGTCTTTGATATCTGGCTGGCAATTTTATGTATGCTGTCTGTCATATGCGTGTTTGACGTGCTAAGCTCATTTAATATAGAAACTACCCCATCACTTGCATTTTTCATATCAATTGAAGTTTCGTCAAGCTCCGCAATATCGGTATTCATGTTTTCCATAAGTTCGCCCAGATGTGTTATCTCGCCCGTGGATGTTTCGACGTCAGATGCCTGCGTAACTGCGCCTTGAGCTATTTCCGAGATTGAACTGTCTATCATCTCCGAAGTCTGCCCTGAATTCTGCGACATCTGCTCAAGCTCCGCTCCACTCTTATTAAGCTCAATTCCACAATTTATAACATTGCGCATTACCTCTGTGAGCTTATCAGTCATAGCATTGAGCGATGCACCGAAACTGTCAAATTCGTCATGATTATCAGTACGCGCCTTTACCATGATATTTCCCTGCGAAATCTGCGACAGCGTCTCCTCAAATGCCTTTATGCTCTTTTGTATTGAAACTATCACAAATACGGTAAGCAGCACTACGAGCACAGCTCCGATTATAAATACCACATATATAAGCATAGACATCATCATCTTCTGCTGCGCCGTCTGCTCCTCTATCTGCTGACGAACACTTGCCGTGTCGTTTGTGAGGCTTGTATTAAGCTCATTATTCTCACTCTTTATCGCAAGTATCTCGCTGTCATATTCAACTATCGCCTGCTGAGCCTGTATTTTTGCGTCAAGCCCCGACGCGATGGCGTCTTTCAAATCCTGCTGCATTGAATAATACTGCGACATTTCTTTCATCTCGTCCAATATTTTTGCTATATCCTCGGGATATGTACCTGTATCACTTCCCTCGGCTACAAGCTTGTTATACTCGCCAAAAAGCGTATTTGCGTCCGACAGGCTCGCCTTAAAGTTATATTTGTCGTTTAATGCCGACGAAACACTCACTGACGGTGTCTGCGTGTCCTCAAAATATATGTCCACTGAAAAATTTTCATAGTCCATATTGTTGTAATCTTTTATCGGCAGCGTAAGCCTTGCCTCCTGTGCATTGCCGCCCGTATTTACAAACTCACCCTTAAAATACACTGAATCCTCGCCGTTAAATGTCGAAAGTTTCAAATCGGTAAACGAATCACCCATTGAGTTTGCAAGCGCCTCCGTGTCAAAGCTGCCTATGTCCACCTTGGTGTCGTCAAATTTTATGTTCACTACATTTACATCGCCCACATAATCAACACCCGTCGCCGTAACGCGCACTATAAGCGTATCACGCCTGCTTGTCGCAGGCAGCGCATTGCTGAACGTCGCCTTGCGATATGTCTTACCGTCCACCTCAACTGTTTCAAGCGTAGAAAGGTCTGTCTCCACCCAAAAAATATCCGACCAACTGTTTTCGTTGTCAAGCTGCGATATCGACGCGCTCAAAGCCTCATCACCCGCAAGATAAGTCTCATACAAACCGCTGCCCTGCTTAAATCCGCGCGTCTCCAAAATCTTTCTAAGCTCATCCGTATTTGCCGATACAGCGGAAATATTCTCCGCCACCTTTTCAAGTTCTTCTCTGTATCCCTGACCATCACTACTCTCCAATGCCGCTGCAGCCGCTTCATTCATTGAACTGAGATTGGCAGTGATTTTGTCATAGTGACTAAGGTCCAAATCATACAGAAACGTTATCTCTTCCGCCTTGTTCTCATATTGCATCAGGTTAATATTATTTATATCATTCAGCACCTGATTGTTTGAATTATTACTGTTCATGATATAAATTCCCGTTATTCCAAGAATTACCGTACATATAATGGAAACCGCCCCAAGAATAACGAGTTTTGACTTGATACTGTTCATTTGCTTAATCTCCTCTCTACCTCTTACGAAATTTTATTTATATTATTCCTTATTTAAAAATTACTCTATAACATTAATGAAGTTTTTATCAAAAAAATGTCATTCATTTACAAACCCACCACCCCAAAACTTCTTTTTCCACTCATCCCCTCCCAAAATAAATCGTTTTTGTGCACTAATACAATAATAAACAATAAAAAGCACATTAATATATTGATTTTTGACAATATTAATAGTAAAATTAATAAATGAGCTATCATTAATGTCTAACAAAGATAAGGAGTGAACCAAATGGAAACAGAAAAACGCGGAAAGAAAAAAAGCCTGACCGGCGCAATAATGATACTATGCCTCATTGTTACCGCAATAACGGCTTTGTGCATAGGCGCAAACGCAGTCTTGTCAATCAGAAAGCTTACAAGCGACGCTTATGCCACCTATGAAAACGCAATGAATGAGGGCTACAACACTGAAATCAAATCCCAAGTGCAGAATGCCATCTCCGTACTGCAGGGCGAGTACGACAAATATATGGCAGGCGAGCAGACCGAGGATGAGGCAAAGTTTGCCGCCAAGGAAACGGTTCGTGCCATGCGCTACCGCGACGACCAGAGCGGATATTTCTGGATTGACGATACCGACTATATCCTTGTTATGCACCCCATTCTTACAGAAAACGAGGGCAACAATCGCTATGACCTCACAGACCCCAACGGAGTAAAAATCGTCCAGTCAATCCTGCAGGTATGCCAGAGTGCTGAAAAGGGCGGCTACAATGAATTTTATTTCACCAAATCCGACGGTGTGACCGTAGCGCCCAAGATTGCATATTCTCAGATTTTTGAGCCTTGGGGCTGGATAATTTCCACAGGCAACTACATAGATGATATTGAAACTGACATGGCAGGCGTAAAGCAGCAGCTCGATTCGACTTATCATTCGCTTCTTCTTAGAGTTGATATAGTATTTGTCGTCGTACTGGCATTTTCACTCGTACTCGCGTACCTCTACAGCAGGCAGCTCGTAAAACCCCTCCGGGATATGTGCGCGTTTGTGGATAATTTTGCTACAGGCGACCTCACAGGCAATATCAACATTAAGACAAACAACGAAATAGGTCAGACAGCGGACGCCATTATGAAAGCACAGAACAATACGCGTGAGCTTCTTCAGAATATCAACGAGGTAGTTGACGGCGTGACAAACGCCCTTGAACAGTTTGAAAAAATGTTTGGCAATATGCGCAGTTCAATCTCCGAGGTTTCTACAGCGGTTGACTCTATCGCCAACAACGTGTCCTCACAGGCTTCTTCGACAAACAGCGCTTCAAACGAGGCCGACGTAATGGGTGGCAGCATTGACAAGACAGGGCAGGAAGTAAAAACGCTTGACGAAAACGCAAACGACATGAAACAGCTCAGTGAGAAGTCTATGAATACATTGAATCAGCTCATTGCCGCCAATGACAAGACACGAAACAACATATCGGCAATGCATGAGCAGACAGAGGCGACAAACAAATCTGTCCAGAAAATTCAGATGGCTGCCAATCTCATAAACGAAATTTCAGACCAGACGAGCCTGCTCTCACTCAACGCCAGCATAGAGGCGGCAAGAGCCGGAGAATCAGGCAAGGGCTTTGCTGTAGTTGCCGACGAAATCGGCAAACTCGCGCAGCAGTCAACCACCTCTGTTGAGGAGATAAGCCAAATAGTAGACGACCTGCTCAGAAACGCTTCGCAGTCGGTTGAAATCATGCGTGAGATAAGCGATGCCGTCGGTCTACAGGTAGAATGTATATCAGATACGCAGCAGAGTTTCAGCCAGCTCTACAAAGAGCTTGACAACTGCGTGACAGCCGTAAGGGTTATCGACAATATGACCGGTGATATCGAAAGACAGCGCTCAGGCGTTACAGACGCGCTCGATACACTCAACAATCTCGCTCAGGACAACGCTACAATGACCCAGCAAACAGCCGCCATGTCGGCAGAGCTCTCACAACTTGTAGAAGATTCCGGCAGTATCGTCGATGAGCTTGAGCAAAAGGTTCACACACTTGTAGATGACATACATATGTTTAAGCTGTAATTTCCATACACGCTTTTAATCAAAAAAATAAGCTCCGGTGTTTTCACCGGAGCTTTATTTTTGATTTAATATTTATTTTCAATTTAAAACTTAAAATTTCGCCTTTTTGATAATCCCGAAACCAAGCGGATATGGTCCCGTATGCACGCTTATCGTAGCGCCTATCTGATATATCGGAAGTTCCTCCTTAGTAATGGAATATCCCTTTGAGTTCAAAAGGCTTACAGCGCCGTCCCTGAAAACCACAGCCTCGTCCCTGTCGTAGCCAAACCCTACTGCAAGACTATAATCAGAGCAATCGGCATTCAATTCATCCAGATACTCAAGCAACAGCTCATATACCTTATCAAGCGATTTTTTGCGGCTCCTGGCTATGCCCGACGGGAATATCTCGCCCTCTTTCAAAGTAATAAGTGGACGTATGCCAAGCACAGAACCCGCAAGTCCTGCGAGCTTCCCTATTCTGCCGCCATGCTTTAGATAGTCTATATTTCCTACGGTAAAGAATATCCTGCCCGTGCTCTTTATAGCCTCAAGTTCACTGACAACCTTGTCATAATCCACACCTGCCGCATACATTTTTGCCGCCTCCAAAACATATATGCCCTGCAGCACGGTATTGATAGTGGCATCAATGACAGTAATACGCGCATCAGGAAAGCTCTCAAGCACTATCTCCTTTGCGTTTAGAGCAGATTGCATGGAACCGCTAAATTTTGTCGTAATACAAATGCAGATAATCGCCTTATTATCCTCAACAATAGGAGTAAAAACATCCACATAATCCTGAACCGACGGCATTGAAGATTTAGGAAACGTCAAAGGGTCCGCCACCATCTTGTCATAAAATTCCCTGATAGGCATCTCGACTATTTCCTTTTCATATTTTTCACCGTCAAACGACACATAAAACGGCACTACTGTAATATCTTTCTGTCGGCACAATTCTGTCGGCAAATCGCATGAGCCATCTGTCACTATTTTATATTCCATTATATACTGTAACCCCTCTTTTAATTCTCTTTCAGAACATTTCTTAATCAATTCAATATCGGATACGCCACTATGGTAGTAAACGTAATATCCATGCTTGGATTTTTCGCCCTATCCATCACTGACCTTACAAGGCGCTTGCCAAGTTCCTCCATCCTGACCTCAACCGTCAGAATATCTTTCTTGAAAAAGTCCTTTTCAATAGTATTGTTAAAGCCCGTAATCACTATCGACTGCACATACTTTGAATCTTTCTGCAAAAGTGCAAGCGCGACATTTTTTGCCACTTCATCATCCTCGCATATTATAGCATCAGGCATATACGGAAACTTGTTTATGACCTCCTCAACCATAGCATAGCTAAAGCTTATTTGATTAGACGGATGGGTGAATTGAAGTGCGTCATCAACATTTATAAAATTTTGGTTGCAGGCATTCAAAAAACCCAGATACCTTGCCTGCACCATGCGCGAGCCCTCCGCATAACCTATGTATGCAAGCTTTGTGCAGCCTTTATTGTTTATCACGTAATTTGTCATTCTGTTCATTGAATAAAAGCCATCCACGTTTACCACATCGCCAAGCTCTATGTACTCCTGAGCATTTACAGGGCTGTTGAAAAACGTAAGCGGAAGTCCCGTCTTGCTTATGCCCTTGACAAACCTTATCGGAAATACGCTCAAAAAGATGATACCCCTTACATCATCAGCTATAAGCCTGCATACTCCCTCACCGTCATAATCCTCATCATCCACTACATAAAGCTGCATGCGGTACCCCTCGTCGCTTACCGCCGTGCTGATGCCTGCCAATACCTTGTTCCAAAATACTGATTGATTGTGATTTGACAGCACGAGTATTATGCCCGTGTTCGGTCTTCTGTAACTTGTTTTGACCTCGTCAAGCAGCCGCTCGTCGAGCTTTGCATACCCCATCTGCCAAGCCTTACGAATTACAGCCTGCTTAGTCGGCGGCGACACCACGCCGCCGTTTAGAGCTTTCGCCACTGTATTCCTGCTGAGCCCTAATTCAGCTGCTATGTCTTGAATTGTTACCTTTTTCATGCTCAACCTCCTTTTACACACTGGAACTCCCCTAAACTATCCGCTTGACATAAACAGATATTTTTCTTATTTTATCACAATTTCTTCATATTAGATATATTATTTTCATAAAATGTATAAATTTTTTTTGTAAAGTGTAACATGTTCAGCGCTATAATCATATGTTGCCATATCTGATACCGCAGGACGCCTGCATTTTTTACTGCTCATACTTTAAATAAGCTACAAAAAATTTCGAAAGATTGTAATTTTTTTGTTAAATTTACACATTCTTATTGATTTTACTGCCCATATAAGCTATAGTTTAATTATAGTAGTTAGCTAAACCTGTACCATAGGCTCTAATCAGGAACAGGAGGTACTTAATTTGATTGCTAAGATAAATGAAATCCAAAACGAACTGCTAAAAGAAATGATGGCTGCAAAGGCTGTCACGTATGTCCCGACGATAAATACAGAGCATATACCTCAGGAGGAATACGACCATCTCGTAGAACCATACAGGGAGGCTATGACGCGGCTTGAAGTGCGCATGAACGGCTTAAACGAGGACTATAGGAAAAAATACCGCGACTATCCGATACATAATATTCAGGCGCGCATCAAAAGCAGAAAGAGTATTGAGAAGAAACTCTCATACAGAAATCTGCCCGTCACAGCATATTCCGCCAAAGATAACCTGACGGACATTGCGGGCATACGTGTAATCTGTTATTTTATTGAAGATATATTCAGTATATTATCACTCGTAAAGACACAGACTGACCTGCTTATTTTAAAGGAAAGCGACTATATACATTACCCGAAGTCAAGCGGATACAAGAGCTACCACATGGTACTCGGAGTTCCGGTATACCGTATTGAGGGAATGCAGTATTATCCCGTCGAAATACAGTTCAGGACGTTATCCATGGACTTTTGGGCAAGTATGGAGCACCGTATCTGCTATAAAGGCGATACGCCGGAGGAGACCACAGATGATTTCAGGAAATATTCTGCGGAGCTGTCTGAGATGGAGCGGAGAATGAAACATCTTCTTGATGAAGTACGCCGCGACAATCCGCAGGAGCCTATGCAATGATTTAGCTAAAAACGTTACCCGCCGCCTAAGCGTGGGTAACGTTTTTTATTTTTATAGCTATATCGCAATCCGCCACAAACTGGTAGTTTGCCTCAAGACCGTATTCAATATGTATATCAAGGCTGTCCTCCGCACATGATGTCTCAATACGCTGCGTGTCAATCGCAATCAATATATTTCCATATGGCGTACCATAGTCCGTCATCGTCTTTTTGCCCTCTGAAAATACCATCTGCACATTGATTGCGCCTCGCTTAGTCAGGATAAACTCCTTTTCGCGCAGTTTCATCATATTTTTTATCGGCTCGTCAAAGCCCTCTATAAGCTCATCATAGAGTATATAATGAGCATCATTTTTAAGGTAATACTGCCCCGGACAGACCGTTTCTATACCCTCAAGCTCCTCGTCTGTCGCGGCGGCGCCGATATCCTCCGCCGCAAACTGCAGTCCCTTTATGGAAACCAGCACATCCTTTTCCATTATTTCCTCTCATTCCGCGCAGTTGTATGCGCATACTCATCTTCATTTATCCAATGTTATTTAAACAGCTCTGCCAACGCAAGCTTATATGTCACTTTTTTTTGTGACTTTACGCCGCTGTCCTCAAAAAAGCATTCCTCCATAAACGCGTCAGCCTCTTTTTGAGTGAGCTCCTCACCGTTTTCATCGAATATACAGCCGCCGCCTGATTTTACAAATATTTCAGGGCTTAACGCACCTACCCATAGTATAACTCCTAAAGCCATCAATGTTCTTTTCATTCTGTCTCGCTCCTTTTTATTATGCATAATCAGAGTATGGACAGATTTTTCCTGAAATATTCAGCGTCTTGATTTTCTTTCCTCGCGTTCAAGCTGGAGCTGCCTTATTATTGCCGCCTCCTGATTGTCAATGTGCTTGCGCACGACTGCCGCAGCCGCCTCTTTATTTTTGTTTACGATACTTTTGTACATATCTTTATGCTCTTGCACAAGCATATCGTGCTTGCTTTCATCTTTCAAATACTCAAAGCGATAACGATACATCTGCTCCGCAAGATTATTCACAAGCTGTATAAGGCGCGAATTTCCGGTAGATGCTACTATAATGTCGTGGAGCCCCACATCAGCCTCGGCTATCTTGCGGGTGTCCTTTGTCCGCGTCGCCGCCTCAAAGCTCTCGCAGGCACCGGAGAGCATTTCCGCATCGTCACGGCTCATGCGTTCGCAGGCAAGCTCGATTGCCAGCACGTCAAGAGCGCGCCTTACCTCAAGCACATCCTTTAGACTTTTCCATGTTATCTGCGCCACTTCGGCACCGCGCCGCGGTATCATTATGACAAGCCCCTCAAGCTCAAGCTTGCGGATTGCCTCGCGTATCGGCGTGCGGCTCACACCGAGCTTATTCGCAAGGTGTATCTCCATAAGTCGCTCGCCAGGTTTCATTTTACCTGTAAGTATCTCCTGCCTCAATGTGTTAAACACTACATCCCTAAGCGGCAGATACTCGTCATCATTCATAATACTGTTCATAAAAATTTTCTCCATCCGCCCTGAGCGGTTCCTTTTTAATCCTATTCGTTTTCATTATAAAATTCCGTGACAAATATCTGCGCCCGCAGCTTTTTATCCTTTAAAGTATCCCTCATATACGCCGCGGCGGCTTTTGCGTCATGTTCGCTCTCATATATGCCAAATACACTCGGACCACTACCACTCATAAGCGCATTGAGTGCTCCCTTATCAATCATAATATTCTTTATGTCGGAAATTATGCTGTATTTGCGCTCCGTGACATTTTCAAGCACATTTGCCATACGGCTCGCAATGCCGTTCAGGTCATTGTTTTTTAGCGCTTCTACCATGCCGTCTATGTCAGGGTGACTTTCAATAATGCCCGCGTCAAGCGCATCGTAAACCCATTTTGTCGAGACCATAAGCGGCGGCTTTACTACCAAAAGTGATGCTTTGGGGGGCTTAGGCAGCGCTGTCAGTTTCTCGCCAATGCCCTCCGCAAGCGCTGTACCGCCCATTATGCAATATGGTACATCCGCTCCCAGACGGACGGCAAGCTCCATCAGCTTCTCCTTGCTCTGTCCAAGTCCAAATATCTCATTCATCGCAAGCATTGTCGCAGCCGCATCTGTACTTCCTCCTGCCATTCCCGCGGCGACAGGAATATTTTTATGCAAATGAATTTCTATGCCGCCCTTAATGCTATAATATTCTTTCATAAGCTTTGCCGCCTTGAAAATGAGGTTGTTTGATATACTACCCAACTCGTCGTGGCCTGCAACGGACAGGATTATGTCGGGGGTCTTGCTCTGCTTAAACCCAAGCTCGTCATATATGTCTACGGTCTGCATCACCATTTTGACTTCATGATAACCGTTTGCAAAACGCTTTTTCACGTCAAGCCCCAGATTGATTTTTGCCCTTGCTTTATATTTCAGCATTTCCATCGTTTTTCCTCACTTTCCATGCATGCCTTTCATGCACCAAGCCGACTTTGCCTTATGTATTTTTTTTAATACAATTTTAATTGATTATATCCAATATTTAGAGTTTAGTCAATATTTTGGGAAAATTTCCAATTCGTACTTATTTTTGTGAGTTTTATATAATGTAAGTATACTCGTTTTGTGCGATTTTTTCAGCAAAAATTTTCTTTTATTGGTAAAGTTTTCGTGTTATAATGACGATATAAATTCAAAGAAACATATTAATGCGCAGTCATGGATGACTATATTTATTGTAATTTATAGAAGGGAAGGGATACCATATGAGCACAATTCCAACTATTAACGATGCTGTTTATACCAATACTTCTGCCATAAATGAGCAGAATCAGGCTGTTGAGAGCGCTACATCTTCTAAGGCGTCTGAGAGCGAGGCTTCTGCCGAGGTCACTACCTCCAAGCAGGATGATACTGCCGCAGTCTATGACAAATCAAAGCTTTCTGAGGACGACAGGAAGACTATCGTGGCGCAGTTAAAGGCTGACCAGGAAAAGCGTCAGGCTCAGCTTACAGAGCTTGTACATAATATGCTTTCAACGCAGACCGATATGTTTGGCAAAGCAAACAATATCTGGCGTTTTCTTGCAAGCGGCAATTTCACTGTGGACGCTGAGACAAAGCAGAAAGCGCAGGAGGCTATTTCCGAAGATGGCTACTGGGGCGTAAAGCAGACTTCTGACCGCATTGTTTCATTTGCTACGGCGCTTGCAGGTGATGATACGAGCGCGCTTGAAAAGATGCGTGACGCGTTTATCAAGGGCTATAAGCAGGCTGAAAAGACATGGGGCGGCGAGCTGCCTGATATTTCAAAGAGGACTTATGATTCTGTTATCGAAAAGCTTGACAACCTTATCAAGCCGGCAGAGGAGACAAAACCTGACAACTCTACTACTACTGAAGATGGGACTGTGGTTGTTAAGGGTGAGGAATAATAATAGAATGATAATTATGGGGGTGTTTCCAGTTTGGAAACGCCCCCATGTTTTTGTTTAAACCTGATGATATATTAACATAAAAAATTATATTGTTCTTATACAAGCAATGGCTGTATATTCACCATCAGTTCATTTTTAAAGTCGTTAATCATTTCTATCCTGAACTTTAATTTTTTCATAGGATTTTGCGTATTAGCGCTGTACGCGGCATAATCCGCACTCTCTTTCAGATTATTTTCATTTGCCAACACACCATTTCTATAATTGTATGCCTCATATTTTACATTTTCCACATCTACATACCACTTTTTGGCATACTTTTCTATTTCCCTGTCAATGGCAACGCTTCTCATCTGATTTACAATCACTGAAATATCCTGCCCTGCGTATTTGGCTTTGTCTTTCTCTATTTCATTAATGACTATATTTAACAGTTCACTAAGTTTTTGATTATCTTTTGAAAACTCAGCAACAAATTCTTTGACTTTCTTTATTTCAAGCTCAAATTCAGTCTCTTTAAAATCATTCCGAAACTGCTCTAGCGATTCTACGACTCCCTGCAGCAATTCAAGTATATACTCAAAGTCAATACGTATCTTATTATAAGCAACTAAATCATAATCATCTAATACAGGCTCCTCCTGCGGCTCACTGTCGCTTGGATTTTTCAATTCTTCCATAACATTTTTATACATTGCCGCATAATTTTCATACTGTTCTTCTGAAAAATCGTATTCCGAAAGGATTTCTTCCTTATAGCTTGAAAATGATTTTAAATGCGCAAAATCATGATCCAATGCCCTAAACATGTGAATAAACGACTTTTTCTGTTTCCTTGACAATGCGGCTATTTCCTCGGGCGTTTTTGCAAGCGCATGAATAGCCTTTACAGAAACGGAAAATGACTTTAATACAATGTCCCAATCCTCTGCCAACGGACTGCCCTTTCCACCGAGAGAATACATTTTCAAAGCATGGTTAATTGCATTTTTGAAATTGCCCGGCGATTGAAATGTTACAATGTACCCATATAACTTCTCATCGCCAAACAGCCTGTTAGTACGCGAAAAAGCTTGAATAATATTCTGCGGACTCATAGGCTGCCTGTCCATAAAAAGCGTCGAAAGGCAGGGCGCATCAAACCCTGTCAAAAGCCTGTCCACTACAATAACCAAGTCAAGCTGCTGGCTTCTTTCCAAATATTTCTTCTCTTTTCGCGCCAGTCTTTCATTTAGATTTTTATTGTAAGCATCGATTCCGCCATTCTTAAAATTTGTTTCAAACATTTCATCATACTCACATATCGCATTGTACATCTTATCCTGATTTAACTGAGAAGCTTCTTCATTCTCCGATACGGAATATGTTATTGCAAACTTGGGAAAATCAGGAAGTTTTTTCTTCACATCTTCGCTTATTTTCAATTCATCGCCGCCTTCCTTTACCCTTTTTAAGAGTTCATAATACTTCTGCGCCCGCGAAATAGATTTTACCGTAAGAATGCCTTCATATGTTCTTCCCTTGCCATTCTGCATGCCAAATTTTGAGTATGACTGGTTTAAAATCACATTCAAAACCTTTCTCATGTGTGTTTCCGTATCAAATACAGCCTCGTCTGCATTTTCGTCTTTTGGTCCCAGATTTTCCACCATAAATCCAAGAACGGCTTCATCATGAATGGCTTCCTTTATAGTATAGCTGTGCAGGCACTCGCCATATAGCTGCTGCGTAGTTTGAGGTAAGTCGCCTTTTTGCTCATAACTGTTTTCATCAAAAATTGGTGTGCCTGTAAAACCATACCACAATGAATTATTAAAAAATCTTTCCAATTTTCTTTTTGTTTCAGGCGATACCGCTCTGTGACATTCGTCAACGACAAACGCAACTCTTAGATTTTTTATTTTCTCATAATCCTTAGTGCCTTCTTTCAGACGCCTGTCAACCATAATCTGCATTTTCTGTCTTGTCGTGACTATCATCTGACGGTTGCCGTCAGTCAGCCTTTTAATCAGGGTATTTACATATTCTGTATCATCTACATCTATTGTATCATTCTCCGCGTATGACTGGAAATCCATTTTGGTCTGAGTGTCCAAGTCTTTTCTGTCTATAAGAAAAATAGTCTTTTCAATAGACGGAATATCCATCAAAAGGTTTCTGGCGGATTTATACGAAGTCATGGTTTTGCCCGAACCTGTTGTATGCCAGATATAGCCTGATTTTCCTTTTTTAGAGGCGGCGCGCATCGCTTCTATTGCCTGAATCTGATAGGGGCGCAAAATAATCAGTTTCTTTTTGTCATTGTCAAGAACTGTATATCTTGTCACCATTTCATGCGCATGCGGTATTTTCAGAACTGCTTTTGCAAAGTCAAGGTAATCACATACAGGTTGATTTTTTTCATCCAGCCATCCTGTAATCATTTTTTTGTCAAGCTCTGCGGCTCTGACTGCGGCAAAGTATTTTGTATCAGTGACATTACTCACCACAAACATTTGGACATTAGAAAAAATCCCATGGAATTTTCCCTCAGATATGTATTTCTTTATCTGCCTATATCCGTCTATATAAGAATGGTCTTTATTTTTTAGTTCAATATGTATCATCGGTATTCCGTTAATAAGAAGTGTAACATCAAATCTTCTGTCGCGCTTGCCATCGTCGTTGTCAGTCACAAAAGCCTGATACTGATTTATCACTTCATAAACGCTCGTACCACCCACAATGTGTTCATTATTCATAACGACAAGATGCAATGTATCATTTCCACGCTGTACATGAACATAAACTTTTCCGTTCTCGCCAACCTGCCATTTCCCGGCATCGTAAAATGACGCATGCGAAATATCGTTCTTTACCTTGGCAAATTCTGATTCCGACAGTGGAATATCATTGAGTTTTGCCTTATTATTCTGTTCAAGAATGTATTTGAAATTATTCCATAAGTCTTCTTCTGTTTTAATATCAGGTCTGTATGTCCATTGGGATTCGCCACTGCATAGCTGCGCTATAAGTTTTTGTTCAATAACGGATTCTAACTCTGCCATATCTTATCCTTTCTGTGGAAACATGTTTTTTAGCATGTATTTTTTCACTTCTTTAAAATAATCACATTTGCGTTGATTAAGGCTAACAATATTGTCTAAGTTCCTTAAATAAACACTAATCTTATCCTGCTCATCGCGATTTGGTATCATAACTCTATACTCGGAATACTCTTGCGCATTAACTCCCGGTTGACCGGAACGTTGCGAAGTAATTGTAATATATTTTTTATAATCTTTTGTTAGTGTATTTTGAAAAATAAATTCATGATTAATGCTTTTATTTATTTTAGCTCTAATTAAAAATCCAGCATAATATACCAATCCATCAGAATTTCTGTACATATAAGTTTTTCCAACACTGGCACCTGTCCTCGCAAAAAGAATATCCCCTTCTTCCAATTTATAGTTTTCAGCATTCGTTAAGTCAGTATCAGGCGAAGTAACATTATCCAAAATAAATTCATGTGATATATCATCTATATCCGTTATTCTGATATACTTATTTTTTCCATCAAACTTTTTTGCTGCAACATTTAAGCCATATTCAAACGTTTCACTGATTTCCGACAATTTGCATTGTTTCCAATTGTCTGTATAGCCCACAAATCTAATTTCCGGAACTTTCCTTCCATTTTGTGGAAACATTTTTTGAAGCATATATTTTTTTAGAGTTTTTGTTTCTTCACACTTCCGTTGGTGAAGTGTGATGAGGGTGTCTAATTTATGAAAATACTCGCCAATTTTCACTTCTTCCCCAATATCACTGGGAAAACAAATATCATATGATGATAATTGCGGAACTGTTAATTGCGGCACACCTGTAGACTCAACAACAACTTTATGATTATTTATCGCATTCTCCAAAAAATAACAGTCATGCCTTGATCGTATTGCTAAAAGCCTTACAACTGGCGTAAAATCAGACATCCTTGCTTGCGCATGCCCCACTTCTCCACGTCCTGTTACCGTGATAGCGGGAGCTTTAACCCTATAATAGTCATTATAATATCCTACGATTCCATCACCAGATAAAGCGTTTGCATAAATGGGATATTTACCCTCCTCGACTACTTTATCTTTATCTATATCCCCACCAGCCAGTATTTCTATTGCTTCATCCCCCAACTTACGCTGTTCCCAAGGCATAGTAAACCCACTAAATCGTATATTCGGTATATTCTCCATAAATTATGCCTCCTCCAGTGCTTTGATAAATTCACCAACCACTTCTTTCGTCTTATCATCATTAAACCTTAAATCTTTCATCATTTCAAGCAATGCCGCATTTCCCTCTTTTACTGCCTTATCCGTTTCCCTTATGTTTTGTACAAGCGCCTTCAAATCAATCTCTGCTTCTTCTTCCGAAGAATCAACATATCTTGGTATATTCAGATTATATCCGTTTGCGACAATATCGTCATAAGATGCTAGATACGCTTCTTTCTCAACATTTTTTCTGTTGTTATACAGTTCAAGCACGCGGTCAATGTGCTCATCACGCATCACATTCTGTTTCTTTTCTTTTTCAAAGAGCTTTGATGCATCAATAAACAGTACATCCCTTCCCTCGCGGTGTTTTTTGAGTACCACAATGCAGGTAGGAATCGATGTATTATAAAACATATTTGCAGGAAGTCCAATCACTGCGTATATTGAGCCGTTCTGCAGTAATATTTCACGTATGACTCCTTCCGAAGCTCCCCTAAATAAAACCCCATGCGGCAACACAATTGCCATAGTTCCCGTCTGCTTTAAATGATAAAATCCATGCAGCAAAAAGGCATAGTCCGCTTTTGATTTAGGCGCAAGCTTGCCGCCGTAATCCATAAATCTCTCATCCTGCTTAAATCCTTCCGCCGCCGACCAATTAGCCGAATATGGCGGATTCATCGTAACCACGTCAAACTCTGTTTCTTCATCCGTAGGCCAGTCAGCATCAAGTGTGTCTCCGTTTCTCAAATGCTGATTTTCGGGCAAGACTCCGTGCAGGAACATGTTCATTCTCGCAAGATTGTACGTTGACGGCATCAGCTCCTGTCCGTAATATTTAATATATTCAGGTTCTGACGAATAGTTTCTGCAGCTAAGCATAAGCGAACCCGAACCCATACAGGGATCGTATACCTGCAGCCCTTTTTTATTTTCCTGACCTGTCATTGCAATTCTGCATAAAATCTGCGCAGGTCCATGCGGGGTATAAAACTCCCCTGCCTTTTTGCCCGTTTCCGAAGCAAACTGTCCAATCAAATATTCATAAGCATTGCCCAAAACATCGCCTTCTGTATGTATCAAATCAGCGTCAGCCAATACCTTAATTACTTCCGATATAGTGGCGCTCTGCTTTTGGTCTGCTGCGCCAAGGCGGTTTGAGTACAGGTCAACGTCAGCAAATAGTCCATTAAACAACTCATCTGACTCCTCTATTCGGTTAAACGCAGCCTGCAGCTTTTCTCGATTGAAACAGTTATTTCTTGCGTCATGAAGCATGCTAACATATGTCATATCAGGCGCCAATGTGTAGTGCAGAGATTCTTTAAGTTCTTCTGACAATTCTTTTGCATCTTCACTGTTCATAGCTTCTTCATATGATATTTGCGCTTCATCTAAGCTGTTTGGCACGCTGTCATGCAGCAAATCATATGCTTTTGACAAATAAGCGTCTGACAAATACTTGTAAAATATCAATCCAAGCAAATAGGTCTTGTACTCATTTGCATCCATCTTTCCTCTAAGCACGTCTGCCCCGCTCCACAAAACCTGTAATAAATCTTTTTTTTCTGACATTTTTTATTATTATCTCCTTTGTTTTTATTCTATTTTATACTATAATGCATTTCCTATTTCACAATCTAACTTTATCATAAGTACATTATGCTTTGCCCATTCTTAATTATATAATTACTTTATACTAGTCAACATAAATAATGTGTTAAAATCTTCAATAATTTTTTCTCATCTTTCGGATTTAATTTTTTATCTTGCACACTTATTGCTACCACCGAACGAAGCTTTGATTTCACATAATTATTCTCACATATTTTTTCAATAATAGGTTCATATAATCCCAAAAGCCATTTAACATCAAATTTACTAAAGTCAAACTTATCATACAAGTAATAGAAATCAAAAAGCTCACTATATCCAACATATTTTTTAAATTCTATTGCTGGCAGTACATTAATTAAACACCAATATCCAACATCTACTAAATCTTCATATTTATCATTTTGAGGATATATTGTCACACCTTCTACTGTTATATCTGTAATTTTAATAATTTTATCCAAATACAGTTTTAATTTTTTGATTAAATCGCTTTCTATCTTTATATCATGTGCTACTAAAAATGTAAAATATTTAAAATCAAAATCCTTATTTAACAATCTTTTCATATTTCTAATCGTCTTATTTTTCATATTATCAGACAAATACAAATAACAGTGTTCAAACATTTCTATCGGGAAATTTCCAATACCAATATCAAATATTTTATTAAATCTTTTTGTCAAACGAACTATAGATGGTCTTGGCTTAATATAATGAACCAAATTGTAATAATTAACATTTCTCATATGAGAAGGAATACAAAAATCTTTTCCCTTTTCGGCAGTCTCAATATGCTTGTCCAAGCAGTCTATTAACTTATTCTCAATGATTGTTGATGTGGCATAACTTGACATATTTCTCTTTACTATTTGATACTCTAAAAAATATATTTTTTCATCTATATAAATATCACAAAAATCATATTTCAATATAAATGAGCACAACTTATCCATTAATTTTTGTGGAATAGAAAAGTATCGTAGCAAAATCATACAAGTTTTTATCTTGCCTTGATAAGACTTTTTTTCAATTTGTGCCATACTTTTTTCAATGACTTGCTCATAATAATTTATAATATTTTCTATACTTTTGCATATAATTTCTAATTCACTAAATTCAATTTCTTTGATATCATATTTAGAAAGTAAACGACTTAGTTCCTTGGGATTAAAATATTCTATAAAACAATAAAAATCCACATAATTAAACATTATCTTTTGATTAATAACATCCCCAAAAGCAGAATTTGATCTCCGTTCTTTGTTTTGTATGGAATATTTAAAGATAAGTTGTTCCATTACATCTTTAACAGTATTTTTGAACTCAACATATTCATCTATATATAACGCATTCCCCAACAAAAAGTGTAAATTTCCATTCAATCTGGAAACGACTTTATCTAAGCTGGTTATCCCTATCTCCAAAGAATCAGTTTCTATAATATTTTGAAGTCTTCTATTATCTATCCGCGACTCATATGAGTTTTTATATAATAAATTGACTGAGGCAAGATCTTTAAAACAGGAATATGTTACCTGAAATTCATGAGGCAAATTATCAAAAAGGTGTTCAACTTGTGAGGCAGACATTCCCATTCTTTCTTCATCACTCAACTTAGAATAATCATTATTTCTAACTAATTCCATAGCCTTATACACTTTGTATTTATTGGTTTGAGCTAAATAATAAAGTAGATAATTTTTATTAGCAAATGCCTTTGTTGCCACTTGTCCAAAAATCTCAAATGCTTCTTTATATCTCTTCAGTTTTGATAAATAAAATGCTTTTTTATAATTATTGCGTATAGATTTATGCTTTTTTGAAATATATCTATCCATATTCAAATAGTCAAAAGTTAGGCACAATTTATCTGCAAAAGAATATCTTATATCATTCAGCTTAATAATATGGCTATATTTATCAATAGTTTTATAAGAAGTAATATTACCTTTTGAAAGCACACTGGCAATGATTTTATACTTATTCAGTTCTTCATATGGCAAACTGTTTCGTTGCGAACAATCCATTTGATTGATTTCTATAAATCGTTCAAAAATATTGGGTTGCTTACAACGTTGAATAACCATTCCTATTTGCTCCACAATTACAAGCTGACCTAATTTTTCCTGTATATCACTCGCTTTCAACGCCCACATATCATTAAGTGGCTTCAATCGCGAAAATAAAACATTAAATAAACCTTCTTTATCCTTATCCTTGATAGAGTTTTCGTCACTAACTTTAATAGCTTTTAAAACCGTTTTATACCTATTTTCATACTTTAAACTATCCAATCGCTCTACAAAACCGTTGCATTTATAATATTCAACTACGCTCAAGCCTCTTGACTCATGGTAAATCAATTCCTCACTTGTTAACTTTTCATCATCAGTGTATATAAAAATCGGCTTGTTGAAATGATCTTTTAAAAGACTTTTTGCCCAATTTAGAATTAGTTTTATATTATAGTCATTCAATCCATATCCTATCAGCAGAACTGTATTTGTAGAAAATATTGACTTAAGCAATGTTTCTATCAGCTTAAAATTATCACTATAATTTAAGTAATCTTCTTCCTTTAACACAATGTTTCTATGAGCAAGGTCTCCATGTATTTTCAATATATACCTATCTCCGTAAATCTCCGACACTTCTTCATCACAAGCAACAGTTTTATAGCTTGTACAATATTCTATTGAAGCTTTTTCCAGTAAATCATCAAAATTTGTTGTTACAAAAGAGCATGGTTTTAGCTCAAATAGCATTTTATGAATAACATTAGGTTTCAATTTATTACATTTAAAACGTTCACAAATAAAAGAGTAATACCTGTCTTCATCCCTACCTATAGAATAGTAATAAATTTGAGGAATTTTTAAGTATTCATCTGTACTTACATTTTTGTTTCGTTTTAAAGCACCACAAAAATCATCAATTAAATTTTTCCATGATGGTGCTTTTGACATTCTCGACACTCCCGCTCCCACAAAAATAGTAAGCGTATTTTTCCTAGAGGAATCCATAATTCGTTGAAACTCATCTTCATACATATTTTTCATCTCCACATAATAATCTAAAACTTTAATATGCCACCACAATTTTTCCCTGCCTAATCAAACGTTACCTCCTCCTGATTTTTACTATAAAGCATTAATCTGTTATCAACGCTAATCTCATTTACAATCCATCCTCTTAATGTACAAGCCGTAATAAAATCCTGTATTCTATTAACGCCATCAATTTCCCTAAGCGTGACAACTACTCCAAAATTCAAATTCCCGCTCAACGAATCAGCAAGCCTTTCCTTTGAAGTGATTGATATACCCCACAACCGCTCATCATATGCTTTCAAAGCCTTATTATTTTTCAGAACCTTTGATATAAATTTCGTATTCTCCCACTTTCTGAAATCCCTGCGCGACTGGCGTTCGTCAACAGCATGTCCTGATTCATCCTGAACGTTTTCATTAATATCATCAATTTTGCCTTCTCTATTCACACGTCCAAATTTCAACGATAACTCTCTGGAAGTATAATCCACGCCCTGCGCTCTTGAACACTGGGGAAAATAGCACATCGCTGCCCGCGCAATAAAAGGATATTTATTGTCAGAATCACGTGGAACAGGTATAGAATAATTTGAAGTAATGTATGAGCTTGCCGTACCATATAAAAAAAATCTTATTTCCCTGTTATCCGACTCTATAATATCCGATATTTTTATCGGTACTACGCCATAACCAATCTGATTTTGGATTTTGTATGCCGACACCTTAAATTCCCACCCTGCTGCCGCATCTATAATCAAGGCTTTTGCCACTTCTCTTGTAAATCCCATGACATCAATCAGAAATGACAGCTTCCTTGCAATCCAAGGGGCGGCAAATGACGTCCCGTATACTTCCTCCACGTCTTTAGACGAACAGGCTCTTATGCGTTCGCTCTCCTCATAATCTCCTCCATAATAAGACACATCAGGTTTATTAAAAAACGACAGAATAGTCCCTTTTCTGGTATATGATGCTGGTATACCGCTTCTCTTCACTGAATTAACGACTACCGAATTTAACGAATCTGCAGGTGAACCTACCCGCAATATACCTTTTTTCTCATTTCGGTTATCATTTGTACCGGACACTACGAAAATAATGTTTTTGTTCGCCTGCAGATCGTCCAACGCCGCAGCATCATACGATATGAAATTCTTGGACACTTCATCATTGGTGCCAAGTGACAAATTCCACACATGAATATCGGGATTATCGCTTACAATTTTTCTGATTTTATTGACCAGCCTCGGCACTGAAATCCTGTCCACGCACACACCAAAATGACGCACCTTAAATCTGCCGCATCCGTCATCAAGCCATGGATTAAGGCTTGGTCCGTCTACAATTATAGATGTCACCTCTGTGCCATGATCTCTTGAAACTTCTCTGCCGCCAATCATTTCAAGTTCATCGAGATAATCCTTGTTTTCAACCCATTCGGAAAAATAAACGCCTTCGTCAAATAAATTGTCAATAACGCCTATCGTCGGCTCATTAGAGGGTTTGGGAATATATTGTCTGTGCCTTTCGGCTGTTTTATAAGCATCGTCTATCGTCAATTGTGACAGGTCTGAAGAAATCATTGAAATCATATAAGGGACTTTATCTTTAAGGAGCTTATACAAATTCCAGTCTGCCGAGATAGTGTCATTTCCGTAAAATGCATACGGATATTGATACCTGTCTATTTCAAGCTTTTCCAGCATTTCGGACAATGACTGTTCTGTCTGAAAGAAGGTCAGCAGAAACGACTCTCTTTGTCTGTCTGCCGTTACATTTGGGACTGACATAGATTCTACTACGGAACAATCAACTATCATATTACGAATTGAACTTTTTGAAGAATATCCACTATAGTCTAAAACGTTCTTTTTTTCTTTTGATTCATTAAAATTTTCCGGTACTGCTTTTCCTCCTAATTTTTCCGTTAAAAATCTTTTCGCTTCCTCCATCTTCACAATAGTTTTGTCAACTGTTTCTTCGTCTACGTAATAAGTGATTATATGGTTTTCCTGTCCTGACGGCGCATCCGAAAAACGCGCTCCTACTACAGCATCATTTGACTGTTTACCGTCGGGTTTGAGCAATTCGCTTATCCTCTTGGATTTTGCAATGATGTCATTATAATTGACATCTATCAAATATCCTTTTAAATATCGGTCAACCGAATTGTAATATCTGACTATTGCCTTTAAATTTTCCTGTAAATGCTGAATTTTTTCGACTGTCGTTTCTCCATTTTTCCTAAGATTTAAAAAGACAGGATTTCCGACTCTTTTTCCATGGTTGTATCTCACTTTTAATTCCAGTAAATTATTCATCAGGCAATTCCTCCCTTTAGTTTGCGCGCTACGCTGCTTTTGGGAACTCTGGCAAGTATTTCTATTTCTCTTGTGGTAAATCCCTGTTCCGAAAGGCTTTGAATGTCAACCGTTTTCGGATTGTCATTCAAAGCAAGATAAATCTTTCTCAAATAGTCATATTTATTTGCCTCATCACTAAATGCGATAGATGTTTTTATTATCTGCTTCATATCGCCTGGATATGGAATATCCGTCAGCCTGTTTAAAATTTTATTAAAAAGTCTTAAATCCTGACTTGAATTAACCGCCTTCTTTATGTTTGATGTAAGCATGGCATCTGCAATTTCAATCAAGTCTTCCTTTGAATATCTGTCAAATGAAACAATGGCATCAAATCTTCTCGTCAGCGCCTTGTCAAAGCTTTCAAACAGGTTGGTTGCGGCAATCACTAAAATCTGATCGCTTAAAGCGTCCAATTCTCTTAAAAATGTCGAAGTTACTCTGCTCATCTCGCGCAGGTCATTTGTACTGTTTCTGTTCAGCACTAAGGCATCAAGCTCATCAAAGAAAACAACAGCCTTACCGTACATCAAATGATTTATCTCATCAAACAGTCTTATTACATTTTTTGATGTCTCTCCTAATCTGCTGTCAACAAGCTGCTCCATATTAACTGAAAGAATATCGCGTTCAAGCAATCGGGCGACTTGAAAAGCTGACTCTGTTTTCCCCGTGCCTGGCGCTCCATAGAAAAGAAATTTTGACATACCTGTCTTATTCTTTACCGCGCGCACTATCCCTATGACGTCTTCCTCAATTATATTGGGAAGCAGAAGCGGATTAGATGAATATTCAAGCTTTTCTAAAAATTGAAGATTGCGATAGTTGGCTTGCGGCATGTAAACATTCGCATTTGAAATCAAATCCATCAAATACTGTGCCACTTCATAATCACCATTAGCATCAAAATCTTTGGCTATTTCAGATACCTCTGAAATAAATGCTGAATTATTCTGTTCAACATGATACTTAACAAGATTGATAATGTTTTGTTTTTTCATAGCACCACGCCTCCGTTCTTTTTATATTTTCATTATAAGCATGTGTGGGGCATATGTCAATCGTTTTGGGACAGAACTCGCAATAATCATTTGTTATAAGCAAAAAAAGAGCACGCCATTTTCGGCTTGCCCTTTTTTATCATAATACTAAAATTAATATTTATAATCTACAGTATAAAGTAGTTATTCACCGCACTTGCAAGCAGCGTGCCGTCGTCACTGGTGACGTTTACCTCATAAACAGCTACTTTGCTGCCGTATTTTATCTCGCGCGACTGCGCGACAAGCTTTGTCGTGTTCTCGGCGGGGCGCAGGTAGTTTATGTTGCTGCTGACTGTCACTACCGTCGCCTCGGGATTGTGCGATATTGCCGCAAGCCCGCCGATTGTGTCAGCAAGCGAAAACACGCAGCCGCCGTGAGCCATTCCTAGCGGATTTAAGTGCTCGGGCTTTAATTCCATCTCGCCCTTACAGTAGCCCGAGTCAAGCTCCGTGATGTTTATGCCGAGAAACGGGATAAACGCGGGCGTCTTATACATTTGGTCCAATATTTCTTTGTATGTCATATATTTCATTACTCCTGTAACTTTTTAAAAAGAAACCGTCTTCATAAGCTCGGGTAGCTGTGCAAACTCCTTTAGAACATAATCGGGCGCTTTTGCCTTGCCAAAGCCGTACTCGGCAAAGACAAACGGTATCTTCGCTACTCTTGCGGACTCTTCATCGCCCGCCGTGTCGCCTACATAGACAGCGCGCTCTACGTTGTTGCGCTTCATTATAAGCTTATTGTTTTCGCCCTTGGGAAGCTGGTTATTGCCCCAGCACTCTATGTCGTCAAAACAGTCCGAAAGCCCGTGTGCTTCGATAAAGCTCTCGATATACCCCTGCTGGCAGTTGCTCACCACAAAAAGCTTGTAGTCTTTTTTTAGCTCCAAAAGCGTCTCCCTAAGCTTTGGGTAAAGCTTTGCTCCGTGCGTGCGCAGATACTCGTTTTCAACGCTGCTGCACTCCTCTAAAAGCTCAAGCTGCCGCTCCTTTGAAGCCTTAGGAAAAAGCTTCTCCGCTATCTTAGTCATAGGAAGTCCCAGACACTCACCCATCTCCTCAATGGAAATCGGTGTTTCCCTGCTGTCTGGATTTTTCGTCACTACCTCATTCCAAGTATAACAAATCTCCTCCACGGCGTTCCATAAAGTCCCGTCCAAATCAAACAAAACCGCCTGCGCCCTTTCCATATATTCGCCTCCCTATCTTCTTACACTAAGAAAAACGCTAATCTTGCGTTTTTCGGCATGAAATTAGTAATTCTAAGGCGCTTTAGCACCTTGTGAGTGCCCATTGGCACGAGTGATTAGAATTACTTTTCATGCTATCTCCGCCCCTGACGGCATATCCTTTTCAGGTGCCACAAGCGCAAGGTTTCCGTCTGCGTCCTCGGCACACAAAAGCATTCCCTCAGACAGCACTCCCGCAAGCTTGGCAGGCTTTAAGTTTACAAGCACCATTACCTTCTTGCCAACCATCTCCTCGGGCGTATAATGCGCCTTTATTCCAGACACGATCTGCTTTACCTGCGAGCCTACGCGCACCTGGCTGCAGAGCAGCTTCTTTGACTTAGGCACTGCCTCGCATGAGATAATCTCGCCCACCTGAAACTGCATTTTTGCAAAATCATCATACTCTATTTCAGCCTTCGGCTCTATATCGATAACGCCCTCCGCGCTTTCACTTTCCTTATCAGACGCTGCCCCAGCCTCGGCAATCTGCTTTGCCGCAAGCGCCTCCACTTTTGCGTCTATCTCCTTCTGGTCAAGGCGCGCAAAAAGTATCTCGGGCTTATCCGTCACCTTATTTCCTGACTTGTACTCGCCAAAGGTCTTTGCTGATTCAAAACTCCTAATATCACAATTAAGCTGCGCCGCAATCTTCTGCGCCGTCTCAGGCATAAACGGCTCGAGAAGTCCCGCGCCTATGGAAATGCTCTCCACCAGATTGTAGAGGACTGTCGAAAGCCTGTTCTTTTTCGCCTCGTCCTTTGCCAGTACCCACGGCTCTGTCTCGTCTATATACTTGTTGCAGCGCTTGAAAAGCGCAAAAATCTCAGTAAGCGCGTCGGCTACCCTAAGCTCTGCCATCTTCGCCGCAACTTTGTCATATGCGCCTGTCGCTACAGCCTTTAAATCCTCATCTGCCGCTTCGGCTGCGCCCTTGTCCTCCACCACGCCTCCAAAATATTTGTTACTCATGGAGATTGTCCTGTTTACAAGGTTTCCAAGCGTGTTGGCAAGGTCGGAGTTTAGCCGTTCCACCATTAAATCCCATGTGATTGAGCCGTCATTTTCAAACGGCATCTCGTGCAGCACGAAATACCTCACCGCGTCAACGCCGAATATGTCCGCAAGGTCATCGGCGTACATTACATTTCCCTTTGACTTGCTCATCTTGTCATTGTTCTGCAAAAGCCACGGGTGTCCGAATACCTGATGCGGCAGCTCCTCGCCGAGCGCCATCAGGAATATAGGCCAGTAAATCGTGTGAAAACGTATTATATCCTTTCCTATCAAATGCAGGTCTGCAGGCCAGAGCTTTTTGTACTGCTCAGTGCTGTTGCCGTCCGCGTCATACCCTATGCCCGTGATATAGTTTGTGAGCGCGTCAAGCCACACATAAACGACATGCTTGTCATCAAAATCCACGGGAATACCCCATTTAAACGAAGTGCGCGACACACACAAATCCTGCAGCCCAGGCAGAAGGAAGTTGTTCATCATCTCATTTTTGCGCGATACGGGCTGGATAAACTCGGGGTGTTTGTTTATGTGGTCTATAAGCCTGTCCGCGTATTTGCTCATTTTGAAGAAATACGCTTCCTCCTTGGCAGGCTTTACCTCGCCGCCGCAATCGGGGCATCTGCCGTCGCGCAGCTGCGACTCTGTCCAAAACGATTCGCAAGGCGTACAGTAAAGCCCCTCATACGCGCCCTTGTAAATATCGCCCTGATTGTAAAGGCGCTTAAAAATCTTCTGCACCTGCTTTTCATGATAATCATCCGTGGTGCGGATAAATTTGTCATATGAAATATTCAGCCTGTCGCAGAGCCCTTTGATAACGCCTGCAACCCTGTCAACAAACTCCTTAGGCGTCACGCCCGCATCCGCCGCCTTCAGCTCGATTTTCTGCCCGTGCTCGTCAGTGCCCGTCTGGAAAAACACGTCGTAGCCGTCTTTGCGCTTAAACCGCGCTATGCTGTCCGCAAGGACTATCTCATAATTATTTCCGATATGTGGCTTGCCCGAAGTATAGGCTATCGCCGTGGTAATGTAGTATTTTCCTTTATTCTGCATAATTCAACCGCCTCTCCATATAAAATATTCACTATGTTTAAATTTAGCATAATATGATAATTTTGTAAACGCAAAATCTCAATCCAAAAATCCAAATGGATTATCAGCATTTGAATGTATAAAATTCATCAAAAGGTACGCGGCGCGCAGCGACACCTTTTCCTCCCTTAGTATTCTTGCCGCCTCCGCCTTGTCCACTATAAGCACCTGTATTGTTTCCGTGTCCTCCATATCCTCACGGCTTATCTTCCCGCCTGCATAGCCGAACACGGCATTGCAGCTCTCGTCAGTAAAGCCCGCGCCCATAAAAAACGGGCGGCGGAGGGCGCTGTTTCCGCCGTTATACACTTCAAAATCAAGCCCTGTCTCCTCCTTCATCTCGCGCACGGCGGCTATTTCGGGCGTCTCCCCCTCGTCGATAAGCCCCGCGGGCAGCTCATAAAGATAATCGCCGAGCGGATACCTGTACTGGCGTATCATTATTATCTTTTCAGGCTCGTCCTTTAAAACAGGGTATATAACTACCCCTTCCGCCGATATGTCGCCCGTAAGGAGCTTTATCTGGTCTGGCTTTCTCCTTGATACAAAAAAGTAGTCAAACTGTCTGCCCGAATCGGTGAGCGCGTCAAGCTTGAATAAATTAAGGAAACGGTTATCGGAAAGCTTATGTATTTTTGTGTATTTTTTCATATCCCACTCCATTTCTGCGCCGCCTGCTATACGCATCAGGCTTATGCCGACAGCGCCTGCCTTGCCCACAGGCTGCCGAAATGCCTTTGTTTCTTTGGCAGACGCTTTTTATTGTCTGATTTTCCCATCGTTTTTTATAATTAATTGCATAAAAATTATATCACAGCTTTATATATTATTACTAATTATTTTTGATAATATTTTCCGCCAAAAAATCGGCAATTTTCACAAAAACGAATTTGACATTTTATTGTCAAAGGTCTAAAATAGATAATTAAAGGGGGAATACCAATGAAACAGTTGCCTGTCTCAGATTTAAAATCAGGTATGGTGACGGCTGAGGACATTTTAACCTATGATTCCAGGGTGCTTGTCCCAAGGGGAGTCGTGCTTACCGACAATATAATAACAAGGCTTGACGGCTACTCAGTATATCGCGTTTCCATTGAGGACAAAACGGCTGACAGCCTTATCCGCCCTATAGCCTTTACCGCTGCCGTTTCAAACGCCGCAGCGCAGTTCTCTCGCGAGTTTAACAGGTTTTGCGAATATTTTCAGGAAAACTTTAAGAACACCCTGTACAGAAACGAGCCAATCCATGAGAAAGAGATTATGAAAAGCTTCACGGAGCTTATCAGCATTGAAAGCGGCACAGGCGGTCTTCTTATCAGTCTTCTCAATACACGCGGGCTGACTTTTTCAGTTTATGCCCATTGTACGAATGTCGCTGTCATTTCATATGTGCTTGCCGACTGGCTTAAAATGTCAGAAGACGATAAGCTTCTTGCCGCCGAATGCGGGCTTTTCCACGACATTGGAAAGATTATGCTGCCGCCCTCAATATCAAGCGGCAAGCTAAAGCGGCTTACGTCAAGGGAGTTTGAAATTGCGAAAACACATACCATCGAAGGCTTTCATCTGCTCGGCAGATACAAAGGCATACCCAAATCCGTACAAAACGCCGCGCTCATGCACCATGAGAAATTTGACGGGAGCGGCTATCCATACGGCTTGAAGGGCGACGAAATAGACAAGTTCGCGCGCATTGTCGCTATCGCAAACAGCCTTGCCAACGCCATAAGCGTGTCCAATCCCCACTCATGCCCCTGCCCCTTGTCCGCAGTCAGATATTTTGAAAACAGCGGTCTGCACAAATATGAACTCAAATATCTGCTGGTTTTTCTGGAAAATGTATTGAATCTATTCACGAGCTCTCCCGTAAAACTCAGCAAAGGAATTGACGGAAATGTCATTTTTGTCGCCCATAGAGAAGACTTGCCTGAGCATATGCCTGAAGGTGAAGGCGACGATTTCAGCATACACCAGCAATACTACAGGAGCATTATACAGCTTTCCGCAAAGAAGAATGTTTCTATAGAGACTATTATATA
>CANQHZ010000038.1 GCA_947623805.1 uncultured Lachnospiraceae bacterium | reverse complement strand
TGATTCCGGAAAGAAAGAGGGATCAGTTCATCCAGATCGATATGTTGTTCTAATAGAGACAGAAACGCAGGTTTGTCGTTTTCAAATTTATCCTGACAATCCTGAAAAATATCTTTCAAAGAAAGCTGTTTGTATGGTATCATAGGTATCAGAATAGCTCCTTTCTCGGGGGATGGTTAATTTTTTTTGGCAACTCTATTATACCATATCCGGTGGGGAGTTATTTATTTTTTAGTAGTAAAAAATGCTGTATTTATACGGCTTATGGCGTTTCGCAAACGCCTATTAAATATATAATTTGAAAGGAAATAAACTAATGGGAACTGTTGAAAATGTAAAAAGCAAGGGCGGATTTACAATGCCAGGCGAGGCAGGCTATGAGAAACTGACGCTGGAGCTTGCAAAAAAATGGGGAGCTGACGTTATAAGGGACAGCGACGGCACGGAGCTTTCAGATGAGATAATAGATGCGGGCTATGGCATCTATTCCACGATATGCATAATCAGGGATCACAATGAATGGGCAAAGAAAAATCAGGATAAGCTGCAGCAGAGTTTTCTTATGACGCAGCCTGTAGTCGCTGACAAAGATACTCTAACAGTGGGACTTTTAGCTGATTATTTTGATGAGCAGTTTAGGATAAATGACAGTGAGGCTTCGCTTAAATATTGGCAGGTTTATGACAGGACTACGGACACGCTTGTAGACGCTTCAAAGTGGACTTATGACAAGGCGGCAGGCTCAGTTACGATAAAGGGGGTAACGCCGTGGCATAAATATACTGTGAGCTTTCTTGCGTACCGCATCTGGGAAGAAATTTCGATGTACAATCACACTACGAACAACTGGGACAAAGAGCATCTTATGCAGATCGATCCCGTATATCCCGAGACGCAGGAATATATGAAAAACTGGCTCACTGACTGGTGCGAAAAGCACCCCGCGACGACGGTAGTCAGGTTTACGTCAATGTTCTACAACTTTGTCTGGATTTGGGGCAGCAGCGAGAGGAACAGGCAGATATATTCGGATTGGGCATCTTATGATTTTACGGTAAGCCCCAAGATGCTTGACGATTTCGCGGCAAAATACGGCTACAGCCTTACTGCGGAGGACTTTATCAATCAAGGTAAGCTCCACGTGACGCATATGCCAGGCAATAAGAAAAAAGCCGACTGGATCGATTTTATCAACAGATTTGTAATCAGCTTTGGAAAAGAGCTGGTTGACATAGCGCATAAGTACAATAAAAAGGCGTATGTATTCTATGACGACAGTTGGGTAGGAATAGAGCCGTATAAGCCGACATTTAAAAACTTTGGCTTTGACGGTCTGATTAAATGCGTATTTTCGGGATATGAGGTACGGCTCTGTTCAGGCGTAGATGTCGATACGCATGAGATAAGGCTTCACCCGTATCTGTTCCCCGTGGGGCTTGGCGGCGCGCCTACCTTTATGGAGGGCGGCAATCCCACGCTTGACGCCAAGAAATACTGGAACAGTGTAAGGCGTGCGCTGCTGCGCTGCCCGATAGACCGCATAGGGCTTGGCGGGTATATACATTTGGTTGAGGATTTCCCCGATTTTGTGGAATATATAGCGAAGATTTCCGATGAGTTCAGGGCGATAAGGGAGCTTCACAAGGCAGGAAAGCCGTACCGCTGCAAGACTAAGGTTGCCGTGCTCCACTATTGGGGCGCTATGCGCTCGTGGTCGCTTTCAGGGCATTTCCATGAGACGTATATGCATGACTTAATTCATATAAATGAGGCGTTGAGCGGGCTTCCCGTAGACGTGAAGTTTATAAATTTTGATGATGTAAAGAACGGCGCGCTCTCAGATGTCGATGTGGTTATAAATGCGGGCGCGGCGGGCAGCGCATGGAGCGGCGGCGATGCTTGGAAAGACGAGGCTGTCATTGAAAAGCTTACCAAATGGGTATATGACGGCGGCACGTTTATCGGCGTAGGCGAGCCATCTGCTGTGCCTGGCTTTGACACTTACTTTAGAATGGCGCATGTGCTCGGTGTTGACGAGGACATTATTGACAGAGTGTGCCATGGACAGTGGAGTTTTGACGTTGACGAGAAAGCGGCAAAAGCTGCGCTTACGGCAGGCGCGGACATTCCCGAAAAGGTTAAGTGCCATCTGACAGACGGCAAGGCTACAGTGCTTGCGGCAAAGGACAATAACCCGCTGTTTACGACAAACAGCTTTGGAAAGGGACATGGCATTTACCTTTCATCATTTGAGGTAAACAATGCAAATACCAAGCTGCTTTTGAACCTTATACTCAATGCGGGCGGCGAAGCTGCTGACGGAAATTATCTCACGGACAATGCCGATATGGAGTGCGCATTCTACCCTGAAAGCAGGACCCTTGTAGTGATAAACAATTCCGACACGACGCAGGAGTGTACTGTAAATACAGAGTACGGCGCAGAGAAAATCAGACTTGACGCGTTTGACACTGTGATAAAGACAATTTAATTTAACGGTTATGGCAAGCGGTAAAAACAGCGTATGATGTAATTGTAAAATGACATTTAAGTTTTAATAATTTGGGCGGAATAATACGCGGACATAATTAGCGGCATATATTCCGTCCAAATTTTATGTCAGAATAAACGCTGCGTTTTCATTTTTTATGCTTGCGGACATGAATGGAGGAATTGATGAAAAAAAGTAAAAAAGGCGCTTCTAACGTTACGCGTATCGAAACTGGTGATGGACCGACATCAGTTTTTATTTTAAAAAAGCCTGAAAAATATACGCTGAAACAGCAGCTGCAAAGGCTTAAACATAAAATAAGGAAATACTGCGTGGAAAAGACGATTAAATGCGAATCCCACAGCATGGATGAGACGGTGGACTACATTGTGAATAAATGCGGTCTTGTCGAGGTGGACAGAGAATCTGGCGAATTTATAAATGAATACACGCAAATGAGGGCTTCATTTATCATACAGTATGCCCCCGAGCTTCTGGGGGAATACGCCGAAATCCCGAAGCTTAAGGGGGAGTCGGCAGAGGACATAAAGCTTCACATAGAACAGGCAAAAGAGCAGATGAAACGCGCAATGGAGGTGCCGCAGTCCGCATTTGACATTGATATGCACAAATTCAAAAAGGTGTTTAGCGACGTGAATGACAATATACATATCGATATCGAAAAAAAGTACGGCTACATCGGCGGAGGTTGCAGCGGCGGCAGGAAAGTAAGAAAGGAATTTAACCGCATATATAAGGGAATCTACAGGTATTACGGCGTGACGCGGGAGGATATACAAAGTAGGTCCAAAAGGTATGTGGAATTGGTGCGGACTTTAAGCCGCTGAAACTACATGGAGGGAATGAAATGATTTGGGATGAGCTTGTATGCGAAAAGAAAAAATTAGACGGAGAAAATATGCCGCGGATTACGGACGAATTGTTTCAGGAATATTTTCGGACAGGAAACCGTCTTAATTATGAGAATGTATATTTTGGACGCAGAAAATTTCTCACAGTGTATGGAATATGGTGTCGGTTTGCAAAGAACCGCAAAGAGCAGGTGTCGCCGAATGACATTGAGAGATTAAGAAATATCATAAAAGAAATCGGAGAGGAGAAAACATGGGCTTTGCCGCCTCATGTCAATCTTTCTGAGCCTGAATGGGAAAAGACGGTAGACTTGTTTGCGGCGGAGACTTCCTTTGCGCTTGCTGAACTATGCACGCTTGAAAGAGACGTTTTGGGAGATGAAATCTGCGATTATGCAAAAGAGCAAGTAATGACGCGCTGCCTGCTCCCATTTATGAGCGCTGACGGAGAATATGCGTGGTGGGAGAGGAGCACGATGAACTGGTGCGCGGTATGTAACGGCTGCGTGGGCGCGGCGGGGCTGTATCTGCTTGATGAAGGAGAAGAAAAGCAAAAGTTTATACAGCGGATCGCGGGCAATCTGCAGGCATATATCCAAAGTTTTCCCGCGGACGGAATTTGTCTTGAAGGAATGGGGTATTATTACTATGCGATGGGGCATCTTATGGCGTTTGTGCAGCTTTTACGGAAGAAAAATATTCCGCATGACATATTGAATGATTTAGCGCTGTTTGAAAAAATAGCGCTGTTTCCGCAGAAGTGCTTTTTGCCTGGAGGATATACCGTTGCGTTTTCGGACAGCAGCAGGAAAGAAAAGATGAGGATTGGCGTGCAGGTATTGTTAAGCCAATACATTGACAGTGTGCTTATTCCAGAGGAGGAAATGACGGCAGGTTTTCATGAGGATGCCTGCTATCGCTATGTCTTGCTTTCAAGAGATGTCGAATGGGAAAACAAAGTCAGGGAAAACGCATATTTTGATACTGCCCACGACCGCTTTGAATTTTTCCCGAATGCACAGTGGATGGTCAGCGTCGAAGGCAAATCCGCTCTTGCCGTAAAAGGCGGGCACAACGCGGAGCCGCACAATCACAATGATGTCGGCAGCTTTATCTATGTCGCGGACGAAGAACTGCTGATAGCGGATTTGGGTTCTGGAGAGTATACAAAGGACTATTTTTCAGATGCGCGCTATGAACAGCTTGTATGTCGCTCTATGGGTCACAGTGTTCCGATTGTCGGAGGACATGAGCAGCAGGAGGGAGAGCAATGCCGCGCGGAGGATTTTTGCAGAATAAATGGCGGGGTTGAGTTTCAAATGAAAGCGGCATATCCGTCTGTTGCGCTAATTAATCTGCGAAGAAACATACGCCTTGAAAACGGTAAAGTGACGCTTTGTGATATAGTAAACAGCGGGCAGGCTCAGGAACTTGCAGAAAATTTCATCACATTGCTGCCAGTCGAATTGGAGCAGGACCGAATTGTTATCTGCGCAAAAAAGCGTAAATATGAGATAACAGCCGCCGCTGATACAATAAATGGCGCGCCTGATATTCGGAAAATTTCATATATTAATCACAGTGGGGAAAAAGAATTTATAAACAGAATACAGTTCATTTTTCCACAAAAGACTAATCATAGGGTGTTGGTTGAAATTAAGCCATATAATTAAGCTGCAATTACTAAATTTTATGCGGAAAATGATAATGACGGTTATTTTCATGAGGATTTGAAATAGGTATGATAAAGGAAATTTTTTGCATTATATGCGCTATACTTTGCTTTTGCTATTGCCTGGTCGTGTATGGTATAAAATCAGGCTCAAATTTTTATATGATATGGGGGGCAGGCGGCGTATTCTTTATCGCGGCGGCGGTGTTTTATCATTTTCATTTATGGGCGAGGTTGCCCTCGGTCATTCAAAAGTTGTCTGTAATATGCATTGCAGCGGGCATAACGATTTTTGTCGCCGTGGAGGGGTGCGTCATAAGCCAGTATCACGCAAAGGCTGAGCCAGAGCTTGACTATATAATTGTATTAGGTGCGCAGGTCAAGGCAAACGGACCGTCCTCAGTGTTGAAATTCAGGCTTGATGCCGCTTATGACTATCTTATCGAAAATCAAAGCACGTCTTGCATTGTTTCGGGCGGGCAGGGCGTAAACGAACCGTGCAGCGAGGCGCAGGGAATGAAGGAATATCTGGAGCAGAGAGGAATTGCTCCAGAGCGTATAATAATGGAAGATAAGTCCACAGACACATCTGAAAATATCGCTTTCAGCTCCGTCTTTTTGGACAAGGAAAATGACAGAGTAGGCATCGTCACAAACAATTTCCACGTTTTTCGCGGCGTCAGCATCGCAAAACATTATGGAATAAAAAACGTGTGCGGACTTGCCGCGCGTTCAAACGTCTATCTGCAGCCAAACAATATGTTCAGGGAATTTTTTGGCATTGTGAAAGATTTTGTCTGCGGAAATCTGTAGGATTTTCCACTCAGTTTTTTATATGGAATAAAGCCGGAATAACTCATACCCGTATAAAAAAGCTTGAAAATAATAAAAAAAATATAATAGACATGTTGACAAAATAATATAATAGTATTATCATAAACATATGAACAATCATTCATATGAACAACAACTCAATAATACTTCACGGTAAGCCGTAGTATTTTGGCGGCCCAGAAAGGATGAGTGATATGTCGGACGAGATAAACACGCAGGCGGAAATTGAATATTGTGACACACACGAGGTACACCACGACATCTTGAAAAAGGTAAACGCGGCGATGCCCGACGAGGAGGAGATAAGCGATTTATCCGATTTATTCAAGGTGTTTGGCGACTCCACACGGCTCAAAATATTGTTTGTCCTGTTTGAAGCTGAGGTATGCGTGTGCGACTTGGCGGAGCTGTTAAATATGACGCAGTCCGCAATCTCACACCAGCTAAAAGTGCTAAAGCAATCAAAGCTTGTGAGCAGCCGTCGCGAGGGAAAATCCGTATTCTATTCTCTTGCGGACAATCACGTGAGGAGCATCATAGCACAGGGACGCGAGCACATTGAGGAATAAAACATTGACACTACCTAAGATTTTCTAAATGTTTGAAAAAGCGCAAAGAGCGGCGTATACGGCAGAACGAGAATTGATGTGAGTAAAATTTTAGTAAGAAAGGAATAAAAAACTATGAAAAAGAAATTTAAACTTGAGGATTTGGATTGCGCTAATTGCGCGGCAAAGATGGAGGAAGCCATCAAAAAGCTTGACGGAGTAAATGACGCGACTGTCAGTTTTTTGGCACAGAAGCTCACAATTGAAGCCGATGACACACGCTTTGATGAGATTATGAAAAATGTACAGTCAACGATTGCAAAAGTGGAGCCTGACTGCAGGCTTGTTATGTAAATACGCATATAAGTCCGCGGGAAAGCGTAAGGCGCACAGCCAAAAGCCAATCCCGCGGATTTTTTGGACACAGTAATTTTTTGCGAATGTTTGTAAAAGCAAAAGGGGGGAATTATTATGACACAGAAGCAAAAGAGAATGCTGTATCGAATAATAATATCATTTGTGCTGCTTGCCGCACTGATGATAGGAGAGCATACAGGATTTTTGCCTGAAAATATATGGGTTCAGATGGTACTCTTTCTGGTGCCGTATCTGATAATCGGCTATGACATCATCATAAAAGCGGCAAAAAACATCAAAAACGGTCAGGTATTTGACGAAAATTTTCTTATGATGATAGCGACATTCGGCGCATTCGGTGCACAGGAATTTTCTGAGGCGGCGGCGGTAATGCTTTTCTATCAGGTAGGCGAGCTTTTCCAGAGTTATGCGGTAGGCAAATCGCGCCAGTCAATCGCGGATATGATGGACATATGCCCCGAGTACGCCAATATCGAGGAGGACGGTGCACTCACGCAGGTAGACCCAGATGATGTGGAGATAGGCAGCATAATAGTCGTAAAGCCGGGTGAAAAAGTCCCATTGGACGGCATAGTGATAGAGGGCGATTCGCTTCTCAACACAGCCGCCCTCACAGGCGAGTCAGTGCCAAGGCGCGCGTGCGTAAATGATGAAGTTTATAGCGGCTGCGTAAACGGCGGCGGCACGCTCAAAATCCGCACGACAAAAGAATATGACGACTCCACAGTGGCAAAAATCCTTGAGCTTGTCGAAAACGCCAGCTCCAAAAAAGCAAAAGTTGAAAATTTCATCACCAAATTTGCCAAATACTATACGCCCATAGTCACAATAGCGGCAGTCCTGCTCGCGCTAGTACCTCCGCTTGTACTTGGCGGCGGCTGGATAAGCTGGATGCACAGAGCTTGCACATTCCTGGTAATCTCATGCCCATGCGCGCTTGTAATTTCCGTACCGCTCGGATTTTTCGGCGGCATTGGCGCGGCATCAAGGCTAGGCGTGCTTGTCAAAGGCGGCAACTACCTTGAAGCCGTTTCCGAGATGACAACAATCGTCTTCGACAAGACAGGTACACTCACCAAAGGCGAATTTAAAGTGTCAATGCTTATCCCCGCAGACGGAATAACAAAAGAACAGCTTATCGAAACAGCAGCGCTTGCCGAGGGCTACTCCAACCACCCGATAGCGGTATCCATAAGGACAGCATGCCAAAAAGACCTCGACATGGAAAGAGTAGAAAACGCAAGCGAAACAGCAGGACACGGCATTACCGCTCTCGTAGACGGCAAAGAAGTGCTCATCGGCAACGAAAAGCTAATGAAAAACAATGGCATATCCGTCACCCCATGCAACGACATAGGCACAGTCTGCTATGTATCAATTAACAAAAAATACGCAGGCGCAATACTGATAACCGACACAATAAAAGACGGCGTAAAAGATGCCATAAGCGCCATGAAAAAAGTAGGCGTAAAGAAATGCGTAATGCTCACAGGTGACAGAAAAGAAACAGCGCAGGCAGTAGCAGGAACGCTAGGCATAGACGAAACACACGCAGAACTCCTGCCCGCAGATAAAGTATCAATCCTCGAAAAACTCCTTGACGAACAGCGCGGCAAAGAAAAACTCGCTTTCGCAGGCGACGGCATAAATGACGCTCCCGTACTCACAAGAGCAGACATAGGCTTCGCAATGGGCAGCATGGGCTCAGACGCCGCTATAGAGGCAGCAGACATAGTGCTTATGGACGACGACGTCAGAAAAATCGCCAAAGTAGTAAAAATCTCAAGAAAAACCCTCACCATAGTAAAGCAAAACATAGTCTTTGCCCTGTCAGTCAAAGCAATAGTCCTCATTTTAGGCGCATTAGGCATAGCCAGCATGTGGGCAGCAGTCTTCGCCGACGTAGGCGTAGCCGTACTAGCGATAATAAACTCAATGCGGACATTAAGCTATAGCGGCAAATAAAAATCAGTCAGTAATTTTCATATATGATTTGATTTAAGGCAATTGAAGCAATTAAAGCAAAAGCAATCAACACAAGATACAAAAGGAAAAATAGCACCCTAGAAAGGTAATCGGCACAAAAGCAGTCAACCTGCACCATACACTACTAAAGGAAAACCAGCAACCTAGCTCAGGCAGAAAAATATATCCCATGAAGCCCATTGGAATGCGTCGGCACTTAGCGAAATAAGCTGTAAAAGCGTAGCTCCTTTTACAGCGCCATTGAGCTTAGTGTCCGCTACGCGTTCCACCAAGCGCAAGCGGGGCTGAATGGGATATATTTTTCTGCCTGAGCGCCCGTTGGCCAATACCAAAATATAAAAAACATAAAAAAATATATCATTGAAGAACACCCACAAAATGGTATATAATAATAAAATAAAAAACACGCCAGCCAGCAAAAAAAAGCTGAACTGCAAAAATCGGAGGTAATAAAAAATGTGTACAGCAGCAACCTATAAAACAAACAACAGATACTTCGGGCGCACACTCGACTACGAATTTTCCTATAACGAAACAGTAACAGTCACCCCCCGCAACTACCCATTCAAATTCCGCAAAGCAACCCCACTACCCACCCACTACGCCATGATAGGCATGGCATTCGTAGTAGACAGCTACCCCCTCTACTACGACGCAATAAACGAAAAAGGCATAGGCATGGCAGGACTAAACTTCCCGCAAAACGCTTACTATGGAGAAGAAATCGAAGGCAAGGACAACATCTCCCCCTTTGAATTTATCCCCTGGATATTAGGCCAAAGCGCAACCATAGACGAGGCAAAAACCCTCCTGTCAAAAATCAACCTCGTAAACATAAATTTCAGCGACCAACTCCCCCTCTCCCCGCTCCACTGGATAGTTTCCGACGGCACCAATTCAGTGACAGTAGAGCAGATGAAAGACGGACTGAAAATTTATGACAACCCTGTCGGCGTCCTCACAAACAACCCACCCTTTGACATACAGCTTTTCAACCTAAATAACTACGTGAGCCTCTCCACAGAGCCGCCCGTCAACAATTTCTCCAAAGACCTCGCGCTCAACACATACAGCCGCGGCATGGGTGCCATGGGACTTCCCGGAGATTTGTCGTCAGCGTCGCGCTTTGTAAAAGTGGCATTCACAAAAATGAACTCCGTTTCAGGCGATTCCGAGTCTGAAAGCATAAGCCAGTTTTTCCATATATTAGGCTCAGTCGCACAGCAAAGAGGCTGCGTCCACATGGGAGGCGGACAGTACGAAATCACAATCTACACCTCCTGCTGCAACATGGACAAAGGCATCTACTATTACACAACCTATGAAAACAGCCAAATCACATCAGTAGATATGCACCACGAAAACCTTGATGCAGCGGAAGTAATATCATATCCACTCATCAAAGGACAGCAGATATGCGCACAAAATTAATATATATAAAAGGAGTACATCAATGCGAAGACACGACAGAGAAATAACCGCCCCTGACGAGATAATAGAAGTGATGAAAAAATGCGACGTATGCCGCCTTGCCCTAAACGACGCAGGCGGCTATCCCTACATACTTCCACTCAATTTCGGCATGACAACCGACAACGGCAAAATCGAACTCTATTTCCACGGCGCAAAAGAAGGGACAAAATATGACCTCATAGCAAAAGACAACCGCGCAAGCTTCGAGATGGATTGCGCTCACAGCCTTGTGCTCGACGAGGAGACAAAAAACTGCACGATGGAATACGAAAGCGTAATCGGGCAAGGCACAGTAGAAATACTTTCCGACGAGCAAAAATACGACGCGCTGAAAATACTGATGAGCCACTACCACGCCGAGGATTTTAAATTCAACCAAGCAGTCATGCCGCAGACCACGGTTTTCAAACTCACAGTAAACTCCGTCACAGGCAAACGCCGCATGAAAAAGCATTGAAAACCCGCCAAAAACCATATGCGCCTTATTGCTTAATAACGGCGCATATGATAAAATAAATAACGAATTTCAATGCCGAATTAATTCCCGGTGTGCCGAAACACTCGGAAATTCTGATTTCATGTCGGTGTTTTTAACGTATAACCGTACAGTGCGGCAGGGAGGGATTATTATGCATATGCAGCTTTTAAATATGGTGCTTTCAGTCGTGCAGTTTGTAGGACTGATAATACCGCTGGTAGGAGTTTTTGTCCTGTTAAACAAACAGCAAAACAAGGCTTCGACAAACCTTATGATTGCCAATGTCGGCGGACTTGTCATGAATGCCGCAAATTTTCTGCTGATACGTTCAAGCGGCTATGATGAGGCAGTGCTTGCGTTCAAGGTCGGATATCTTGGCAACGTGCTGTTTTACTTCTTTTTTATACGCTTTATAGGTGCTTACATGCAGCTTGACAAAACTCAGGCAAACAGGGTTGTTGACATATTGAGCTACATATGGCTTGGTTTTGACAGCGTGCTTATGCTGACGCTTTGGAATGATGATAAACGCGAGATGATGTTTGACAGGATTGAGCTGCGCCAGGACAAGAATGTAGGCTTTAATTATCTTGAAGTAGATAACGGAAAGGCTTATATCGTAAGATACGGCATATTAGGCATAGCGCTTATGATTTTGATAGGCTATATGATTTGCCGCAGGATAATAATCCGCATAAGAAAAGGGCGCGAAAAGCATTCCATGACGCACCTTATTATAGCGAGTGCGATTATTATTATTCCGCTTCTTGTAAAGATATTTCTGCCTTTCTCGCTTCCGTTTGATATAGTGCCGATATTTTCGTCAGCGGCTATACTGATGATTATAATAGGCACAGTAGAGGGAGATTTTCTGTCTGTTATGGATATCGGGCGCAGTCGCGTGTTTGACCAGCTTGAAGGCAGGATTATCTTTATGGTTGACAAGGATTACGGCTTTCTTGACGCCAATAAGTATGCAAAGGAGCTTTTCCCTGAGCTGAAAACGCTTCACAAGGGCGACGATATACCAAAGAAATATTATGGTCTGTTTTATTCGGACAGCACAGAGGTAGAACTGAACGAGCGCTATTACATACGCAGCGTGACAATGCTCGAGCATAAAAAAACGCTGAAAGGCTTTTGTCTTATGCTCATAGACATG
This sequence comes from uncultured Lachnospiraceae bacterium, assembly GCA_947623805.1. GTDB lineage: Bacteria > Bacillota > Clostridia > Lachnospirales > Lachnospiraceae > COE1. The sequence continues at coordinate 21,100 of CANQHZ010000038.1, read as the reverse complement.
ACAGAACAGTATAAGCTAATGGACGAATTAAAGGAGGCAAAGGAGCGCGCGGAGGACGCAAACCGCGCAAAGTCCGACTTTATCTCAAATATGTCCCATGAGATAAGGACCCCTATGAACGCCATAGTCGGCATGACGGAAATTTTGCTGCGCAGCGACCTAAGCGACCAGGATAGAGGGTATCTCATGAATATCAAAAATTCAGGCGCGGCGCTTCTTACTATCATAAATGACATACTTGACTTCTCAAAAATCGAGTCGGGCAAGCTTGAAATCATAGAGGACGAATACGAGCCGATGTCAATGCTAAGCGACCTGAGCATGATATTCCTCAACCGCATAGGCGATAAGCCTGTAGAGCTTTTGTTTGACATAGACAAGGATTTGCCGCTCAAGCTGTATGGCGACTCGCTGAGAATACGTCAGGTAATCATAAATATCGCAAACAACGCCATTAAGTTCACGGAGGAGGGCAGCGTAAAGCTCACCATAAAAATGACACCACTGTCAGATGAATACAGCGTGCAGCTTGACGTTTCCGTGAAAGACACAGGCCAGGGCATAAAGCCCGAGGATATAGATAAGCTCTTTGGAGCTTTCCAGCAAGTGGACACCAAAAAGAACCGCAACAAGGAAGGTACAGGGCTTGGGCTTTCAATATCAAGACGCCTTGTAAATCTTATGGGCGGCGAGATATATGTGGAAAGCGAGTACGGCAAAGGCAGCAACTTCTATTTCAGCATACCGCAGAGAGTTGTGGGCGCGCAAAAGGCAGCCGTGTTAAAAAACAATGTGGGCGATGCCCAGAGCCAAAAGCAGCAGACAGTAAGCGCTGTTATGGCAGACAATGCTATGCTTGACAACCTCAAAAATCTCGTCGATGAATATGGTCTTTCCTACATAGATTGCAAAGAGGCGGAAAAGAGCGATGCGTCGGTTGACTTTATATTTGTGGATGCGTCGGTTTATACGGAGGTAAAGGACAATGTTGAGCGGTATTTTACCTCGCGCGGAGCGGAGCTTTGCATACTTCAAAACCCTATGCTCGGCGGTGCGCGATACGATAAGGCGACTGTCATAAACAAGCCGCTTTATTCACTCAACTTCTGTCAGGCGATAAATCATGAGACAAACTTAAGCCTGAACGCTGCGGACAACGAGATGAATTTCATAGCTCCCGACGCCGACATACTCATAGTAGACGACAATGAGATGAATTTAAAGGTTGCGACAGGTCTTCTGCAGCCGCTTAAGATGAAGATAGACACGGCGGACAGCGGCAAGCGCGCCATTGAGATGGTTCAGGCAAAGAAGTATCACATAGTCTTTATGGACCACATGATGCCCGTGATGGATGGTGTGGAGACCACGCAGCGAATAAGGGCGCTCGATGATGAATATTTAAAGACAATGCCTATCATAGCGCTTACGGCAAACGCGGTAGTAGGCGCGCGCGAGACCTTTAAAGAGGCAGGAATGAATGATTTTGTCGCAAAACCTATTGAAATTAAGGATATTTGTGCTAAAATCAAGACATGGCTCCCACATGAGCTCGTGCAGAAAACAGAAAAGCCGGTTGTATCGGAGCCCGTCGCGGATACGGCAGAGCTTCCTCAAATAGAGGGATTAAATGTAGCGGAGGGCGTCAAAAATTCAGGCGGGCTAGAGCTGTTTACAAGCCTGCTCGGCGACTTCTACAAGCTTATAGATATGAAATCGACAAAGATAGAGAAATGCCTCGCGGACGGCATGATACGCGACTATACCATAGAAGTCCATGCGCTGAAAAATACAGCCAGAATGATTGGCGCGCTTGAACTTTCAGACCTATTCTACAAAATGGAGCAGTGCGGCAATGCCGAAGATGTAGAGACAATACAGCGTGAAAATCCCGCGGTAATGGAGCTTTACAGGAGTTACAAGCCGATTTTGGAGCCCTACGGCAAGGCAAACGAGCAGGACAAAAAAGATGTGCCAAAGGACGAGATAGCAGCCGCGCTTGATAAGCTAAACAGTGCAATGGACAGTTTCGACTTGGACGGAGCCGATGCCGCACTCGCGCAGCTTGAGGAATATAAGCTGCCGCCTGAGCTTTCGCCGCTTATGGAGCAGCTGAGGGCGCTTGTCGCCGATGTAGCTATGGAGGAGGTAATGGCGACAAGCCGTAAAATGCTTGAGGAGCTTGAGAAACTTTCGTGATTAAATTATTGAAATGATAAAAGATGGAGGAAATTATGCAAAGAGTATTGATTGTATCGGAAACGCAGAGCTATCTGCTTGTATCGCTCCAAGGTAAGCTCGAGGAGGCAGGCTATGAAGTGCTCAATGTGCACGCAGACCCGGATGCCGTGAACAAGATAGAAAAAAGCATAGACCTGATGTTTATATTTGCGGACGAGGCGCTTATCGACCAGCATCAGGGACTTACATATTTAAAAGACAAGGCAGTCGAGGAGGACATACCCATATTTGTATCGGGTGACGCGGCTGAGATTAAATCTATTATGAATGACATACCGATGCATCTTGTGCAAAAAGAATTTCAGCGTCCTATCAATGTGGGCGAAGTGGCGGACGCGATATGCTCATATGTGATTACTTTCGGCAAGCACAACAAAAAGAAAATTCTTGTAGTCGATGACTCGGGAGCAATGCTTAGAAATGTCAAGGGTTGGCTTGAGGAAAAATATCAGGTAATTCTTGCCAATTCAGGCGCAATGGCTATAAAGTATTTAGCCACAAACCGCCCCGACCTGGTGCTCCTTGACTACGAGATGCCGATAGTGGACGGCAAGCAGGTTCTCCAGATGATACGTACAGAGACAGAATTTTCTGACATACCTGTCATTTTCTTGACAAGCAAAGGGGATAAGGAGAGCGTCATGCAGGTAATGTCGCTTAAGCCGGAGGGGTATTTATTAAAGACGATGCCGCCTGAACAGATAAAAAAATCAGTTGACGAATTTTTTGAAAAACGAAAAGCAGTAAACAAGTAAAATTGACAAAAATAAAATAAGCGCTGCCGATGATTGACATTGGCGGCGCTTATTTGAGTTGAAAAGCTTAATACGCGTTTTTTTCCGTAAAATAGTTTACCAATTCGCCTATAGGCACTGGTTTGGCATATCGGTAGCCTTGTATGTAATTAAAGCCCCTGTCTATGCTGTACTGGTTCTGCTCATCGTCCTCCACGCCCTCTACGAGCAGCACAAAGCCCTGTTTTTTAAACACATCGACCATGCTCACCACCAGGTCATTCATGCCCTCGCTGTTCATAGACTTGTAGAGCAGACTTTTGTCAAATTTTATTGTCTTAAACGGACAGCTTATTATTCGTTCAAGATTGGAGTAGCCCGTGCCAAAATCATCAAGATAAAACTGTACGCCTGACTGCCGCAGCATCTCGATATTATGCATAACTATTGAAAAGTCATCAAACATGGCGCTTTCGGTAAGCTCAAGCCTTATCTTTGAGCAGGGCACATGGTTTTGGCGTATGATTGCCAAAAGCTCATTGTGCAGGTTTGGCTCTGAAAATTCAGTGGTAGAGCAGTTTACCGTGATAGCGTCAAAGTCGTATTCCGTGCTAAGTCTTCTTATTTCTACGCACACCTTGTTCAAAATGATGCACGTAAGTGTGTGTATGCAGCCGTTCTGTTCGGCAAGCGGGATGAATTTGTCGGGATAAATAATCTTGTCACCCAGCCGCAGACGCATGAGTGCCTCGGCTGTCCTAAATGAATTATGGTCAACTGAATAAATCGGCTGCGCAAAACAAATTACCCGTTCGTCATCGAGGTCAAAACGATTTTTGATGTCGTCAAGCATTTGCGAAACATAGTATTGTGACGCGAAATCTTCATAATCGCTTTCTGTTGCGATGCAACATTCACTGCTTGTACCTTGGCTAAGCTTTGCAAAAAGGTATTTCATAAAAGACGAAAGCTTTGGCAATGTGTCCACGTTGGGATTGTTCCTGAATGCAATCATCTTGTAGCACAGCAGTGAGCTTTGCATAGAATTGTATATGGGCGCTTCAAGTATCTGCTGTATGTCGTATATTATTTTCCGAGTTTCCTCATCGCTTTTGACATTGACAAAAAGAGCATAATTATGTATGTTAAAGTTATAAAGGTGAATACCCTTATGCAGCCTTGCTATTTCACGGCACATTTCAGCCGAGATGTGATATACCTTGTCCTTTAGGTAATTCTGGTCAGCGTTTTTCAGCTTTGGAAATACGACATTGACGATAAGGAAACGCTGGTGCAGCGCCATATTGTCAACAAAACGCGTTTCAAAGGAATATTTATTTTGGCATCCGCTTATCTCGTCAAAGGGATTGCTATGGAAAAGCAGGTAAAACAGTATAAACGGAAGTACATAAGTAAAGCTGGAAAATATTATGATTTTGCAGCACAGCTGCGCGATAAGCACGACTATGCTAAAGGGAAGAACAAAACACAGATAGCGGTAAGCCACGCTTGCCACAGAGGCGCGGTTTTTTCGACAGGTGTTAAGGCACAGCAGGGTGTTGAAAATGCCGATAACAAGATACAGCTTGAATGCAGGTGCAAATCTTACACTGCCGTTGTTTACGACGTATGTGGTTTTTGTCGCAATCAGGAGGATGAAAGCGCACATATATATAACGGACAGTATGCCGGCTTTTACAAAGATTTTTTTTAAGTGCATTCTTTTTTCCGACGAGAGCAGGCTCGTATATATATACATTAGCGCCAGTATAAATGTGTATTGAAGATAAAAGATAAAGCAGGCAAAATTAAATTTGCTTCCGCTAAAACCTGCCACAGTGCCGGCCAAAGAAATAAGATAAATGTGCGTGGCCGTGGTGGTTATCGAGAGCACTATGCCCGTAAAGTTGGCAATATAGGTGGCGGTTTTTCGCGGTTTTATATAAAACATAAGAAACAGCGTGACACAGGCGAGTGTCAGCAAAAGCTGTTCGGCTACAATATTGTAATTGTTAAGCATACCGTTCCTCCGTTTCGCTGCCGTTTTTCTGACGGCATATAGGTAAAATCTTTATTTATGTTTATTTGTGCATTTTTAAATTTGTAAACAATATTTTTAATATTATATCATACATTTATAAATTTTTACAGCATTTTTTAAAACATTTGCTGAAAAAACAACAAAAATTATCATTATTTTTTGGTAAAATGCTATATATTAAACATGGAAAATTTTGTGCAAAAAATTTTTGACACATAAATAAAAGTTGTGATGGTAATGAGAATAAAAGTGCGCAAAAAAATATGCGCATGACACAAAAATGAGGAATAACGAAGTGATGAACAAAGAATATGAGCATATCACGCATGAGTTTGGACCCGTGTATGACGAAAATTCAAAAGTATTGATACTGGGTTCGCTGCCATCCGTGAAATCAAGGCAGCAGCAGTTTTACTACGGACATCCGCAGAACCGCTTTTGGAAAGTGCTTTCCGCAGTGCTTGGCGAGAACATAGGGAATACTCCGGATGAAAAGAAAAATATTATGCTAAAAAATCGCATTGCGTTGTGGGATGTTATTCAGTCATGTGATATAATAGGTTCATCGGACAGCACAATCAGAAATGTCAAAGCAAATGACATATCTGTCATTTTGGACGCAGCGGACATAAAGGCGATTTTTTTAAATGGCGCAAAGGCATACGGACTTTTTATGAAATGCTGCAATGACATTAATGAAAGAATTTCTCCGCCCGCCATAATAAAGCTGCCGTCAACAAGTCCGGCCAATGCCGCTTGGACTACGCAGAGGCTTATTGAGGCGTGGGGAGAAGAACTTGAAAAATATCTGGCGTAAAGGAGAAACTTTTAATATGGAAGAAATGAACAAAAAATTGATTGATGATATAATAAACATAGTGCGCGAGTGCGGTACAATCATACTAAACGCGGACAGAAACAAAAGCAGCATAGATGAAAAGGCAGGACACGCAAATTTTGTCACGTCATACGATAAAAAGGTTCAGGAGCGGCTAAAGGAAAAGCTTCTTGCCGTCTTGCCGGAGGCGGTCTTTGTCGGCGAGGAGGAGGATGTACACGCTTCGATTGAGAAAGGTTACGCCTTTATAGTGGACCCGATTGACGGCACGACCAATTTCATCAAGGATTACCATACAAGCGCCATATCTGTAGGACTGACAAAAGATAGTGTACAGTACATGGGGGTGGTGTACAATCCGTATTTAGACGAAATGTTTTATGCGCAAAAGGGAAACGGAGCGTATCTAAACGGCAGGCGCATACATGTATCGGACAATCTGCTAAAGGACGGCATAGTAATATTCGGTACGGCGCCGTATTATGAGGAATTAAATCGGGCGTCATTTGAGCTTGCCTATGATTATTTTAAAAAGTCGCTTGATATAAGAAGAAGTGGTTCAGCGGCGCTTGATTTGTGCAGTGTAGCTGCAGGGCGCGCCGAGCTGTTTTTTGAGCTTCGTCTAAGTCCGTGGGATTATGCCGCCGCATCGCTTATCGTCGAGGAGGCAGGCGGCAAGGTTACGACAGTAGAGGGCGAAAAAATCACTTTAGGCGAAAGCTGTTCCGTGCTTGCGTCAAATGCGAAAAACTAAGAATAAAGGGATATAATATGGAGACATTTAAAGGCAATAAAATTCACGGCGGAATAGCAATCGGCACTGTACTTTTTTATTCGAGGGAGCAAAGAAAAATAGCGCGTCGCAGGGTAGATGATGTTGATAAGGAGCTTGCAAGGCTTGATGAGGCAAAACGTGCGACAGTCTGCCGCCTGCAGGAGCTTTGCCAAAGAGCGAGGGAGGCAGCAGACAATCAAAGCGCGCAGATTTTTGAGTCGCATCTGGTAATGCTTGAAGATTATGACTTAAACACAGCCATTGCCAATATCATAAAAAATCAGGGTGTTAACGCCGAGTACGCCGTGGCGGTAACGGGCGACAGCTTTGTAGCGCGCTTTGAAAACATAGAGGATGAATATTTCAGGGCAAGAGGCGAGGATATAAGAGATGTCACGGAGCGTGTAATAGATGCGCTTATGGGTGATGCGAATCGTCTTGAAGTCTTTGAACCGTCAATAATAGCGGCGCATGACTTGACGCCGAGCGAAACACTTAAGACAGACAAGACAAAGCTGCTTGCGTTTGTCACACAAAAGGGCTCTGTAAACTCACATACAGCTATCCTCTCTCGTGCTATGAATATCCCTGCAGTCTCAGGCATAGATGTCAAGGCGGAGTGGGACAAAAGGACCGCTATAGTAGACGGACACAGCGGTATATTCATACTGGAACCCGACGATGAAACGATAGAAAGCTACCGCAGTCTTCAAAAAAACGACGAGCGGCAGGCACGTCTTTTGAGCAGGCTAAAGGGAGTAAAAACGGTCGCCAAAAACGGCAGGCCTTTGAGACTGTATGCCAATGCTGGCTCGCTTGACGACATAGATGCCGCGCTGGACAACGACGCGGAGGGCATAGGGCTTTTGCGCACGGAATTTATTTTTATGGGCAGTCCGCAGATGCCTACGGAGCAGCAGCAGTTTGAGATATACCGCAGGGCGGTGCAAAAAATGGCAGGCAAAAAGTTGATAATTCGCACGCTCGATATAGGCGCTGATAAGCAGCTTCCGTATATGGCGCTTAGCAAGGAGGACAATCCGGCGATGGGCTGCCGCGCCATCAGATTGTGCCTAGCGCGTCCCGAACTGTTCAAAACGCAGCTTCGCGCTATTTTCAGGGCGGGAGTGTATGGAGATGTGTCTGTCATGTACCCTATGATTGCGTCTGTAGATGAAGTGCGCAGGATAAAGCGGCTTGCGGACGAGGTAAAGGAAGAACTTGCGAATGAAAATATTGCATATGGCAGTGTTGAGCAGGGGATTATGGTAGAGACGCCGGCTGCCGCGATTATCAGTGACATTCTTGCAAAGGAAGTTGACTTTTTCAGCATAGGGACAAATGACTTAACTCAGTATACGCTCGCTATTGACCGTCAAAACAGCGATTTGGGAGAGTTTTTTGATTCGCGTCACGAGGCCGTGCTGCGCCTTATCAAGATGACAGTGGATAATGCCCATTCTGTCGGAATATGGGCGGGGGTTTGCGGAGAACTTGCTTCTGATTTGAGCCTTGTCCCCAAATTGGTCGATATGGGGGTCGATGAGCTTTCCGTGGCGGCCGGAATGGTGCTGCAGGTTAGAAAAGCAGTGTGTGAGGGGTAAAAATAAAAAGCAGAGGAGAAAGATAAAATGGAATTATGGGATATATATGATGAAAACAAAAAGCCTACAGGGCGCACTATGCAGAGAAATGATTGGCATATGAAACCGGGCGAGTATCATCTCACAGTGCTTGGCGTGATTGGACGCCCTGACGGCAGATTTTTGATTACAAAGCGCGTGATGACGAAAGCTTGGGCAGCAGGCTGGTGGGAGGTATCCGGAGGAGCGGCAATGGCAGGCGAGACTTCTCAGGAGGCGGTCTTGCGCGAAATACGCGAGGAGACAGGACTTGACGTGTCGGACTGGAACGGAGGGTATCTGTTTAGCTATAAGCGTGAAAACCCTGATGAGGGTGATAATTATTTTGTGGATATTTACCGTTATATATCGGATTTTGACGAGAGCAATATACATCTCCAGGAGGCAGAGACAGACGGCTATAGGTTTGCCACGGCAGAGGAGATAAAAGCGCTCGGTGAGCAGGGGATATTCCTGCATTATTCAAGCATAAAGCAGGCATTTGAATTATCCTAGGCCCGTTTATAAAAGCTCGGGATTTTTTGCAAGCGTTCCGTCGATATACATATTTAGCACGTGCTGGATTTTGTCCTGGACGCGCCGTGCAATCTCTACGGTTGTCATATCTTTATAGTCATTATAATACAAGGGTTTTAAATAATACACAAACGTTTTGATTGGCTTTAACGTATGTTCTTCAAATACTTTGTACGAATCGATAAGCACCACAGGCACGATAGGCACTTTAGCCCACACAGCGCTCTTAAAGGCTCCCGCCTTAAAGCTTGTGGTCTTATTACCGTTGTGCGAGTATCCGCCCTCCGGAAAAATGATAAATTTCCGTCCATCTTTTGCCTCGGCTGCCATTTCACGTATAACTTTTATTGACTGTCTGGCGTCGTTTCTGTCGATACGCTTGCCGCGCACCAGATTGATGAACTGACGCACGAGTATGAAATTTGACTTTTCTATGTCCATGACGACGGAGCAGGGTTCGTCGTGCGTGTACATTATGCCGAGAGCATCGTACTTGCCCTGATGATTGGGGCACATGATATATCCGCCCTCGCTTGGCAGATTTTCCATGCCGTGTCCCTCGGTCGTGATATGTCCCGGCCGCATCATGCGCCTGATTGCAAGGCGGTCAAGCTCATACATTTCGCTTTCGGAATATTTTTCCGGATGTCTTGAAACATATTCCATCTGCGGTATCATATAAATATGGTGCAGATTTCTCAGTATAACATGAAAAAATCTTGAAAACATCTTCAATCCCCATTTCCACTAAAAAACAGGCTCGCAAAAAGCCTGAATGAGCATACTGCCCATTTATGTAAAAATATTAAGTTATACAAAAATTATAAATGAAAAATAGTATTAAGTCAACATTTAGCAGGCCGCGATAAATATATCGAATGATAATTATATTGGTATAAAATGGAATTAAGGTAAAATGCATTTTGCATAAATTGACAAAAAATGATAAATTAATATTGTAAAATGCTTATTGTATTGATATAATACATATTGTTTTGAAAACAAAGGGCAATTGTTATCTTGAATTAGTCATGCTTTAAAGAAAGAGGACAAATGAAATTTGGAACTTGCTTTGAAATGCTTTAAAATTGGAGGTTAAACAAAATGGTTAAACACATTATTTTATGGCAGTTAAAGGATGAATTTTCAAATGAGGAAAAGGAGAACATCAAGGCGGGCATAAAGTCAGGTCTTGAGGGATTAAAGGGAAAAATTGACGGTCTTATCGACATAAAAGTCAATACAAATCCGCTGCCGTCGTCAAACGCGGATGTGATGCTCGATTCAAGCTTTGAAAGCGAAGCGGCTCTGAAAGCGTATTCAACGCATCCGGAACACGTAAAGGTAGCGGACAGCAAGGTACGTCCCTATACAAAGACAAGGTCATGCATGGATTTCGAGGCGTAAGAATACTCATTTGACTAAAAAATTTGACCAAAAAATGAAAAAACACTTGCATTTTTTAATAGGCTGTAGTAATATAAAATAGCTGTCGCGGACAGACATACAGTAAACGGCTCGTTGGTCAAGCGGTTAAGACGCCGCCCTCTCACGGCGGAAACAGGGGTTCGATTCCCCTACGAGCTGTTTGTTTTTTATCCCGACAGATGAATATGTGCTATTGATAATGGCTCGTTGGTCAAGCGGTTAAGACGCCGCCCTCTCACGGCGGAAACAGGGGTTCGATTCCCCTACGAGCTGTTGACTGTTTTTAGAACAGCCCAACCCGAAGAAATTCTCAAAATTCATTATCGATTGGGAAAATGGATTTTGAGAATTTTTTTACTCTGTAAAACTTACAGAAAATTTTCAAATTTTTCAAACAAAATACCTGAATTTTTATAAATGTTCAAAAAAAATTAATATTTTTTATCTTGTTATGTGAATTAATATAAATTATAATAATATTTATATAGGCTTTTGCTCATGTACTATAAAAATTCACTTAAAAATAAACATAATGAAAGGATGATTGAATGAGAAAAAAAAGAGAAGAAGCGATACGAGATTTTACACAAAAATATACAAAGATATGTGTGGACAATAACGAGATAGACGCCGGACTGTTTGACCATTATGGTGTTAAGCGCGGATTGCGTGATAAAAACGGTAAGGGTGTGCTGTCGGGATTGACAAATATTTCGCTCATAAAGTCCTCGGAAGAAGTTGACGGCAAGAGCGTACCATGCGAGGGCGAGCTTTATTATAGAGGCTACAATATAATGGATTTGGTCAGAGGTTTTCAGGCGGACGAGCGTTATGGCTTTGACGAGTGCGCCTATCTGCTCTTATTTGGAGACTTGCCAAACAAAGAGCAGCTTTTGGAGTTTAAGAAGACGCTCGGTTATAGTATGACGCTGCCGACAAATTTTGTGCGTGATGTAATCATGAAAGCCCCGAGCCACGATATTATGAACTCGCTCACCAAGAGCGTGCTTACGCTTGCCTCATATGATGACAATGTATCGGACATCTCACTTGACAATGTGCTCCGGCAGTGCCTCATGCTTATCAGCGTATTTCCGATGCTTTCTGTATACGGATATCATGCGTACAATCATTACGAGTGTGACGATAGTTTGTATATACACAGGCCTGACCCTAAGCTTTCGACGGCGGAGAATATTTTGCGCATGCTGAGACCTGACATGAAATATACGCCAATCGAGGCAAAGGTGCTTGATGCTGCGCTTGTGCTCCATATGGAACACGGAGGAGGAAATAACTCGACCTTTACCACACGAGTAGTTACAAGCTCGGGCTCGGATACATACTCCGTTATCGCGGCGGCTCTTTCGTCATTAAAGGGTCCCAAGCACGGCGGCGCGAACATCAAGGTTGTGCAGATGATGGAGGACTTGCGCAGAAATGTAGATGACGTGACGGATGAGAGGCAAGTGCGGGAGTATCTGTACAAGCTCTTGAACAAGCAGGCGTTTGACAAGAGCGGTCTTATATATGGTATGGGCCATGCAGTGTATTCTATTTCCGACCCGCGTGCGTGCATTTTTAAGAGCTTTGTGGAATCGCTTGCGACGGCAAAGAACCGTCATGCTGAATTTGAGCTGTATTCTATGATAGAGCGCCTTGCTCCGGAGGTTATCGCCGAGAAATGCAGGATTTACAAAGGTGTAAGCGCCAACGTGGATTTTTATAGTGGATTTGTGTACAGTATGCTTGACATACCTATGGAGCTTTACACGCCGATATTCGCCATAGCAAGGATTGTCGGCTGGAGTGCACATCGCATGGAGGAGCTTATAAATGTAGACAAGATTATCAGACCCGCATACAAGAGTATTCTTACGCTTAAGCCGTATGAGTCGCTAAAAGACAGGTCCACACCAAAGCTGGACAGCCATGGCGAGAAGATATATGAGCTGCCGATGAATGATAAATAATCAGAATTTTGATAAAAATTGTTTTTACCTCTTGCGTTTTGCAAAATATGGTGGTAAAATTTGTATGATTGAATAATGCTAGATGATAAAGAGTGGACTTGTAAGTCCGCTCTTTTCTTTAGTAGCGGTATAGAGGTGGATGAATGGCGAAAAAGGACAATTACGAAGCGCGCGCGGAGGAGCTGCTTATGCCTATAGCGGAGACAAACGGCTGCAGTATATATGATGTCGAGTACGTCAAGGAGGGCAGGGACTGGTATCTTAGGGCGTACATTGACAAAGAGGGCGGCGTGAGCATAAATGACTGCGAGGCTGTAAGCAGGGCATTTTCCGACAAGCTGGATGAAGCGGACTTTATTTCGGACGCGTATATTTTGGAGGTATCAAGTCCGGGGCTTGGCAGGGCACTCAAAAAGGACAGACATTTTGAAAAGAGCATAGGTGAAGAAGTAGAGCTGAAAACTTTTAAGCCCATCGACGGGGAAAAAGAATTTTCAGGCATTCTCAAGGCCTACGACAAAGACACGGTCACTGTAGAAACACAGAGCAAGACGGGGCAGCAGAGCATGGTGTTTACACGGTCTGACATAGCGGTTATCAGGCTGGCGATTGATTTTTAAAAACTATTATATATATACTTATGGAGGTAGAGATGAACAAGGAATTATTAGAAGCACTGAACATTCTTGAAAAGGAGAAAGAAATCAGCAAGGAGACGCTCTTTGAGGCTATTGAAAATTCTCTTTTGATTGCCTGCAAGAATAATTTCGGCAAGGCAGACAATATCACAGTGCAGATTGACAGGGAAACCTGCGACTTTCTGGTATATGCCACAAAGGAGGTAGTCGCCACGCCGGAAGATGTGGAGGACAGCGTCACTCAAATTTGCATTGATGATGCGCTGAACATTACCAAGGACGCTGTTGTCGGCGGCACGGTCAATGTAGAGATAAAATCAAAGGAGTTCGGGCGCATTGCCACACAGAGTGCCAAAAATGTCATTTTGCAAAAAATCCGCGAGGAGGAGCGCAGCGTTGTCTACAATCAGTTCTTTGAAAAGGAAAAGGACGTTGTGACAGGCATCGTGCAGCGCTACGCAGGCAAGAACATCAGCATAAATTTAGGCAAGGCGGACGCGCTCTTAAATGAGGCGGAGCAGGTAAAAGGCGAAGTGTTTAAGCCTACCGAACGCATAAAAGTATATATTCTTGAGGTCAAGAATACGCCCAAGGGACCAAGGATTTTGGTAAGCAGGACGCATCCTGAGCTTGTAAAGAGGCTTTTTGAAGCGGAAGTTACGGAGATTAAAGACGGCACTGTAGAGATTATGAGCATTGCGCGAGAAGCGGGCAGCCGTACCAAAATTGCGGTAAGGACAAACAACCCCAACGTTGACGCGGTAGGCGCGTGCGTAGGTATAAACGGCGCGAGGGTAAACGCTATTGTTGAAGAACTTCGCGGCGAGAAGATAGATATTGTAAACTGGGACGAAAATCCGGGTAATTTTATACAGAATGCGCTTTCACCGGCTAAGATAGTAGCGGTATTTGCGGACCCCGATGATAAGACGGCAAAGGTCGTGGTGCCGGATTACCAGCTCTCACTCGCAATCGGAAAGGAAGGTCAGAACGCAAGGCTTGCGGCAAGGCTTACAGGTTACAAGATAGATATTAAGTCTGAGACGCAGGCAAAGGATGCGGAAGGCTTCCGTTATGAGGACTATATGTATGACGAGGACGGCGACGTCTACTATGAGGAAGAATATGAGGACGGCGAATACGACGAGGATGCTGAGTATGAGGAAACTGAATACGAGGAGGGCGCGGACGAAGACGGCGAGTATGATGAGAATGCTGATGTAGAAGAAACAGAGGAGAACGAGGAATAAATGGCGAAAAAAATTCCGTTGAGACAATGCATTGGCTGCGGAGAAATGAAGCCTAAAAAGGAACTCATGCGTATCCTGCGCACAGAGGACGGCAGCATTTCTCTTGACACTACAGGAAGAAAGAACGGCAGAGGCGCATACATATGCCCAAATGCAGAATGTTTCAAAAAAGCTAAAAACAGCAAGGGGCTTGAGCGCTCTTTTAAAATGGCAGTGGATAGCAGTGTGTACGAAGGTCTGATAAAGGAGATAGAAGCGTTTGGAACAGCAAGATAGGTTAAAAGCAAAGGTGTATTCAATGCTTGGGCTCGCAGCGAAAGCGGGTAAGATAGCGAGCGGGGAATTTGCAACCGAAAAGTGCGTAAAGAGCAAAGCAGCGTATATTGTGATTGTATCTGAGGATGCGTCGGACAACACAAAGAAGTTATTTTCAAATAAGTGTAAGTCCTGCGGGGTGCCCAGATACTGTTTTGGGACTAAGGAGGAGCTTGGACACGCGATAGGTAAGGCGGCGAGGACGTCTCTTGCTGTCACAGATGAAAATTTTGCTAAGCTTGTATTAAGTCATCTGGAAAAAGCTGTTAATCGTGAGGGTGAGGAGGAAAAAAATGGCAAAAATTAAGGTATATGAGCTCGCGAAAGAACTTGGCGTTGAAAATAAAGAAGTTCTTTCGGAATTGGAGAAAAAAGGCATAGAAAAGGATTATAGAAACGCGTTGGAGGATGAGCTGGCTGAGGAGATAAGGGTTATTTTCAAGGCAAAAGCTACCCCACAAAAAGCGGAAAAGACCACAGAAAAAAAGACGGACGCAAAGCCGGCAGCAGAGAAAGCTTCAAATACAAAGCAGGACGGCGCAAAGCCCGAAACCGCAAAGCCTGAGACTGCAAAGTCCGAGACTGCAAAGCCTGCGGCTGCAAAGCAGGCTGCGGAAAAAAAGGTGGACGCAAAGCCTGCAAAGGCAAGGGAGACAGAGGGAGCTCCTGTCAAGAAAAAGAAAAGCATAATATTTGTAAGCAATCCTCAAAACTCGAAAATGCCGGGCGCGCAGATACCAAAAAAACCGGTTGGAGCTGACAAAAAGAAAGCGCCAAAACCGGCAGAAGCTGTAGTAAAGCAGTCCCCTGACATAAATCCGCCGACAGCTGTCAAACCGGTAGTTGAAAAGGCAGAAACGGTATACAGGGAAAACGAAGTAAAAGCAGCGGAACCTGCGGTTAATAAGACGCAGGAGGCAAATGCAGGCACTCCGAAAAATGAGGCGGCGCAGGCTCCTAAAAATACAAATTTGCAAAGACGCGACAATCAAAGAAGCGACACCCAAAGAAACGACGGCCAGAGAAATGATAGCCAGAGGCGTAACGACGGCCAGAGGCGTGACGGCCAGGGACGCGATGACAGGCAGAGAGGTGACAGGTCGTATGGTGACGGCCAGAGGCGTGACGGGCAAAGGCGTGACGACAGGCAGCACGGAGACAGAAATAAATCACAAGGCTATGGGGGACGCGACAACAGAGGCGGCTTTGGCGGCGGCAAAGGCGGCAAGGGTGGTTTTGTGCCCGAAAGTCCTATCAAGGATGCAGAAAAGCATAGAGATGAAGAAAAGCGGCGCATCAGCCAGGAGAAAGATAAAAAGAACCGCAAGGATTTAATATACGAAGACGACGGCGACATGATGAATATTAAAGGCAAAAACAGACCGGGCAAGTTTATAAAGCCTGAGAAGAAGCCTGTAGAGACCGTTGAGGAGCAGATAAAGGTTATTACGCTGCCTGAGAAGCTCACGATAAAAGAGCTTGCGGACAAAATGAAGCTCCAGCCGTCGGTAATTGTCAAAAAGCTGTTTATGCAGGGACAGATTGTTACGGTTAATCAGGAAATTTCCTATGAAACAGCGGAAAATATCGCTATCGAGTATGACATTATATGTGAAAAGGAAGTAAAGGTTGACGTAATAGAGGAGCTTTTGAAGGAGGGCGAGGAAAACGAGGCGGATATGGTGACAAGACCGCCGGTTATCTGCGTTATGGGTCATGTTGACCATGGCAAGACCTCACTTCTTGACGCCATCCGAAAGACAAACGTCACAGACAAGGAGGCAGGCGGCATCACGCAGCATATAGGTGCCTATACTGTAAAGATAAACGACCAGAAGATTACATTTCTTGATACTCCGGGGCATGAGGCGTTTACGGCGATGCGTATGAGAGGCGCCAATTCCACAGATATAGCAATCCTTGTGGTAGCGGCGGATGATGGCGTTATGCCACAGACAGTTGAGGCTATAAATCATGCAAAGGCGGCAGGCATTGAAATCATAGTAGCGGTAAACAAAATCGACAAGCCGGGTGCCAATGTAGAGAGAGTTAAGCAGGAGCTTACAGAATACGGTCTTATCGCCGAAGATTGGGGCGGCAGTACGGTATTCGTGCCGGTTTCGGCTAAAAGCGGCGAGGGCATAGAGCTACTTCTTGAGATGATACTCCTGACGGCTGAAGTGCTCGAACTAAAGGCAAATCCTAACAGACGCGCAAGAGGTCTTGTCATTGAGGCGGAGCTTGACAAGGGACGCGGTCCCGTAGCTACCGTGCTTGTTCAGAAAGGTACGCTTAAGGTTGGCGATTTTGTATCCGCGGGAGCGGCAAGCGGCAAAGTGCGTGCTATGATAGATGACAAGGGCAGACGCGTAAAAGAGGCCGGACCCTCAACGCCGGTAGAAATACTTGGACTTGGAGACGTGCCGAACGCAGGCGATATATTTATCGCTCATGAAAATGACAAGGAAGCGAAATATTATGCCGAAACATTTGTGGCTCAGAATAAGGAGAAGCTTCTTGAAGATACTAAGACAAAGATGTCGCTTGACGATTTGTTCTCACAAATTCAGGCGGGCAGCTTAAAAGAGCTTAACCTTATCATCAAAGCGGATGTACAGGGCAGTGTGGAGGCAGTAAAGCAGAGCCTCATGAAACTTTCAAACGATGAGGTAGTAGTAAAATGCATTCATGGCGGCGTAGGTGCGATAAACGAGTCGGACGTAATACTTGCATCTGCTTCAAACGCCATTATCATAGGCTTTAATGTGCGTCCCGATGCAGTGGCAAAGAACACGGCCGAGCACGAGGGAGTGGATGTAAGGCTTTACAAGGTAATTTATCAGGCGATAGAAGATATCGAGGCAGCCATGAAAGGTATGCTTGACCCTATATTTGAGGAGAAAGTTATCGGACACGCCGAAGTAAGGCAGATATTCAAGGCATCGGCAGTAGGAAATATCGCCGGTTCGTATGTGCTTGACGGTGTATTTCAGAGAGACTGCAAAATCAGGATTACGCGTGAGGGCGAACAGATTTATGAGGGCAGTCTTGCGTCACTGAAACGTTTTAAAGATGATGTGAAGGAAGTCAAGGCAGGTTTTGAGTGCGGTCTTGTATTTGAGGGCTTTGACAGTATGCAGGAGCTTGATATTGTCGAGGCGTATATAATGGTTGAGGTGCCTCGTTAGGGAAACGCAGGGACTTCATGGAGGGGTTGTAATGAGGAAAAACAGCGTAAAAAATGTCCGCATCAACGGCGAGGTACAGCGCTCGCTGGCGGAGATAATCAGGAGCGGGATAAAGGACCCGAGGATAGACCCTATGACGTCTGTCGTGGCGGTTGAGGTCGCGCCTGATTTAAAGACTTGCAAAGCATGGATAAGCGTGCTGGGCGATGAAAGTTCACAGCAGGCTACGCTTGAAGGCTTAAAGAGCGCGGAGGGCTATATAAGAAATCAACTGGCAAGGACGGTAAATCTTAGAAACACGCCGGAGATTAAGTTCATATTGGACCAGTCAATCGCATATGGCGTTTCGATGTCAAAGAAGATTGACGAGGTAAACCGCGCGGACGAACAAAGGCGAATTGAGACTGGACAATAGTGAGGCGTGTAGGCGTATAGATGTATAGAGACGTATAGACGTATATGCATCGGACCAGAAGGGAGTTTTTGACATTTATATGGAAGCAATTAATTTATTAAATGAATGCAGGGGAGCGCAGAGTATAGTAATTTCAAGTCATATCAGGCCGGACGGCGATTGCGTCGGCTCATGCCTGGCAGTGTATCTTTTCTTGAAAAAGACTATGCCAGAGGCCGACATCAAGATATGTATGGAAAAACCGGCACAGATTTTTTCATGCATTAAAGGGTATGAAGATATTGACAGCGAGTATAATGTGACGGCAGAGCCGGATGTGTTTATAGCGCTTGATTGTGAAAAAACAAGGCTTGGTGACGGCGAAAAAATATTTGACGGCGCGAAAAAACGTATAAACATAGACCATCATGTCAGCAATGAACAGGGCTGCGGGGACGTAAATTATATTGTGCCCCACTGCAGCTCGACGGCTGAGCTTATATATGACGTGCTTGACAAGGAATACATGGATGAGGACATTGCAAAGGCGATTTACATAGGGATTATTCATGATACGGGGATTTTCCAGTATTCAAACACTTCCCCCAGAACCCTGCGCATAGCCGCTGAGCTTATAGAATACGGCTTTGATTTCCCAAGGCTCATAGATGAGACCTTTTATGAGAAGACATATGTGCAAAATCAGCTTTTGGGCAGGGCATTGCTTGAAAGCATAGTATTTATGGACGGCAAGTGCATAGTAAGCTCCATAGACCAAAAGACGCTTGATTTTTATAATGCCACATCGGACGATTTGGACGGCATTGTAAATCAGCTGCGTATTATCAAGGGTGTGGAGTGCGCTATATTTATGTATCAGACGGGTAATCTTGAATATAAGGTAAGTCTGCGCTCATGTAATTACGTCGACGTGAGCAAGGTCGCATCGTATTTTGGCGGCGGCGGCCATGTGAGGGCGGCAGGATGCAGCATGAACGGTACGTTTTATGATGTAATAAACAATATTTCAGCGCAGATAGAACGTCAGATTGTAGAGCACGAGCAGAACCAAGACCAGGAAGAATAGGCGGTGCAGGGTTTGACTAACGGAATACTTGTAATATACAAGGAGGCGGGCTACACCTCGCATGATGTCGTGGCGCGCCTAAGAGGTATACTAAAGCAGAAAAAAATAGGACATACAGGCACACTTGACCCGGATGCTATGGGCGTGCTCCCTGTATGCCTTGGCAACGCCACAAAGTTGTGCGATATGGTTGCCGAGGGCGGAAAAGAGTACAAGGCGCGCATGCTTCTTGGCGTGACTACCGATACCCAGGATATGAGCGGTAAGATATTAACAAGAAACGACGTAAGGGCAAGCCGTGACGAGATAGAGATGGCAGTTATGAGTTTTGTGGGCGGTTACGAGCAAGTGCCGCCTATGTTTTCGGCGTTAAAAATCGGCGGCAGGAGGCTTTATGAGCTTGCGCGGATGGGCAGGGAGGTAGAGCGCGCACCGAGACGTGTCGAAATATCGGATATAAAAATTTTAGATATAAATCCGCCGCGGGTATCTTTTACGGTAGAGTGTTCAAAGGGTACATATATCAGGTCGTTGTGCGCGGATATAGGCGATATGCTGGGGTGCGGCGCGGCGATGCAGGAGTTGACGCGGCTTAGGGTAGGACCGTATAAAATAGACAATGCGCTCACTCTTTCCGAGGTTGAGGAGCTTGCAGACAACGGGATGCTTGAAAAGCATATAATTCCGATAGACAGTGTATTTGAAGGTTATCACAGCGCGACTGTCAGGCAGGAGTTTCACAAAACGCTTATGAACGGAAATAAGCTTTATCCATACCAGCTTGACATTGACGATGACAGTCATCACTTTATTACGGGCGAGTTGCTCAGAGTATATGCGCAGGACCCAATGGACGGCAGAGAGCTCAAGGCGGTATATTGTTGTGACGGCGGCTGTTTTAAACCATATAAAATGTTTCTGTAAATATCTTGTTTCTATGCCGTGTCATAGGAGAGTTTAATGAAAATAATAGAAAATACGACTGAATTTAAAATAAATGAAAACACGGCTGTCGCGATAGGCAAATTTGATGGCTTTCACAGAGGGCATCAAAAACTCTTGGGCAGGCTTAAAGAACAAAAAGACAACGGACTTGCCTCTGTTGTCTTTACGTTTGTGCCGTCACCGGCGGCTTTTTTTGCGGGGCATCCGTTAAAGGATTTGACGACCGTGGAGGAGAAACGCAATATTTTCAGACGTGCGGGCGTGGATTATCTTATAGAGTACCCTTTTTGCCGACAGACGGCGGATATGGAACCGATTGACTACATAAAGAACGTGCTTGTAGGCAGGCTTAACGCCAAATGTATCGTGGCAGGCGATGACGTTTCATTTGGAAGATATGGTGCGGGCGATTGCGGACTTTTGCGGGAAAAGGCGTCGGAATACGGCTACAAGGTTATTGTTATCGACAAGGTATTGTATATGGAGCGCGAGGTAAGCTCTACATATGTGCGCGAGGAGGTAGGAAACGGCAACATGGAGCTTGTGGATAAGCTGCTGGGGGTGCCGTATCATATAGGCGGCGAGATAGTGCACGGACGTCGTCTTGGCAGGACGATAGGCATGCCTACGGTAAATCTTATCCCATCTCCCCAGAAGCTGCTGCCGCCAAAGGGCGTGTATTTTTCTTATGTGCGTTTTTTTGACGGACAGCTAAGCGGTATCAAATATCCGTCGATTACCAATATAGGTACGAAACCCACGGTAGATGAACGCGAGGTGATGGGGGTGGAAACATATATCTATGATTTTAACAAAGATGTGTATGGCAAGTCCATGGAAGTATTTTTGCTGAAATTCGTGCGCCCCGAGATGCGCTTTGACGGCGTGGAAGAACTGAAATCGCGCATGGCATATGACATAGCCTCGGGAAGAAGATTTCACGGTTTGGAGTTTTAGAAAAATTTTAATATTAAAAAAAGCGGCTTTTATTGACATGAAAGCGGGTAAATGCTATAGTCCCATCTTTGACAGTTAAAATGCGGGGAAGCTTGATAATTCCAAGGGTTTCTCGCATTTTTTTATAGCTAAAATGT
>CANQHZ010000037.1 GCA_947623805.1 uncultured Lachnospiraceae bacterium | reverse complement strand
TACGTTTCCACCAAATACGCTCTTGCCCGCTGGGTAAGGCGCATCTCCGCGTCATGGGCGGCAAACGGCGTAAGAATAAACGCCATAGCCCCGGGCAACGTAAACACAGCCATGACCGCTACAATGTCAATCTCATCAAAAATGGCGCTCAACGCCCTGCCGATACCCACAAAATACGGGCTTGAAACCTTGATGGACCCTGTAGAAATCGCCGAGGCAATGGTCTTCCTTGTATCACCCAAAGCAAACGGCATAAACGGAAATATATTGTTTGTGGACGGCGGCACAGACGCTCTCCTCAATTCCGAAAAGGTTTATTAAGAGAGGAGGCGGCAATCATGAGACCTATAGAAAAATATGTAGAAGCTATGGAAAATAAAGACTTCACAGCACTTGCAGAACTTTTCACAAAGGACGGCATCCTCTGCGATTACTGTTCCAACTCGTCCAGCCAAAAGGAATACCATATATACGGCAGAGAAGCGATAAATATGTTTTTCAGAAACAAATTCGGTTTCCGCCAGTATTCAATATTCGGCGCGGAAGTAGTAAATGACGAACAAGCCGAATTTATCGCAAACTTCGGAGGATACAACATAATGGCTATCGCCACAGTCCGCGAAGTAGACAAAGACGGATATATCAAAAAGCTCACAGTCAGACCTAAATAAACATACAGACAGGCTCTTATAAAGGGATTGCCGCAAATCAATACATGCGGTAATCCCTTTTATATGTGCCTAGCGCTCATACAAATCAGCAAACTTCACCAGTTCATCACGTATCTTTATATGCTGCGGACATATGCGCTCGCATTTTCCGCACTTGATACATTCCGACGCTTTGCCATGGTTCATTGAATATCTCTCATAATACATATTCGTCTTTTTCCCCGTAGCCGCATACATGTTATATAAGCCAAAATACGCGGGAATATTGATGTTTTGCGGACACTCTTCCATGCAGTATTTACAGTTTGTGCAGGGCGTAATGCTATCGTTTACAATATCCGTAATCTGTTCAAGCATTTTTCGCTCACAGTCATTCAGCGGCTTAAAGTCCTTCATATACGAAACATTATCCTGCGTCTGCTCCAGGCTGCTCATGCCGCTCAGCACCATCATGATATTGTCAAGCGACGCGGCATAGCGTATGGCATACGACGCAGGCGAACCCTCGGCGCCGCACTCTCTCATCACATTCATGGCCTTATCGGGAAGCACAGCCAAACTACCGCCTTTTACAGGTTCCATCACAATAATCTTCTTGCCATGACGACATGCCACATCATAACATGCCCCTGACTGAATGGCTGTACTGTTCCAGTCAAGATAATTGATTTGAAGCTGCACCACATCCATCTCAGGATATTTTGTCAAAATCTCGTCGAGCAGCTGCGGGTCGTCGTGATAAGAAAATCCGATATTTTTTACAAGCCCGCGCTCTTTCAAGCCGCATATAAATTCAAAGCCCCCAAATTTGAGAGTATTTCCGTACCGCTCCTTTCCCATATTGTGCAAAAGATAATAGTCAAAATAATCTACCCCGCACCTGCTAAGCTGCTCCTCAAAATACTTTTCATACTCCTCCGCAGCCGTCACGCGCAGAATAGGCATTTTGTCCGCCAGAACGTATCTGTCGCGCGGATATCTGTCCACAAGGCACTTCTTCACAGCTTTCTCAGACATCTCGCCATGGTAGGGATACGCCGTATCAAAATACTCAAAACCACCATCCAAAAAACAATCAACCATCTTGCACATCTGCTCATAGTCAATACTCTTAACATCCTCTGCATCCAACAAAGGCAATCTCATAGTGCCAAAACCCAATTTTTTCATTTCTGCCCTCCTATGCCGATTAAATAAAATCACTAAAGCTCCACTGCAAATTCCGTCTGCGCCGTAACAGCCAACAGCTCACAGCCCATTTTGCGCGGTAAATCATAATATACCTCGTCCCTATATGGGTAAACTACAAGCCGCAGCTTTTCGGGATAATCGTATCTTTTTAGCGCAACATACCATTCATCACCGTTTGAGAACCAATCATCAATAATCCTGTCACCGCAAAAAAGCTGCGCTTTATCCCCGCCAAACGATACATTCAAATAAATATCATTTAAAAAAACATGTTCCGAAAGTTCCCTTTCCTTTTTATATTCAATAAATAATTCATATGTCCTGCAATTTTCGTCGGCCGGGATATCGTTGTATTTGTCAGCTGTTTTAAGTACGTCCTTTCTTTCCGCACCGCTGCTTTCTTGTACCTTGGCAGATACCGTCAGTGCTTTTGTATCAGCGTACACATTTCTTTTAAAGAACTCACTTTCCTTATATCCGCTGATACACGCATCACAGCAGCCGCCTTCCAAAAGCATACATAGCTTACCGTCTTTTTCATATAACAGATGTTCAGAAATATAGAGCACATCTTTGAATACATACGCATTTTCCGCCTGTTCCTTTGTCAAAAGCGTCATGTCCCCACTTGGCAGACCTTCAAACTCAAAACGCGGTTTTTGCGAAAAATTTTCACTGTCATAGTAAAAGAAATACTGCGAACCTACTTTTGTCAAAAGCGAGGCATTTGTGCTTATAATCCTGCATCCGCCCATTTTCAGATTAAATGGTATTACTGCGCACTCACCATCTGCACAGTTTATGTTTTTTATGGAAAGTTTCCTGCCATTGGCAAATTCAAGCTCAACCTCCAAGCCACGTATGTCTTTCATTTTTCTAAGGCGCTGGTGATTATTTACAAACAAAAATCCCTCGCCCGTCTTATGATTGTATCTTGCGCTTATTCTCGGTGTTCTCATATCCTCTGCGCTTTGGGGCTGTTTTTCTGGAAAATATGCCTCAGCGGGGGCAAGCTGCTCCTCAAAAGCGTTTATCATCAGATGCAGCCTTTTAAGCCTGTAAAAGCTTTCGTTTAACCTGCCGCTTTCGCGTATCGGCGCCTCAAAATCATAGCCCTTTATCGGCAAGTCGTTAAAATAATTCGTCGCTTTCGACTCCTGATATGTAGAATATTTATTTTCGCCATTTCCGTCGGGATTGAAACCCCCGTGGTACATATAATAGCCTAAAAGATTCGCGCCCGCGGCAAGCATGCATAAGCTCTGCGCCTCGATATCCTGCGCAAACGGATATGTCCGCCTATGCGCCGTCGCCTGTAGACCACCGCCAAGCTCCGCCGTAAGATACGGATTATCCGTTTTCGCTTCCTCGTCGGATGGTGTGATGAGGAAATTTTCCGACGCAGGCAGCTCATTTATACTGTCCTCCCACGGCGCGTCAACATAGCCGCCAAATACAGGAAGCGTCTCATTATATACCGAAACCGCACCTCCCCAGCCTGTAGTCGTGTAATACGGCACGTCAAAGCCAAGCTCACGCGCAAGCATCTTTAACGTCATAATGTGCTTTCTGCCCTCGTCCTTGTCGCTTGGTCCTCCCACATGGCAGTATTCATTTTCAAGCTGAATGCCAATCACAGCGCCGCCGTCTTTGCACATCTGCCCCTTTGTCTCCTCGGCAAGCCTTTTCCAAAAACTTCTCACATAGCTTAAATACGGCTCGCTGTCCGTCCTTGCCACAGTGCCAAAGCCTCTGTCGTCAAGTTCCTCCACAAGCCAGTCGGGAAAGCCGCCGTTCCTACATTCACCGTGCGTCCATGGACCTATGCGCAACCACACAGGCATATTTACCTCACTGCATATTTCCAGAAATCTTCTGATGTCGCGGTTCCCCGTAAAGTCAAATTGGCCTTTCTTCTCCTCATGGTGAATCCAGAATACATATGTCGCAAGTATTCCTATACCACCCGCCTGCATTTTTAAGATTTCGTCTTTCCACTCGCCTGCTGCATAGCGTGAATAATGGAACTCGCCCATCACTGGCAGTATCGGCTTGCCGTTTTTAGTCAAATATTTGCTGTTTGCCTCATATTTGTTTTTGTCACTATCGGTGCCGCCGATTTTAAGCTTTGTTGTTTTTGGCTTTTTTCCTATTTTAATTACCATATAAGCCCTCCATCTTGTCGTCAAGATTTATAACGTCGCATACTTTATATGCTGCCTGCAATATGCTGTTATTCGGCGAATTTATTCTCACAGCCGCCCTAAGCGCTATATCGCTCACATTGTTTTTCCTAAGACAATCCGCGTATTCATTTATTTCATCCGGCGTAATGCCTGCATTTTTGTCCGCAATTTTTACCGCTATATCATTGAGCCCTCTAAAAAATCTGACAACCGTGTCATAATTATTTATGTACTCCAGAAAACTATGCCCATACATTTCAAGCTCAAGTCCCGCCGTGGAAACCGCCTGCAAACACAACTTACATTCGCCCGTGATATCAGACGCCTCCATAAGCACATCAGGTCTTTGCTTTAAACGCAAAGCAAAATATTCCCTCGCACCCGCCACATCTTTTTTACGGAAAAACTCCGCCATTTTTTCCTTTATCTCTCGCGTCTCTGTCTTTTCTCCGATAATCGCCACACGACACTCATACGCCTTGAGCTTTCGCACAGTCACCCACACATAGAGAAGAAACTCCGAAATAAATCCAAACACCCTCTTATGGTAGTCGTCCTCAAAGCTTAAATCTATACGGCTTTGCAGTTCAAACAATATATCAAAAAGCCACTCAGAATACTCGTCAAAAAGCGTCTTTTTCGCCACCATTATATTTCCGAAATACGTCTTGTTTTTGTCGGCCAAACTGACAAACATGTCATAATATTCAGGATATTTTTCCCTGATTATCTCCCCCGTCTTGTCAAGTGTTGATACATCATGATGCGCACCAAATCCATAACGATACGAATTTGGCAACTCAAGCTGTTTTGTCGTAATTATATCGTAGCTTTGAAGCAGCTGCTCATACTGACTTTGCGTAAACACATAACCATCTTCCCTCGTGAGGTATCTCCTATAATGACATACTCCCACGCTGTCGACATCATGCACATTCTTCCAAACCCAGTACACCCCCGAAAGCTCAGCATAATAACAGTTCAAATCCGATATATTGTCGCCCGTATCATCACCAATATAACCAAAATCCTCTTTCGCATTTGCATGTCCCAGATGAAGCGGAACATAAAGCGCATCATTTGGCACATCAAAACGCTTATGCGTCATCGCATATATATGTAGTGACATTTTTAATAAATCTCCTCGTCGGCATTTTTGTACGTTACACATTCTCTAATCCCAGTCCGAAAACGCCAAACAACACCCCAGCCATAATTTCCCCACATATCGCCTATCCTCCAAATACACTTTAATTTATATTATAAAGCTTACCATTATTTCGTCAACCACCCAGTTCCACATTATTACAACACTTTTACATAAAACACCAAAAACACCTCGTTTTACATTACCCATTCATACCAACCTATCCCCCCAAAACTCCACAGCATTCTCCCTCCGTTGGCGATAACCAGAAGTCTGTCAGATATGCCTGCCAGCACACTAGGCGGCAGTCGGCGTATTTACTTATGCAATGGAAACACCTAAGGGGCGATTTGCACGGATGCAAATCGAGGCGCACAGAGCCACGGATGGCGATTTGCGCCGTACCCGCACCCCTTGATGCGCCTCGAACTCATTGCATTAGTAAATACCCGACTGCCGCCTCCGTGCGGGCAGGCATATCTGACAGACTTCGTCCCTCATCCAATACACCTATCTCCCCAACTATCACAGATTAACCTGCGGCATCTCCCAAGCATTATGATCCGTATGCAACAACATATGCGCCCTATGCGAAAGCGGCTTTTCCATAAACTCCTCATACAACTTCAACACAGAGGGATTTTCATGCGAAAACCTAATCGCCGCATTCTCATCAAGCTGCCTCAAATTCACACTCCTGTCCGTCGCAAGCTCATACCCGTCCTTTATCGGCTGCCCGCCGCCACCAACACACCCGCCAGGACACGCCATAACCTCAACAAAGTCATAGTGAACCTCGCCCCTTTCAAGCGCATCAATAAGCTCCCTCGTATTTGCAAGCCCATTGACAACCGCAGTCTTTACAGTGATATCATCAATTTTAAACAACGCTTCCTTCCACTTAGGCTGTTCCCTGCTACTCCTTACCTCCTCAAAGGCATCAGCATCAGGATTTACCCCCTTAATCAAATAGTAAGCCGACCGAAGCGCTGCCTCCATAACGCCACCCGTAGTACCAAAAATAACGCCCGCACCCGTGCCGTCCGTCATAGGCTCATCGCAAGGCACGTCCTTCAAAGTCTTAGGATCAATATGCGCCATACGAATCATGCGCGTAAGCTCCCTCGTAGTAAGCACGATATCAACGTCCTTGCCCGCGTACTCCTCGTAGAAAAGCTCCATATTGCTCTCGCCCTTCTTCGCAAGGCATGGCATTATCGAAACCGTCACCATATCCTCAGGCGCTACGCCGATCTTCTTTGCAAAATAGCTTTTCATTACCGCGCCGAACATCTGCTGCGGCGACTTTGCCGTAGACAGGCGCGATACAAGGTGAGGATACTGAGATTTCACAAATCTTACCCACCCTGGACAGCATGAGGTAAACATAGGCATCTGCTTTGTGTCGCCCTTTTTAAAGCGCTCTACAAACTCATTGCCCTCCTCCATAATAGTAAGGTCAGCCGAAAATACAGTATCGAAAACATAGTCAAAGCCTATGCGCTTCAAAGCGTCGGCAATCTTGCCCATAGTCGCTTCCTCTCTGGGAATGCCGAATACCTCGCCCCATGCGGCGCGCACGGCAGGCGCTACCTGCACGACCGTCACCTTTTTCTTGTTCTCGATTGCCCACCAGGCCTTCTCAGTGTCGTCACGCTCACGCAGCGCGCCGACAGGACAATGAGTGATGCACTGTCCGCAGAGCACGCAGTCCGACTCCTCTATCTTCCTGTTGCCCGACACATAGACGCCCGTGCGCGAGCCCGTTCCTCCGACGTCCCAAATCTTTACGCTCTGGATTTTGTCGCAGACCTGTATGCAGCGCATGCACTTTATGCACTTGTCCGCGTCCCTGATAAGCGGGAAATTTTTGTTCCACGGCAGCGGGAAAAGCTCCTTTTCATACGGAACATCTAAAATATTCAAATCCCTCGTGATTGTCTGCAGCGAACAGTTTCTGTTTCTCGCACAGGTCACACAGTTGCTGTTGTGCTGGGAAAGTATCATCTCCACAGTCTTTTTGCGGTTTCTGCGCACCTTGGGGCTGTTGGTATAGACTACCATTCCCTCCTCCACCTGATTGTTGCAAGACGTGACAAGCTTTTCCTTGCCCTCTATCTCCACCACGCACACACGGCACGCGCCGATTTCATTTATATCCTTTAAAAAGCAGAGCTTTGGTATGGGAATACCCGCGATATTAGCCGCATCCATAATGGTGCTTCCCTCTGGCACCTCCACAGCTTTATTGTCTATTGTAAGCTTTACCATAATGTTTTGCGCCCTCCTTTAAATACTCCATATCCAAAATGATCGCAGCGTAAGCACCTTGATGCCTCCTGCTTGCACTCCGCTTCCGTCATAGGCAGCTCTACGCCTTCAAAGTCGCATATCCTCTCGCACGCCTCGCGCTCTGTCATATTCACGCGCCCGCACGGATTTCTGTCCGCGAGATTTGGCTGCGGCACCTCCACGCCGCTCTGTATGATATGGTGGAAACCAAGGTACTCGTCAATATTTGCCGCGATAACCTTAGCCGCGCCTATCGCCTTGATAACGGTAGCAGGTCCCGTCGCGCAGTCGCCGCCCGCAAATACGCCCGGCAGCAAATCAAAGCCCGCATTCCTTCCCGTCTGAATCACTCCTCTGTTTACAGGCACGCCCGCGTCCGCAAAGTGCTTTGACTCGATATCCTGACCGATAGCCACTATCACGGTAGTGCAGGGCAGAAGCACCTCTGGCTCGCCCGTAGACTTGACGCTCGCGCGCCCTCCCTTTATCTCGCTAATCATCTGCGGCTGTACCCACAGTCCCTTGACGTTGTTGTCGCCGTCTGTCTCTATTCTCACTGGCGCTTTGAGCGTCTGCACCTCCACACCCTCGGCTATCGCGCCTTCTATCTCGTCATGCAGCGCCGTCATATCAGCGACGCGCCTGCGGTACACAATGCTGACCTTCTTCGCGCCAAGCCTTACAGCAGTCCTGACAGCGTCCATTGACACGTTGCCGCCGCCGACTACGCATACCTCCTGCCCTTTGAGGTCTATAGCCGCGTCCTTTCCGACGTCGCGCAGGAACTTGACAGCGGAAATTACTCCGTTTGCGTCCTCGCCGTCTATGCCGAGCTTTTTGTCCGTGCTTGCGCCGATAGTGATGAGCACAGCGTCATATTGCTCTCTTAGCTCATTTATCGTGATATCTATGCCTATCCTAAGACCATGCTTTACCTGTACGCCCGTCTCCAAAATGGCGTTTATGTCGTCGTCAAGCCTGTCTTTTGGCAGGCGGTAGTTGGGAATGCCGTAGCGCAGCATGCCGCCAAGCTTTGGCAGCATCTCATATACTACCACCTGATGCCCCATAAGCTGTAAATAATAAGCAGCGCTCAAACCGCCTGGGCCTCCGCCCACGATGGCAACCTTCTTGCCTGTAGAGGGTTCGCACGCGGGAGGCGCGACTTTTCCCGCCAAATCTGCCGCCATGCGCTTTAAGCCGCGGATATTAATGGCATCGTCAACCATATTTCTGCGGCACCTCGCCTCGCAGGGATGCTCGCATATAAAGCCGCAGGTCGTGGGGAAAGGATTGTCCTTCCTGATAAGCCTGATAGCGTCCTGATAGCGTCCTTCAAGCACAAGCGCGATATAGCCAGGTATGTCCACGCCCGCGGGACACAGCGACACGCACGGCACGGGCTGCTTGTATGTACAGTTGCATCTGCCAAGCTCGATATGCGACACATACTCGTCATAAAAGCCGATGAGCCCTTTATAAACCATATTTGCCGCCTCATAGCCAATCGCGCAGTCCGCCGTCTCCATAATGGAAACCGCCGTCTCCTTCATCTCGTCAAGAGTCTCCATTGTCGCCTTGCCGTCAAGCACGTCTGCAATCATGTTTTTCAGTTGTTTCAGCCCGACGCGGCACGGCACGCACTTTCCGCAGGTCTGCGCATGGCAGAGCTCCAAGAAAGCCTTTGTCATATCTATCGGACATAATCCCAGCGGGCTTGCCTCGATCCTTCTCTCCAAGTCCTTATAAAGCTGCTCTACCACTGTCTGCGCTTTATCAGGCACGGGAATTTCAAGTCTGCTCATTATTAACCTCCTAATATAAAATATTTTAAAACGCCACAGCCACATACCATACCGCAGGCTCAGCCCAAACACGGCGCAAATACGGGTATGTAAGCTCTTACATTTTATTTTACACTGAAATGCGCAAAATGACAATAATTGTTATTTTATAGACAATTTCTTTTTTATTAATCAATATCTGCACAGCTGCTTTTGCATTATTCTGCACAAGCACCTGCTATTTTCAGCACAGCTATTTTCAGCGCATTTATTGACTTTGACAAAGCATTGTGATAAACTGATGCTTATGAAGGTATAAACAATAATTGATATTGTAAGCGAACACAGCGTTTTTCATATCTATTTGAACCACTAAAACGGTATGGAGGATTATTATGGATAAAGTCATAGGCGATACGACGTATTCTTTTGTAAAAAATACGCTGCTTGACAACTTTCTTAAACTCGCCAAGGTAAATGTTCTGACTGGGGAATATGAATTTCTCAAATACGACACAATAATGAAGGAAGACGGCTTTGAAAATATTTCAAGCATCTACAAATATATCGAAAAACAGGTTTCCAACAATCTGATATCATCAGAATACGCGGCTGACTATCTGAAATATTCAAATCCCGAATACGTGAAAAAAAGAATATTCGACGACGGCGACAGGCGCATTGTCCAGAGCTATAAGCGTAAGACGCACAAGGGCTATATCTGGATGACTTTCGGCATCGTTATCTCAAACGAATTTTCGCTCGACAATCCGTGGGTGCTTTTTTACTGGCAGAGCGCTGATACCGAGACTACTGCTATGGTTGACGCGCTTTCCGCGCTCTCTACAATATACTATAAAATCCTGAAAATAAATCTTACCAGCGACACTTTTCAGGTAATCAAGGCCTCTGAAGATGAGCGCGGCAAATTTAAACATCTGGAAAAAATCACTGACTGGTGGCAGCAGTTTGCGGACAACGGTTATGTGTACATTGACGATGCCGATTCGTATAAGGAATTTACAGACATTGACAGGCTGCGCATATTTTTCCGTGAAAATAACAGCGGAGTGCAGAGCTGCCGTTACAGGCGCAGGATTAATGACAACTGGCGCTGGGTGCAGATCGAACTGATTCCGAGCATCGAATACACTAACGACAACCAGATACTGATTTTGTATGTGCGGGATATACATGACGATTACCTTAAAGAAAAGCGCAGCCGCGAGGCGATACTCGATGAATACCACAGAGACGCGCTTACCAGACTGTACAACCGCCACAAATACAATGAAGATATCAAAGAAATGTCAAAAGGCGAGATTTCCCATCTGACCGCCTGCTACATAGATGTCAACGGGCTTCACGAGCTGAACAATAAGCTCGGTCATGAAAAGGGCGACGATATGCTGTGCGCAGTAGCCGACACCTTAAAAAAATATTTCCCCAACGAATTAGTGTACAGGGTTGGCGGAGACGAGTTTATCGTGCTCAGCAGCAGGCTTTCCAAAAGCAGCGTCGAGCACATCATAAGCAGGGTTAGGGAGGATCTCATACGGGACAACTACGAAATTTCCGCAGGCATCGAGAGCGGAAAGAGCGAGCTGCCCATACATAAGATTGTCGGCGCCGCCGAGCTTGCCATGCGCGCTGACAAGGAAAACTATTACAAAAACAACGGCGACCAGAGAAAAAGACGTAAATTGAATGAGGAGCTTGAAAAGACGCTGACGGAAAAGAAATACGCCGACCGTTTTCTGAACTTGATTTCCGACAGGTACAACGGGGTTTACTTCGTAAATCTGAAACAGGACACACTACAGCACATTTATATTCCGTATTATTTTCTTGAGCTGATAGAGGAAACCGACTACTGCTACAGCAAGGCGATGCAGCTTTATATCCAGAAATACGTCAAATGGGAATATTATGGCGCATTTAAAGAGGTGCTTGACTATAAGCGCCTCACGGAAAAGCTGAAAAATGAAAAGGTTGTTTCCTTTTCATACTTGAAGGTTGACGGGAGCAAGATGTACCTGCGCATAATAAACCAGGGCGAACAGACCGAAGACATTGAGGAAACCATCTGGATTTTTTCAGGCGAGCAGATAAAATAGGCGAAGGGCTTTACACAAAAAGCGGATATATGCCATTATGCACAGGGCATTATATCCGCTTTGTTTTTAATAAATCAATCTTTTATTATTGAGCCAATCCCGCTTTTCCAAGTTTTTACCATTTCAGAAATGCCCTGTAGCCCCTTACTGCCTCATATACATCAGCCTTGCTGCTGATCTCATACGGCGCATGCATATTCAGCACTGCCACTCCGCTGTCGATCACATTCATGCCGTACTTAGCCATGATATACGCAATCGTGCCGCCGCCGCCTGCGTCAACGCTGCCAAGCTCTGAAAACTGGTATGAGACCTCCGCCTCGTCCATAACCTTTCTAAGCTGCGCGATATACTCCGCGTTGGCATCATTGGAACCGCTCTTGCCGCGCGCGCCTGTATATTTATTAAACGAAATGCCCTTGGACAAAAATGCCGCGTTATTTTTGTTAAACACGTCTGCATAAAGCGGATCATAGCCTGCGCTTACGTCTGATGAAAGCATTCTTGACCTCGCAAGCGCCCTTCTCACAAGGAGCTGTGACTCGCCCTCCGTAGCCGCTATAAGCTCTGCGACAACATTTTCAAAAAATCTCGACTGCATGCCTGTAGCGCCAACGCTGCCAATCTCCTCCTTGTCCACAAGCAGGCAGCATGCCGTCATCTCGGGATTTTCAACATCAAGCATGGCAAAAAGCGAGGTAAACGCACATATCCTGTCATCCTGCCCATATGCCAAAATCATACTCCTGTCAAACCCCAAATCACGTGCCTTGCCCGCGGGCACAATCTCAAGCTCCGCCGAGAGAAAATCTTCCTCCTCAATGTCATATGCTTCCTTTAATATTTTAAGCATATTCGCCCTGATATTTTCCTTTTCCTCTTTTTCAAGCTCCTCGTCCGAATCCAATGGACAATTGCCGATAAGAATGTCAAGGTTCTCGCCTGTCACCACCTCTGTCGCTTTCTTGTCAAGCTGCTTGCCCGCCAAGTGCACCAGCAAATCCGTAATTACAAATACGGGCTCGTCTTCATTTTCACCAATACATATGTCAACACAAGTCCCATCTTTCTTTGCCACTACGCCGTGAATTGCAAGCGGCACAGCCGTCCACTGGTATTTTTTGATGCCCCCGTAATAATGCGTATCAAAATATGCAAAGCCCTCTTTTTCATAAAGCGGATTCTGCTTCACATCAAGCCTCGGCGAATCGATATGCGCGCCGAGAATATTCATTCCTGCGGAAACCGGCTTTTTGCCAAGCACAAACAGCGCAATGCTCTTGTTCATCTGAACCGTATAAAGCTTATCGCCCGCTTTGAGCTCCTCGCCCGCCTCAATCGCACCGTACAGCTCCTTGTATCCTTTCTCCTTTGCCATCTTTACGGCAAGCGTCACACATTCCCGTTCTGTCTTTCCCTCATCAAGACACTTCTTATAGAGCTCACAAATTTTGTCCAGTTCATCGCTGTTTTCCTTTGCTTTTCCAAGCCACAGACTTTCTTTTTTCATATCTTATTTCCCCCATTTCTTTAAACATGTCAATATATTATTAAGGAGCCGCAATGGCCCCCTATAACCAATATTATCCGTAAAATTCCCTGTACCACTCCGCGAAGCTGCGCAGACCGTCACGCAGACTTGTCGAGGGCTTAAATCCAAAGTCGTGTTCGAGCTCGCTTACGTCCGCATAAGTAA
Organism: uncultured Lachnospiraceae bacterium; assembly: GCA_947623805.1. Taxonomy (GTDB): domain Bacteria; phylum Bacillota; class Clostridia; order Lachnospirales; family Lachnospiraceae; genus COE1. Next base: position 20,610 of record CANQHZ010000037.1, on the reverse strand, counting down.
TCTCCACGTCGCCCGGCTGCATACCTACAAGCTCCTTATGCGCCTCAAAATCATAGTCCTGCGGCAGCACCTTTGCGCGTTTCAGCTCGTCCTGCAGTATCTCCACAAAATCAAGGAGATTTTCGGGCTGATTGTTGCCGATATTATACACCTTATATTTGACGCCGTCATCATTTGGCTGCGGCGAACACTGCATGACCGCTGTAATTCCTGTCACTATATCGTCAATATAAGTAAAATCCCGCTTACAGTTCCCGTAATTAAAAATCTTTATCGTCTCATTTTTTACAAGCTTGTTTGTAAAGCCAAAATACGCCATATCAGGACGCCCCGCGGGACCGTAAACCGTGAAAAAGCGAAGTCCTGTTGACGGTATGCCGTAAAGCTTTGAATACGCGTGCGCCAAAAGCTCGTTTGACTTTTTTGTCGCGGCGTAGAGCGATACGGGATTGTCCACCTTGTCATCTGTGGAATATGGGATTTTTTTATTGCTGCCATAAACTGATGACGAGCTTGCGTAGACTAAGTGCTCCACGCCTGACGCACCTCCGTCATAGCTGTGGCGACATGCTTCAAGTATATTGTAGAAACCGATTAGATTTGCCTCAATATACGCGTCAGGATTTTCTATGCTGTAGCGTACGCCCGCCTGCGCCGCAAGGTTTACGACTATCTGCGGCTTGTATTCGGAAAATATTCTGTGTATTTCAGGCTTATCCGCGATATTCCCCTTTATAAATTCAAAGCAGCCGCTCACGGTCTTTTCAAGCTCATAAATTTGCCTTAAACGAAATTCCTTTAATGATACATCGTAATAATCATTCATGTTATCAATGCCAATGATTCTGACATTTTCAAAGCTTTTTAAAAGCGACAGTGCAAGGTTTGAACCTATAAAACCTGACACTCCTGTCACAAATATTGTTTTCCCTGCAAGTCCTATATTTTTTTCAAGCATTTTTTACCTCATTTCCACAGCCTGCGCGGCTATTTTAAAGTTTATATGTCTCTCACAATTATACTTTATTTTCTGTACCATTTCCATAGTTTTCCGCATATAATAATATGAAAACATCTGCGAAATCCATTTCAGTTATGAAAAATAAAGCTTTCAGCATTTTATATGCGCTGTGTTTTATCCTCGCGCTATCTGCTCTCGGCAGGCAGGCTAAGCTCTACGCGACAATATCTTCCGATACCGACGAGATAAAACGCATAGCGATTACATTTGACGACGGACCGCATCCTGTCTACACTAAAAAGCTGCTTGACGGCTTAAAAGAGCGCGGCATAAAAGCGACATTTTTTGTCACAGGAGAACACGCTGAACAGTGTCCCGACATTATAAAGCGCATGCATGACGAGGGGCACCTTATCGGCAATCACACTTACAGCCATATACAGCTCACTGATGACAACCGCGAAAAATTCAAGAATGAGCTTGTTCAAACAAGCGAAATAGTAAGAGAAATCACAGGCGAGGAGCTGCAGTATGTCCGCCCACCATACGGTTTGTGGGATAAGGCGCTTGAAAATGAGCTTAATATGTTTCCTGTCCTTTGGAGCATCGACCCGCTTGACTGGTGCACGTCAAACGCATCAAAGGTAGCGCGCTCTGTCATACGAGAAGCTGAAGAAAACGACATTATCCTCCTGCACGACTACTATGCCTCATCTGTGAGTGCGGCTCTGATGATTATTGATGAGCTTACACGACAAGGATACAGTTTTGTGACTGTGGATGAAATTCTTTTTGATTAGTGTGATATATAAATTATGCAGTATGCTGATGTGCAGCGTGTCAAACAAATTGGTTTTTATCGCTGTCGTAGTGATAATCTATAGTTTCGAGTGCCGCAATCACAGCCTTCTCATCAACATCCATATCCTCACACAACGCGTCAAGGCTCGGATAAAAATCACGCAGCTTTAGATTTAAAAAGCTCAAAAGCATCGCCGGGTCTTTGGGAAGCATAATAATCCCTCCTTTTAATTAAATAAATAATGCACTTAAACATTCACGAAGCTCTATTCGACAACATAGAATTTAGTCAAAATATATAAAATAAGCGGCATCTTGCTGCGTAGCAGCACCTAGCTGCGATTTTATATATTTTGACTAAATTCGGACGGCTTAGAACACCTTTCCTAAACCACTCAAATTTTTGCACTCAACCCCACTATAATAAGCTCCACACTCATAATATCAGACATTTTTCCCGTCTTTACGCTCTCATCCGCCTCAACGCACCTTTTCAACGCACCTTTTAACTGCGCAAGCTCAAAGCTTGATGCCTGCGGAATATATTTCTTCTTGAGATAATAAGCGTTCAACCCTGTCTGTGACGCAATGTTTGCCTCAGAGTATCCCTTGTTCTTCATCTCTTTTACCTGCAGCAGCATATTAAACTGGCGGGTGATTAGTGAAAGTATCTTTATAGGAGCTTCCTTTAGGGCAATCAGGTCATAATACAAATCAAGCGCCTCTTTTTGGTCTTTCCTTGCGACCGCCTCTACCATATCGAAAATTTTATTCTGAATTTGAGATGAGCACAGCGTTTCCACGTCACTTGCCGTTATACCTTCGTCAAAATATTTATAGCAGATGAGCTTTTCAAGCTCACGTCTTATGTTTTCCATATTTGTGCCGGTTTTTTCGAGTAGGAGGTTTAGAGCGTCTGACGTTATCTGCTTATTTTCTTTTTTTAGTATACCCATTATCCACTTTTTTAGCGTCGTCTCGTCTTGCACCTCACATGCGGCGGCATAGCCATTTGACGCCACTGCCTTGTAAAGCTTGCCACGCTTATCGACTTCCTCCTCCACAAATATGATATAAGTGGTATCCGGAAGATTTTTTATCAGTCCAAGCGCCTGCTCGTTTGTATTTTTAAACCAGCCGCTGTTATTGATGACAATAACCCTGCGCTCCGCAAAAAAAGGCATCGTGCCTGCCATATCAATCACTTCATTTATATTGATATCCTTGCCTGAATATATAGTGCAGTTCATTGTATCGCCCTCGTTTGACAGAGCGGCTTTGAGCTTGTCACAATACTGCCTCCTAAGATATGCCTCCTCTCCGTAGAGCAGGTAAATATGGCTGAACTGACCGCTTTTTATATCTTCTGCTATGCGTTTCATTTTCAGGCTCTTATCCTTTCCAAATTTGTGTTTCGCTGGTATTATACCACAGCCGCCCCCAAAAAACAATGCCGCCCGTTTCATGAATATCTTCAAAATATAACTGAAATTTAATTCTTCTTTTACTTGCGCACAGCATAATTATCAATTATAATAAATTGTATAAATTTTGATACATTGATTTTAAAATTTTAGGAGGTGTTGGCATGTCTGAAAAATATAAGGACATTTCGGTCAAGCAGATATGCGACGTGATTGATATGCTTTATCCTTGCATGGATGACTACATCTATGTATACGACTTGCAAAATGACTATTACTATATTTCACCCTCCGCCACAGAACGTTTCGCGCTGCCTGCATCACAATTTGGTGATGTCATCAAAACGCATGAGCTTTTTGTATATCCGGAAGACATAGATGTGCTGCAAAAGGATTTGAACATGCTTATACAGGGAAAAAAGGAATTTCACGACCTTCAATATCGCTGGCTGTCAAAAGATAACAAGCCAATATGGATAAACTGCCGCGGCTTTGTAGTGAAGGACAACGGCAAGGTGCTATATATGATAGGCTGCATAAACGAAATCGGCACACGCCAAATGGCTGACAATATAAGTGGACTTCTGGGGCTTTCCAGCCTGAAAGCGTATTTTGAAGAAAACTTTTATATGATGAACAGCGGATATATACTGAGGCTTGGCATTGATGATTTTAAGCCTATAAACGAAAAACTCGGTATCGAATACGGCGACATGCTGCTGAAAAAGACCGCTGACTGCATCTCAAAGTGTCTCTATCCCGACCAGAGGCTCTATCGCGCCATGGCAGATGAGTTTATCGTTATTGATTTTGCCAACCGCCATGTAGAGGAAGCTCTCGAACAATATGTGAATATCAGATATTCCATAGACAGGCTTGTCGAAGACTCACGTTATGAGGCTGTATTTACGGTTTCCGGCGGTATACTGGCAAGCGATGCCTACAAGGGCTGCACGTTCAATGATGTCATGAAATTTTCGGAGTTTGCTCTTAGTGAGGCAAAGCGTGACGGTAAAAACCGCTGCTGGATATTCAACTATCCTGCCTACGAAAAATTTTTGAAAAGCAGGCGAATGATTCAGCTTTTGCGAAAAGCTGTCAACAATGACTTTGAGGGATTTGAAGCATATCTGCAGCCTCTTTTCAAGGCAGACACAGGAGAGCTTTACGGAGCTGAGTCGCTTATGCGTTTCCATACCGAGGAATTTGGCACAGTGTCGCCCGGTGTTTTTATACCGCTTTTGGAGGAGACTTGTCTGATAATACCTGTCGGCAAATGGATGCTGCACAAATCGCTTGAACTTTGCACAGAGATACATAAAGTCAACCCCGATTTTAAAATCAGCATAAATATTTCCTATATTCAGGTATTAAAGAGCAACATTATCTCCGAGATACTCACAGCTGTATCGGACTACAACATCATACCGTCCACAGTAATTATTGAGCTCACAGAAAGCGGCGTGCTCACACCTGACAGTCGTGTCAGCAAGCTGCGTTCACGCATGAAAGAACAGCATATAAGTCTCGCGCTTGATGACTTTGGCACGGGATATTCAAATTTTCATTATTTCAACGATTTAAAACCTGACATCATAAAAATTGACCGTAGTTTTACGGTAAAGGCAATCGAAAACGATTACGAGTTTAACCTCCTGCAGCTTATGATAAACATGGCGCACAGCATGAAACTGCGCGTATGTGTGGAGGGTGTGGAAACACAGCAGGAGCTCAATCGGATTAAGCTGCTGAAACCTGACTACTGCCAAGGCTACTATTTTGGGCGTCCGTGTCCGTTTGATGAATTTATGAACATGTTTATCAACGAGAAGACAAGCTAAAAAAATTCCCTGTAAGCCAAAAGCTCACAGGGAATTTCTATTTGATGTTTTCTCTTTAATAGTTGAACTTGTGCGCCTGCTCGTTCAAAGCCTCGGCTACCTGGGTAAGCTCTTGGCTCATGCCTGCCAAGTCTGCGATTACGCCCCCCTGCGAGTCCACGGCAGCAAGCACTTCCTGCGTGCCTGCCGCATTCTCCTCGCTTGCCGCTGACACACCCTCTATCATTGATACAATGACATTTTTGCTTGACATCATATTGTTGCTCGACTCATAAAGCATATCCGCACTGTCCTTGACACTGCCAAGACACTGCTCTATCTGAATGAACTTTTCGCGCGTCTCACCTACACTCTTTTCCTGCTGCTCAAAAATCTGAGCCATGCTCTCCATGTTCTTTGTCGCGTCATCTGTCTTTTCAAGAAGCTCTTGGATAATGCCGCCGATTTCGTTTGTAAGTGTGTTTGTCTCCTCCGCAAGTCCTCTTATCTCCTCGGCTACTACCGCAAAGCCGCGTCCTGCCTCACCCGCACGCGCCGCCTCGATTGCCGCGTTGAGAGAGAGAAGATTTGTCTGGTCCGCAATGTCATTAATCTTTTGACTTGTAAGCTCTATCTTGTGCGCCTGCTCACTGTTCTGTTGCATTGCCTCTTTGACGGCCGATATGCTCTCACGGCTCCTTGCAGTCTTTTCTATAAGGTCGCGTATTGTGACAAGTCCGTCATTTTTAACCCTATCCATCTCCTCGGCATTCTTGTGGAGATTTTTGGTGTCGTCAAGATTTCCGACTATAAGACCGTCAAGCGTAGCAACCTCCTGGGCACCTCTTGATGTCTCCTCCGCCTGCATCATTGCGCCGCGGCTGAGTTCGTTCATCGTATTGCTTATCTCATCCGAAGAATTTTTTACCTGTCCTGTCCTGTCTGAAAGCGTGCTTACGCTTTCCAGAAGTACATTGGAAGAATTTTTTATCTGCTCTACTATTTCTTTTAGATTGTCCTGCATAAGCACTATGTTTCTGCAGATGCTGCCTATCTCATCGGTACGCGTGGTGTTGACTCTGACGGAAGCCATATTGCCTTCCGTGAGGTCGTATCTTGCTACTCTATGTATCTCCGTAACCGCGTTCTTCAAGGGTATTATAAGCAGCTTTTGAAGAATTGCGGAAAGTATTACGAGCGCTATCACGCCAATCACAAAGCTTATCAGTGTGAACATTCCTATTAGCTGTCTTACTGCCGCGGCTGCCTCATCCATAGAAATATTCATATCCTTTGACATGTTTGCCTCTATCAGCTTGCAGGCAAAAAAATCATTCAGCACAAATGCTATTGCCAATACTATAAACATAATGGCAGTGATTTTGAATATGATTGATACTTTTTTGATAGATTTGTTCTCCATGTGAATCTTCTCCTCCTTTTACAATTCGCCGCCTTTCAGCAGACATTTTAATTATAATCAATCAAATGAGAATTTTCAACTATTATTTTGTAATGCTTAACTCCGTGAGGCGGCACATCCGCAGCTATTTTGTCGCCGACTGTCGCGCCTTTTTGCCTGCTCCATATATCATATAATTCAAAGTCGCCTCCAAGCTCCCACTCAATCATTTTTTCACTGTCACTCAGATTAAAAAGCGCTATATGCAACCCTTGTGCTTCTTTATTTTCGTTTTTCCATACTGCCTTTTCGTCATCTCTAAACAACTGCGTGCCGTGCCGTCCATCACCTAAAAGTTCCAAAAGCTCTCTGTTTGTTATGAGCGCGCGCGTCCTGTCATCAAGTTTTGTAAGCTCCGCGCCAAGCATAAGCGGTGAGCGGAACATACACCAAAGTGACATCATTGTCATTTGTTCATCATATGTAAGGCCGCAATTTCTTTCGCCGTTGCCGAAACCGCCGCCGATTTTGCCCAGGGGAATCATATCGCAATCCGGAAAGCATCCTTTCCTTACGTGGTCCTGCCACAACTCGCAGCGCCAAAACATGTTTTTCAAAAGCTCCCAGGTATCCCAAAAATCATCGGTTATGCGCCACATATTGGCGTTTTCACAATATTGCCATGCCCTGTCTATGTGTGCAGGTCCCGGTGAGAGACTGAGCACTATTGGTCTGCCCGTCTTTAATATTGCTCTATGCAGCATTTGTGTCTCGTGCCAGCCCGAAAAACCGTCGTTTCGGTACAGCCAACTGTCGCATATGTCATCGCATTTGATAAAGTCAACGCCCCAGTCCGCATACATCTGAATAATCGAATCGTAATACGCCTGTCCTGCCGAAGTGTCGCGCACTCCGTACATATCGGGATTCCATCCGCATATTGATGAGGGGTCCGCTATCATGTCGGCTGTCATATCAGTACCGATAACCTTGGAATGTGTTTCGGCGGCACGGCGCGGTATTCCACGCATTATGTGTATACCGAATTTTAGTCCCAAATTGTGTATGTAATCCGCCAGCGGCTTGAACCCCTTTCCGCCTGCAGAAGACGGAAATCTCCTGGGACTTGGCTGCAGGCGCGAATACTCATCCATCTCCAAATCGCCGAATGGTATATACTGAAATTTATCGCGCATTGTGCCTGCATCGTTCGCATACCATTCGATATCAACCACAATATACTCCCAGCCGTATTCCTTTAATTCCCTTGCCATAATATCGGCGTTTGCCTTTACCTGTGCCTCTGTCACGGCAGTGTCATAATAGTCGTAGCTGTTCCACCCCATTGGTGGTGTTTTTGCAAATTTATTTTTGTCCGTTTCTGTTTTCATTCCGTATCTCCTTCATTCTAAAATTTTTAAGCCGCCGCAAAAAGTTTGACGGCGATTTGCAGTGTTAAAAAGTCCTTGAAATTTGTACATATAAACTTATTATACAAATCGCAGGGATAATATGTAAATAGGTCTTGGAATATTTTCTTCACTGAAAATAAAGAATGCCTGAAAATAATGACAAATACTAATGACAATACGCAATAAAGCGTGTTAAACTATATGTATAAGATATTTAAGGAGGCACTTATATGGCTCGAACAGTCGGCATAGGTATTCAGGATTTTGAGACGATTATCAAAAACAACTGCTTTTATGTGGACAAGACTTCTTTCATAAAGGAATGGTGGGAGAGCAACGACAGCGTCACGCTCATCACACGTCCGAGGCGCTTTGGCAAAACACTCACTATAAATATGCTGGAAAAGTTCTTTTCCGTAAAATATGCCGGACGAGGCGACTTATTTGACGGGCTTTCCATATGGGAAGAACAAAAATACCGCGATTTGCAGGGTACTTATCCTGTCATCAGCTTAAGTTTTGCCAATGTCAAAGAAATTTCATATCCAAATACCGTATACCGGATATGTGAGCTGCTCAAAATACTTTTTGAACAAAACCGTTTTCTTCTCGACTCTCCTCTTTTGTCAAAATACGAAAAGGAATACTATGAGAGAATGATGGGGGCAATGACAGAGCTTGACGCACCCATGGCGCTTAATCGGTTATGCGACTTCCTGCATAGATATTATGACAGAAATGTCATAATACTACTTGATGAATACGACACGCCTATGCAGGAAGCATATGTCAGCGGATTTTGGGAGGAACTTGTCGCCTTTACCAGAAGTTTGTTCAACTCCACCTTTAAAACTAATCAATGGCTTGAGCGCGGCATTATGACCGGCATAACCAGAGTTAGTAAGGAGTCAATATTTTCGGATTTGAACAATCTAAAGGTTGTAACCACCACTTCAAATGAATACGCTGCTGCGTTTGGGTTTACTGAAAGCGAAGTATTCGCGGCAATGGACGAATACGGAATTGATAAAAAGGAAAAAGTCAAATTCTGGTATGACGGTTTTACATTTGGAAACATGCACGACATATACAATCCTTGGTCGATAATAAATTATCTTGATACCCAAAAATTTAACACCTATTGGGCAAACACCAGTTCAAACAGTCTTGTTTCAAAGCTGATACAAGGGGCTGAGGCTGAAATTAAGGAGGAATTTAAAGGACTGCTGCTTGGACAGCCTGTTGTAAGTGAAATTGACGAGCAGATTGTATACAACCGCCTTAATGGAACAAGGGACAGCATATGGAGTTTCCTGCTCGCATGCGGGTATTTGAAAATATTGAATGTTGAGGGCTTTGAAGAAATCGGCTTTGAAGAATGGAAACATCCGCGCTATGAACTGGCGCTTACAAATTTTGAGGTGCGCTGTATGTTTGAGGTCATGATTAAGGACTGGTTTGGCACTGTCGCCTCCGATTACAGTTACTTCATAAAAGCGCTGCTAAATGGTGAGCTTAAGGCTATGAACGAATATATGAACCGCATCACCTGTGAGGTTTTCAGTTTCTTTGACACTGGAAGAAAGGGGTCTGCAAAGACACAACCTGAGCGGTTTTACTATGGTTTCGTACTGGGACTGTTAGTTGAGCTCAGGGAAAATTATGTGCTCACTTCCAATCGTGAAAGTGGATTCGGACGTTACGACATCATGCTTGAACCCAAAAATGCAGGTGATGTTGCGATTATAATAGAATTTAAAGTACATGACGATGATGACGAGCAGACATTAAGAGACACTGTCAAATCGGCGCTGCAGCAGATAAAAGATAAAAAATATGAGCAGGCATTGCTTGCAAAGGGGATACCTGAGGAGAATATACGGAAATATGGGTTTGCGTTTAATGGGAAAGAAGTCTTGATTGGTAATTGAGGCGTAGAAATAAGTGTTTTGTCATGTTTATATTTTTATAGTGATTGCGAAATGTGTTCTAAACTGTCCGAATTTAGGCAAAATATATAAAAATCGCGTCAATGTACTAAAGATACAGTACATAGGTGCAGCTACGCTGCAAGACGCCGCTTATTTTATATATTTTGCCTAAATTCTATGTTGTCGAATAGAGTTTTGCAGATAACTTTTGTAGCTGAATACGAGGAATCTATAAAAGGCTATGCCACGTTATGCGGCAGCCTCTTATTATGGTTGTTGCATTTTTAATTATTATACCAATCTTTCGACCGACTATTCTAATACTTCTCCCACTTTTCACTGCTGACGCAATTATTCAAAGCACTGCCTTACAGACGCAGCTGTACTTTCAACGATAAAAAAGGAACCGCCTCTGCAGGCAGTTCCCCTTTGTTTTTTATCTCTTATTTAAACGGATTTTCCGTAGGATACGGCAGTGATTTTGGCTGGTTGTAATTGAGGTCCTCTACAGGCACTCCGATATACTTAAATACCTCAAACAAAGCCTTTCCAAAGTGACCGAAAGCAACCGCGCCGTGATGAGGATAGTTCTTCTCAATCAGTACATGACGATAAAAACGCTCCATCTCGGGAATAGCGAATACACCTATGCCGCCGAATGACCTGGTAGCCACGGGAAGGATTTCGCCTTGTGCGATATACGCGCGGAGTTTGCAGTCCGCCGTAGACTGTAAACGATAGAAAGTGATATCGCCGGGAATGATGTCGCCCTCAAGCGTACCCTGCGTAACCTCCTCGGGAAGCGTCCTTGCCATAATCATCTGGTACTTCATGCTGCATGACGAAAGCTTCTTTGTCGTGGTATTACCGCAGTGGAAGCCCATAAATGTATCGTTCGCCGTGTAATTGTACTTGCCCTTGATTGACTCATTGTACATATCGGCGGGAACAGTGTTGTTGATATCAAGCAGAGTAACGGCATCGTTGCTCACACATGTACCGATAAACTCGCTAAGGCAGCCGTAAATATCAACCTCGCACGAAACGGGAATGCCCATGCCTGTAAGACGGCTGTTTACATAGCAGGGAACGAAACCAAACTGTGTCTGGAAAGCGGGCCAGCATTTGCCTGCGATTGCCACATATTTGCGGTAGCCCTTGTGGTCCTCAATCCAGTCAAGCAATGTAAGCTCATACTGCGCAAGCTTGGGAAGCACTTCCGGCTTATTGTTGCCTGTGCCAAGCTCAGCCTCCATCTCCTTAACCTTTGCAGGTATTCTTTCATCGCCTGCATGCTTATTGAACGCTTCAAAAAGGTCAAGCTCCGAATTTTCCTCAATCTCAACACCGAGATTGTAAAGCTGCTGTATAGGCGCATTGCATGCAAGGAAATTGAGAGGCCTCGGACCAAATGAGATAATCTTCAAATCTTTAAGTCCTACAATCGCTCTTGCGATAGGAATAAATTCATTAATCATATCGGCGCACTCGTCAGCCGTGCCTACGGGGTATTCAGGAATGTATGCTTTTACACCTCTGAGCTTTAAATTGTAGCTTGCGTTGAGCATGCCGCAATATGCGTCGCCGCGTCCGCCAACGAGGTCATTCTGTGTCTCCTCTGCCGCCGCGATAAACATTGCAGGTCCGTCAAAATGCTTTGCAAGCAATGTCTCGGAAATCTCAGGGCCAAAGTTGCCAAGGTATACGCAGAGCGCATTGCAGCCCGCTTTCTTGATGTCTTCAAGCGCCTGAACCATATGTATCTCGCTCTCTACGATACATACAGGACACTCGTAAATGTCGTCTGCGCCGTACTTGTCAGTATACGCTTTTACAAGTGCTTTCCTCCTGTTTACTGACAAGCTTTCAGGGAAACAATCGCGGCTTACCGCCACAATGCCGACCTTTACCTGTGGTAAATTGTTCATTTCTTAATCCTCCTAATTTATAATTTTTGTTACCGGCATATCTGCCGATATACTTTCTGTTTGCCGGCGACACCGCCTGACTTAATTTTAAATTGTATGCCGTTAAAAATCAAGAAAAATAAAATATATTTTTAAACGGGTTCGTTCACTGTCCTGTCCGCTTTTCCCACGAGCACCTTATGCGCCACAAACGCAAACGTCAGCGCATGAATAAGCATAGTTATAGCCCATGTTATCGGATACGAAATATACACTGCCGCAAGGCTGTGGTACTGCGGTATATGGAAAATCGTCGCAATCCACAAAAGACGCAGCCCGCAGGCGCCAATCAGCGATACCACCATAGGCACCACGGAATACCCAAGCCCTCTCATCACGCCTACAAACACGTCCATCATGCCGCAGAGCGCGTATGTCGTGCAGATTATCCTCATTCGCCTAAGTCCCGCCGCTATTACATCAGGGCTCTGGGAATATATGCCAAGCAGAGAATTTCCAAAGTGTACGGCAAGATTGCCAAGCAGCAGCCCTACAGCCATAGCATAAATCTCGCCCGCTATCAAAATCTTATACACACGCTTGTACTCGTGCGCGCCGTAATTCTGGCTTGTAAACGATATCGCCGCCTGATAGAACGCGTTCATTCCCATATACACAAAGCCCTCTATGTTTACAGCCGCCGAATTGCCCGCTACGGATATCGCGCCGAATGAATTTACAGCCGACTGTATGACAACATTTGAAAGCGAGAACACCACGCCCTGAAAACCCGCAGGCAAGCCAATCTGCACTATCTTCATAAATTTTTCTCGAGAAATGGCAAGCTGTTTCAGATCAAGATGTATGCCGCCCTGCTCTTTCATAAGGCAGCGCACCACCAAGAGCGCCGAAACAGTTTGTGAAACAGCCGTAGCTACAGCTACTCCCGCCACTCCCCAATGGCACACGATTACAAAAAACAAATTCAAGATGACATTTATAATGCCCGCGCTGAGCAGGAAATAAAGCGGGCGCTTAGTATCTCCGACCGCCCTCAAAATCGCACTGCCAAAGTTATAAACCATAGTCGAAGTCATTCCGAGGAAATATATGCGAAGATACAGCACAGCCAGATTAAGCACTTCCTCAGGCGCCTGCATAAGCTCCAGCAGCACACGCGCCGAGGCGATACCTACGATTGTCAGTATGATGCCGCTGTAAATGCTAAGCAGCATCGAAGTATGCACAGTTTCTTTTAAATCATCATCTCGCTTAGCGCCGTAATACTGCGCCGTCAGCACGTTTGAACCGATTGACAGCCCTATGAAAAGATTGGTGATAAGATTAATCAGCGAACCATTTGAACCCACAGCCGCCAGCGCGTTGTCGCCCGCAAAGCGCCCCACCACCACGATATCCGCAGCATTAAACAAAAGCTGCAAAATACTTGAAAACATCAACGGCACAGCGAATATCAGCATTTTCTTGAACACAGAACCGCTGCACATGTCAATCTCATATTTTTTATTTTCTTTCTGCATATCTGTTACGCCTCTTTCTTTTTTATTGCTTTTTTAATATTTGCAAAACTCTATTCGATAACATAGAATTTAGGCAAAATATATAAAATAAGCGGCGTCTTGCAGCTTGCTGCACCTATGTACTGTATCTTTAGTACATTGATGCGATTTTTATATATTTTGACTAAATTCGGACGGTTGAGAACACATTTCGCAATTATCTATTTTATTGTTTTTTCATAATTGGATTTTTGACCGTCATCACTATAAGCGGAATCACCATCAAGCACCATATTACAGGCTCAGTCCATATAATCCCCCAATACCCAAAAATCCTCACAAACACAAACGTAAACACCAACTTCCCGACAAGCTCTATAAAACTCGAAACTATAGGCGTCCTATAGTCGCCAAAGCCCTGCATTGAATTTCTAAGCACCACGATAAGCACACACACTATAAGAAATGACATATCGTATTCAAGGTATTTCGTACCCCAATACAGTATCTCCTCACTATCTGTACTCGCAATAAATCCAATCAAATACCCCGAAATCGTATGCGCCAGTATAAAGATAACGCCCGCCCAGCATATGCCAAGTATAAGCGCCGATTTTATTCCGCTGCGTATTCTGTCATATTTCTTTGCGCCGTAATTCTGCCCGCAGTAGGTCGCCATTGACGAGCCAATGACGCTCACGGGTAAATTCCATATTTCAAACACCTTGCGCGCCGCCGTATGCGCTACTATTATCGAAGTGCCGAGCTGGTTGATGCCGCTCTGCAGCACAAGCGTGCCAAAGTTCACAAGGCTTGACATCAACCCCATGGAAAGCCCGCTCTGATACATGGAAAATACCTGCTCTCTTGACAGCTTAAAATCCGCCCTTGACAAATGAAGTATTGGAAAATTCCTGTAAATATGCACAAGACAGAGCACCGCAGACAAAAATTGTGACACGACTGTCGCAATTGCCGCCCCTTTTACGCCGAGCCCGAAATTTAATATAAATATGTAGTCAAGCGCCACATTTGTAAATGAAGCTATTATCAGAAACACCAGCGGCGTCACTGAATCGCCGATTGCCCTGAGAGTGTTCGCGCAGAGGTTGTAGGCTATTGTAACAAACATTCCCCAAATCAGTATGCTTATATACTGCCGCGACATATCCGCCTGTCCCCCGCCTGCATGCAAAAGCCCTAAAATTGAACGAAGAAAAAGCGATATAAGGACTATTATGACTGCCGCCGTGATAAAGCCAAGCACAATCGCGCCCGCCACGTTTTTCTTCAAGCCTTTTTCATCACAGCTTCCGTAAAAGCGCGAGGTTATCACGCTGAAACCAAGGCTCAGTCCATTGAAAAAGCCTGTCAGCAATGTGTACAGCACGGAGACGGAGCCCACTGCCGCAAGAGCGTCAGCGCCCAGTATGCTGCCCACGATTTTCGTATCTACAAGGCTGTACAGTATCTGAAAAAGGTTTCCAAAGAAAACAGGAATAGCAAACAACAATATAAGCTTTACAGGTCTGCCCTCAGTAAGCCTGAGCGCTGTTTTTGAATTTTCTTTTGCTGCCATGATTATTTACCCCGTTATTTTCTAAGTCCCTTTGGATAGTGATTTTTAATCATCTGTCCCGCAAGCTTTCCCCAGCCAATGCTGTAGCCCCTGTACGTCATAAGGCACCAGCCCTTTTCCACAGGCGTTTCGGCATCAGGCGCTATATTTATTGCCTGTCCGTTTATAAACGCCGCCGCCTCATCATCTGAAAGCGCGTAGGTCCTTTTTGCGTCACTGGATTTCAGCGCAAGGGCAAGCGCGTGTGACGGCTCGAAACGGTTCTTTTTGAGCGTGCCTAAATGAAGTCCCGCGCGCAGCACCTTAAGCTTGTCAATCAACGGCATTTCATCAGGCATAAGATAAAGCTGTTCGCCAAAGCGCACTATACATTCCTTTTTTTCATCAAACAGGCTTGTATTCAGGGCATCGTTCACAAACTCCAAAAGCTCTTTTATTTCTTTGGGCTTTATTCCCTTTTGAAGACCGTTTGCATAAATTCCCCTGTAAGCTGCTGGCACTTCTCCGCCCTTTTTTAACACAGCGATATAATGTCCTTCGCCCTCTATAAGATGCGGGAAAAGCCTGATTGTGCGTTCAAGCGCACTCGGGCTGCAGTCTAAGCCCTCCTGCGCCGCATCGTTCATTTGACCGCAGCCTGCCCATTCAGGACTGCCTGACGCCATTCCTTCATATTTATAGATATCCTCAATCTCATAGTCTGGATGTGACTTCAGAAAGCCCGCGATACTGCCCTCGTTTTCCTCTGGGGAAAAGGTGCAGGTCGAATATACAAGCCTGCCTCCTGCGCGCAGCATGGAGTCGGCGCACTCAAGGATTTTCCCCTGCCTTTCGGCGCAGAGCCTTACATTTTCAAGGCTCCACTCCTTTACCGCCTCCTCATTTTTGCGGAACATTCCCTCGCCTGAACACGGCGCGTCAACAAGCACGCGGTCAAAGCAGCCGATAAACAGCTCCGAAAGCCGTTGCGGCGTCTCGTTTGTGACTACCGCGTTTTTTATGCCCATTCGCTCTATATTTTCGGACAGGATTTTTGCGCGCGCGGGATTGATTTCGTTGCAGATTAAAAGTCCTGTGCTTTCCATATATGACGCAATCTGCGTGCTTTTCCCTCCAGGCGCGGCGCACAGGTCAAGCACTTTTTCATAAGGCTTTGCATCAAGGTACGCGGCGGGCGCCATAGCGCTTGGCTCCTGAATATAGTACGCTCCCGCCTCGTGCAGGGGGTGTTTTCCCGCGCGCAGGGCTTCATCATAATAAAATCCCCTTTTCTCCCACGCGACAGGCTTTAGCCCGTCAAAGCCTGAATTTGCCAGAAATTCCTCAACCGTGCCTTTGAGCGTGTTTACTCTCAGGGCGCTTTTCTTTTCATCACAGTAACTGTGTATGAAAGCAGGATACGCGTCTTTTAGCATATCCTGCATTCTCTCCTCAAAAGCCTTTGGCAGCTGTACACTTGTCATAAGACTAATCCCTTATCCTCCTCGCAGCCAAGCAGAATGTTGAGACACTGGACTGCCGCTCCCGATGCGCCTTTTCCCAGATTGTCAAAGCGCGTCGTCACGAGTGCCCTGTCCGCGTTTCCTGTCACGTAAATCTCAATGCCGTCCCAGCCCGAGCAGGAATTGGCGGCGAGGAAGCCGTTGTAATCGGCTTCTTTTCCAAACGGCATTACCTTGACAAACTTTTCTCCGCCGTAATATTCGCTCAAAAACGCGTGGATTTTCTCGGGCGTCTGCTGATCGCTTAGCATATCCGTGTAAAATGGGACTGTGAGGAGCATTCCGCTGTAGTAATCGCATATTATTGGGGAAAACAGCGGCGTCCTGCTCAAGCCTGTAATCAGCTGCATCTCCTTTAGGTGCTTGTGCTCCTGTGAAAGCGCGTATTCTCTTGGGGCTTCAAGCTCAGGCGGGCGGTTTTCGCCCTCATAGACTGCTATTGTCTTTTTGCCCGCGCCACTGTAGCCTGACATGGCAAAAGCAGATACAGGATAATCCTTGGGGAGTATGCCGCCCCTAATTAGAGGATATATAATAGTGATAAAACCCGTAGCGTAACAACCAGGGACTGCTATTCTTTTGCTATGTCTGATTGCCTGTCTGTGCTCCTTTGAAAGCTCAGGATAGCCGTATGCCCAGCCCTCCTGCGTGCGGTGGGCTGTAGACGTGTCCAATATTATGACATTTTCATTTTCCACCATTGCGACCGCCTCTCTTGCTGCCGCATCGGGAAGACATAAAAAAGTGATGTCTGACGCGTTTATATACTTTTTTACCTCGGCAGGATCTTTTCGCAGCTCTGTGGGGATTTTCAAAAGCTCGATATCGTCGCGCCCCTCAAAGCGCTCAAAAATGCGAAGCCCCGTAGTGCCTTCGCTGCCGTCTATAAATATTTTTTTCATTTCTTCCTCCATACCCATCGTTTATAATGAAAAACGCCGACCTTGCGTTTTTCTTAAACATTTAGGAAGTCTTAGGCGGCGTCTTTTGCCGTCTTAGAGTTCCTTAATGTTTTAATCTAATTATATAATAATGATACTACTTATTATTGTCTGTTTCAACATCAAAGTACAGAAGATTGGTACTATTTTACTATATACATTATTTTTCAAAATGCTATACTTATTATAGAGACGCGCGTGGTTCTAAATTCTAAGACATTACTGCATTTCAATAAACCAGGTACATATGCCGACACTTCAGAGGACAGCACATTTAATCATTTTTCACACAAAATAAAATCTATTCTTTCTTCAGGCTGAATGTCCTATCAGCCTGAAGGTCATATTATTTTTATACCTGTGTCATTCCTCCGACGAGGATAAGCCTATTGGCTTCGTATATCTGCGCAAACTGGCTCATATCCAACGGATTTTCACCTAGCCCTGCCTCTATGGTACAGCCCGGGCGGTTATATTCCTGAATGAACCAGTCTTTATATCCCGCATAGCCTGACGTTTTAGGCGTAAGCTCTAGGGTATAACCGCTGACCTGTGAAAAATATTGTGCAATACGGCGAGAATTTTCAGGCTCATAGTCGAGGTATTTCCAGTAAATGACTTCTCCTTGAGTGTGGTACGCAAGTATCAGCAAAAAGTCATGCGAGCCAGTAAAATCGTACATTGCGTTACTCTCGGGCGCGGTAAGCGGAGCAACGCCCACAAAATCACGCGGCGCGGGCGACACATACCCTTGCGCGAACTTGATTTCTCGCGCACACTCCCAACCCGCAGGAAACTGCAAATTTAAGTCAATGCCGTCAATGTTTGCTTTCCAGCCGTCGGGAAAAGGTATGTCCGGATAACTTGATGCTATATTCGCCGCCTTTGTTTCGTATGGTACACTGTCTAATGCGTGGTTCACGAGGTCTACGCCGTCAGGATTTACCATTGGCACTAAAAATAAGGTATACTGCTCATAAAGCGAATGGGCATTTTCACCGTAAAGCTCACTTTTCTCCGCATAAGCTGCACAATACTCCTCCGCAAATTTAAGCAAAACTGGTGTGGTTATCCACTCATTTGCATGAAACGCCGCCGCATAGCAGACTTGTTTTTTGCCCGAGCCAAGCTGCATATAACATATCTGCCTGCCCATCACGCTTTTGCCTATGCAGCCCGTAATAAGGAACGGATAGCGCACGGAAAGCCCCTCTATAATATACTCACTTAAATATGATGTATACTGCACTTCCTCCGACACAAGAGGAAATGAAAACGGCACATATATCTGCGCGCCTATCTGCAAATTCATAACCTCCACTGACGGATTTGCCGTAAGTATTGCCTCGACTGATGTATCATGCATTTGCGCAATTTTTGCGATGGTATCTCCCTCTTTTACCGTATGCGTAGTATAGCCTTTTAAATACGGCAGCAGACGCTCCCATACATATTCGTCAACATAGCAGCCTGCAGCGCTTTCTCCCAAAAACGCTCTCAGCATACGGCAGGTTTTTCCCCCGAAATGCCCGTCTATCTCTGTCGGAAATCCTGCCCTGCTAAGCGCAAGCTGCAGATACTCCACAAAAACTCCCGAATCGCCTATATAAATGCTTTTCATCAGCTCACCATTTTTTACGCATTATTATTTAGTATATTAGGAGACTTCAATTATGCCATTAAAGTTTTCAAGTTTGGGCTTAATGCACAAAAACAGGGGCTTAATGCATTGCAAACCAACCCCTGTTTTGTATATTTTATCTAAATTTCCTGCTGCCTGTCTTATTCTTTTCCCGACCAGCAGTATGTACACAGCCTGTCCTTTTCTATCCCTACGGCATCAAGCATATCGTCAAGCCTGTTGAACCTGAGTGTCGTAAAATTGAGTTCTTTTCTGATTTCCTCTACCATACGCTCATATTTTTCCGACTCAGGGTCTGCATATTCGGCAAGCACTTCGTCTGTCACATTTCCGTTTTCAAGCCTGTCTATCACGCGCCTTGTTATGAGGTCCATCTCCGATGACGAGCGCGAGAAGTTTAGGTATTTGCAACCATAAAGCAACGGCGGACATGCGGGGCGTATATGAACCTCCTTTGCGCCGCTCTGATATAGAAATTCCGTGGTTTCCCTTAGCTGCGTGCCTCTTACAATTGAGTCGTCAATCAACAGTAGGCTCTTGTCCCTGATAAGCTCCTCTACGGCAAGCAGTTTCATTTTTGCGATGAGATTTCTCCTGCTCTGCACTGTAGGCATAAACGAACGCGGCCATGTCGGAGTATATTTGATAAATGGCCTTGAAAATGGTATACCTGATGCATTTGCGTAGCCTATCGCGTGCGCCGTGCCTGAATCCGGCACGCCCGCGACTATGTCGGGTTTTACGCTGTCGCGCTGAGCCATTTTTTGCCCACATCTGTAGCGCATATTCTCCACACCCACGCCCTCATAAGAGCTTGACGGATAGCCGTAATATACCCATAAAAAGGTGCAGATTTTCATTTCCTTATTCGGGTTTACTAAAGTGACACACTTGTCATTTGTTATGACAGCGATTTCTCCTGCTCCAAGCTCCTTGTAGTCTGTATAGCCTAAATTTTTGTATGCGAAGTTTTCAAACGAGACGCAGAAAGCGTCTTCTTTTTTCCCTACGACTATAGGTGTCCTGCCGTATTTATCCCTTGCGGCGTAAATGCCCGCCTTGTTCATCAGCAGGATTGAGACCGAGCCGTCCACCATTTCAAGCGCATAGTGTATGCCGTCAATTAGGTTTTCTTTCTGGTTTATGAGCGCGGCTACCATTTCCGTGGCGTTTATGTCGCCTCCGCTCATTTCGAGGAAATGCGAATGTCCGTTGTCAAACAGGAGCTTTGCGAGCTCGTCCATGTTGTTGATTTTGCTGATTGTAGTCAACGCGTATGTGCCGTGATGCGATCGCACGATCAACGGCTGCGGCTCGAAGTCCGATATGCAGCCTATCCCATACCAGCCTTTCATTTCCTGCATGTCCTTGTCAAATTTGGTGCGGAAGGGCGAGTTTTCGATGTTGTGGATTGAGCGGTCAAAGCCCTTTTCGCCGTACACTGCCATGCCGCCGCGCCTTGTGCCAAGATGAGAATGATAGTCCGTTCCGAAAAATAAATCAAATACGCAGTCATGTTTTGCTGCTACTCCAAAGAATCCCCCCATTAGTTCCCTCCATTTGTGTGGTGTTTTGTTTTACTACATAATTACAGTAACATTATATTGGGAGTTTGGCAAGGTGTAATTTGTGCTGATGTGGAAACGTGTATATATATTTTGATGGGAATGTTTAAGAATGGAGCTGATATGTCGGAAGTTTGACAGCCTAATTATCTTTCCATAACAGCCGTACACCCTTTAACCCTTTATAAAGACTGGATTTTCAG